>JAOTTY010000036.1 GCA_029864185.1 Gammaproteobacteria bacterium
GTCGGTTTACCTGTTCGATCGACCTGCGGATCGGGTTTATTTCATTCCCGACGGTTGGCAAACCGGCACGTATAGCGGCCAGTTATTCGGATCCCTGGGCGCCCATCTCCCGAGCTTTGTCCACGTGGTGGTCTTTATCCTGATCACGGCTGCCATCCTTGCGCCCTGGCGATTTCGTCTCGCCTCGATCTGCCTGTTCTGGTTCGGCCTGGACAGCCTGTTCGAACTGGCGCAGCACGATGCGATTGCGGTTCACGTCGCCGCCATCGTGCCCGACTGGTTCCAGCAGGTGATACTGCTCGAAAATACGGTCGGGTATTTTCTCGCCGGTACCTTCGATCTGCTCGATATCCTGTCGATAGCGCTCGGAAGTATGGCGGCTTACCTGGTGCTGCTCGGTGGCCGAGCGCTGGAGCGGAGAAATGACGGCATTCGCTAAAAAACGGCCGCGGTACTGGCATCTGTTAGCAATGGTGCCGGTTTTTGTGGCCGCGTTCCTGTCCGTAATTGGCACCGGCGGCGACAGTGACGGCCTGAATCTCGTGACCTGCGCCCCGGACGAAGTCAGTAACCGGAATTTCTCAGCGCAGGAGCCCTTCAGTTTCAATATCAATGTCGTCAATCACGTCGACTTATTGATGAACGCGAAGGACGGCGACATCACCATTTCCGGAATCCCGGGGAGCGCATCGATTACGATAATCGGGACCAGGCGGGTGCAGTCGGAGAGCGTCGCGGATGCCCAGGCGCATCTGGCGAAGTTACAGGTGTCGGTGCAGGATTTGACCACCCGGGCCCGGGTTGAGACCAGTCAACCGCAATGCCCCCTGGGCCGGGGATATTTCGTCGATTACACGGTTACGCTACCCAGCTTCTTCGCTTTGATCCTCAACAATAACGGCGGCGACGTGACGCTAGATGCGTTGGGCGGCAAAGTTTCGATGAACAATATCGCGGGCACGATCACCTTGACCGATATTTCCGGCAACGCGGAGATCAACCTGCTTAGCGGAAACATCGTCGCCGGGATTGCCTCCCTGCCGTTGAACGGCAGGATCGACATGACCGTTCTGAGTGGGAATATCGACCTCGAGATCCCGGTCAACACTTCGGCCGAATTTTTCGCCAGGGTTTTCTCCGGAAGTATTAACGTGTCGAATCTCGCCCTGGATAACGAAATAATCACCGCGACCACGGTGAGCGGGACGCTCGGGGGCGGGCAGGGCGAAATCCAACTGGAAACGCAGGTTGTGGGCGATATCGATGTCACCGGTATCTGACCCGATTTCCGCTTCGCTCCCGCGTGTCGATGCAATTCCGGGGACAGTTTACTTATATAGCTGCTGTTGATTTATCCAGAGTGTTCGGTAACGGGTTTGCTGTCCCCGGAATCCTTGCACGATCCGACGACGGGCGGGCCGCGTGGAATGCGCCGGCCCGTCGAATCGCACGCCGGCTCCGGGAGAAAAGCGCTGCCGCGCCGACCTCAGGCCGTCCGTCTACATCCCGAGTGAAAGCAGGTCAACGTCTGCCGTTGCTCGCGCTTACTGCGACGGTTCATCGACGATGGTATTCGGTGGGCGGTATTTGCGCCTAACGGGGAAACGTTACCTGCATGCATACGGTAATAACGGCGGAAACTTCTCGAGCGAGGGAAAGGGAGCCGGAGGGATTATCTTTCACTCCCTCCGTACCCTTTACCGGCGGTGGTCGTCGAGTGCCTTTTCGCGCGCCCGGCGCGCCTGCTCGAGACCCTGGTAGGTGACGTAGTACTTGTAGATATTGCGCACGTAGGATGCCGGTTCGCCGCTCACCGCGCGGTACATGCCTATCTCGACGTTGCCGAACCAGCGGTTGGGATCGAAGCCCAGCCTTTTTGCGCGGCTACGCGCCCGCTTCATGTTGCCCGGGCCGGCGTTGTAGGCGGCGAAGGAGAACAGGACCCGATCGAGCGGCGAAATCGCCGGATCGGAGTAGTAGGTCTCGCGCAGCCAGTGCAGGTATTTCACCCCGGCATGGACGTTGTTCTCCAGCTTCGAGATATTGGGGATGCCGACCGCATCGCTCGCCGCGGTCGTGGGCATCAGTTGCATGACGCCGATCGCGCCCGCCGGGCTCCGCTTGCTCTGGTCGAAGCGGGATTCCTGGTAAGCCTGGGCGGCGATGATCAGCCAGTCGAAGTCATAGCGGCTGGCGTAGTGCCGGATGATTTCGATGGTATCGTCGTAGCGCTCGTGGTACTCGCCTGCCAGCACGGGCTCGAGCCAGTCGGTATCGCCGAGGTAGCGTTGCATGACGATGTTGCCGAGCAGGGTGCCCTTCCTGACCGTGTCGGCGAAGGCGCTGACCGACTGCATCAGGCGAGGACTGTTCTTGCGCATGGCCCAGGCGATCCGACCCCCTGAATTCACCGGCAGTTCACGGTGCACTTCGATATCGTCGAACACCTGTTCCCAGAAGGCCGCCTTGTGACTGTCGACGACGATGGCGCCGAGCACGCCGGCATTGACCATGTCGAGCAGGTCGTAGTCTTCGAGGTTTTCGTCCGCCTCGGTGATCGGGATCTGCGGCTTGCCGTTTGCCTCGCGCGCGGCGTTCAATGCCTGCAAATGCTCGAAATAGCTGCTGGAGCGACGTACGTAGAGCCCTGTTTCGACGAGATCGTCGAGCGAGTCGACGTCATCCGCGGCCGGCCCGGTGATCACGAGTTCTTCGACGTCGGTGTGAATCGGCGGGCCGAAATCGACCAGCTTCTGTCTTTCCGGCGTGATCGTCAGGTTCCCCATGACGAGGTCGCCGCGGCCCGCGAGCAGTCCCGGTATCAGTTCGTTGCGGCTTACCGGAATCAGCACGATGGTGGGCGAGCGGACACGGCCGACCTCTTCGGCGAGATGCTCCTCGAAGAGCTTGGCCAGTTCGGCGACCATGCCCTGCTGGTTTTCGCCGTCGAAGGTGAAGAAGAGGGGATTGTGGACGGTGAGGACGCGCAGGAATCCCCGCTCGATCATACTGTCCAGGTCTCCGGTCTGGAGTTCGTTGGCATGCTCCATTATCTCGTCCTGCCTGCGTTCGGTGGGCCTGTCGTTACCGTCCGTAGAAAAATCCGGAAGCAGGACAAAGAAAACCGCGAACAGGGCGAGTAAACCAATGAAGGGAGGCAGGTAACGCATATAACACAGCTTCGCAAGCGCGGGCATAGCCGTCAAGCATGTCCGGTTAGCCTGCGGAGACAGCAGGTAACGGTCAGGCAATCGAAGGGGTTGCTCCCGCGCAAGCGGGAATCCTGTGGTGACGGCTTTCGAGCTATTTCGTCGAAATCTGATGTCACAGAGCATTGTCCTCATATTTTAGAAGCAATTGTTGTGTTACGGCCGTTACCTTCACCGTCGCTTTTTTTTATGGCCAGTCCCGCAGGCGAAAGCGTTTTTCGATCAGATCGGCATCGTCGAAGTGGCGCCGGCCAACAAACGCGGTGGCCTGCGTGCCCGCCTGGCGCATCGCGCCGGCGCTTGCGATACCCATCGGCCAGAACAGGAAGCGCTCGCGGCGCTCGCTGCCCGCCACCAGTCCGTCGGGAGCGAACAGGCTGCGTGAACCACCGCCGGGCAGCGGCAGCGAGCGCAGCTCGTCGTAGTCGGCAAAGCGGTATGCCGTGCCTTCACCTGGTTCGCCCGGCCAGGTATTGCGCAGGTAATGCGTGCGTGTCTGCAGGCTGACTATAATTCGGCTACCTCGCGGCGTCGCCGGCAGGCCCGCCGGCGAAAAGGCCCATTCCTCGTAGCGTCGCGGCGACGGTATCGGCTCGACTCGAGGGGTCGGGAAAAACAGGTGGAAACAACCGCAGGGATGGATGCTGTCGTAAATCACCGGCTCGCCGTCCGGCGCGAGCGTCACGCGCCAGACGATGCCGTCGAGGTGGCCACCGAGCAAATCGAAAGCGTGATCCCGTGGACGCTCCGGCATCCATGCCACGTAAATGAGCTGCAGCAGAGTACGGTTTTCGAATCGCGTGTAGCCGAGTCGCCGATAAACAGTAGGATTCGATACATCGACCTGCGGCGTAGCTGCCAGGGACCAGTAAAGCTTGCCGATGCGGTCGAAGACGCCTCCTGTTTCGATCTCGAACACCGGCGCATAGGTCGCGAACAGGCGATCCTTTTCAGTTTCGGACAAGTCCGGAATGCCGAAGGGGTGCCGCGCGGCACGAGCCAGAATCCCGGCGACCTCGCGCCGGGTGTAACCGCGGCTAGCCGGGGGCAGGTAACGCAGCACCGGCTCGCGGGGAGACTCTCCCCGGCGCGCCGCGCGAATGGTTTGCGTTACGTCTTTCTGCCAGTCCTGCACGCCCTTATAGAAAGGCAGCCGGGTCAGCAGGTAAAGACCGAATGCACGCTTGATCGAACTGTAATCGTCTTCGACCCGGGCGCGCTGCTCGAGCAGGGTACTGGGCGCGGCGTCGGGTAAATCGATCATCGACAGGCGCGTGGCGCAGTCCCGGGTGCGCAAGACTAGCTTGCCGCGGTCGGCGAGTGCGAGGCGTTCGACTTCCGCCGCCGGCAGATTATCGATTTCGACCCGGCGGCCTTCTGCATCGAGTTCGCGCATGCGCTCGATCCAGGCCTCGCGGAATGCTTCGTCATTTGCGTTGCCGCCGACTGCCGCGAGAAAGCGATCGACGCGCAGGTAGGGATACCCCGCTATCCGCCGGGACGCGATATCGGTTACGTCGGATCGGGCTACCGCCTTATCCAGCGCCTTGAACCAGCGCGCGCATTCCCGGATTGCGGCATCTTCGGAACCGAGGTGCCCGCGGTGCGGTTGCTGGATGGTGGCGCAGCCCGCCAGTCCCAGCAGCAGCGCCAGGGCCAGGGAACGTCGCCATTTCGGGACGGCCGAGCGGAGGCGCCTCGGGCATGGCCTGCGGGCGTGCTTGCCGATGTCCCGGCGTGGTTCGTTATCGATCATAAACGGGTTAGATGGTTGCCTGGCCGGACGAGTTCGATTGAACCGCAACCGCGTGCATCTTTCAATCTTGTAATCGAGAGATACCTGCCGATCGATACTCGATGCCATGTATTTGGTGGAGGGGAAAACGGTGGCAGAAAGCGATCAAATCCCCCTGTATCGTAAAGCGCGGACTGCCTCCGGATAGCCTGCAGCCCTGGGCAAAAACGTCGCCCCGCGGCGCGACCGCGGGATCCGGGCATCGATACAGTCCTTCCCGCGCAGGCGAGAATCCCGCAGAGACGATTGTCGAGCTATTTCGGGGAGAATTCCCGAATCGTGCTCGCTAGTTCGGATATCGAGGATTCCAGGCCCGACACTTTTTACAGTTGATCCAGGCACCTGTCCAGCGCGCCGATAAATAAATCCACATGCTCCCTGTCCCAGGCGAAACTGGGTCGCATCTTGAAAGCGTTACGCTGCGGGCCGGCCTGGCCGACGAGAATATTCTCGGCCAGCATCAGGTCGATCAGCGCGGTGGTTTGCGCCCGGGCCGGCGTTTTTGCCGCGCGGTCGGTGACGAATTCGAGACCCACGATCATGCCCTTGCCGCGCACGTCGCCGATCAGCGGGTGCTGGTGCGCGAGTTCGCGCAGCTGCGCGCGAAGATAATCGCCGACCTCGACGCCCTTGTCGACCAGGCCGAAGCGTTCGATTTCGTCGAGCACTGCCATGCCCGCGGCGCAGGACACCGGGTTGCCGCCGAAGGTGCTGAATAGCTCGATCGATGCCGCGAAACGGTCGATCAGCGTCCTCTCGGTGATGACCACGCCGAGCGGGTGGCCGTTGCCGACCGGCTTGCCCATCGTGATCATGTCGACGTGCTCTAGTCCCTGCGCGCGAAAACCCCAGAAATTACCGAGCCGGCCCATGCCGGCCTGCACCTCGTCGGCGACGACGAGCCCGCCGGCGGCCTGCACCTGTTGCGCGACCGCGTCGAAATAGCCGTCCGGCGCCATCGCCACTCCGTTGCTGCACAGTGCGGTATCGACCATCCACAGCGCCGCCTCGTGCCCGCGCCGCGCCAGGTCGGTGAGCGCGCGATCGACATCCGCGGCGTATTTCTGCGCGGCGTCTGCGTCGGCGGCGAAACGCCCGCGATACATGTCGGGCACCTCGAGATACTCGAGATGGTCGAAACGCCCGCTTTCCGAGGGCGATAATTCCATCGTGGTCTCGGTGCAGCCGTGATAGGCCTCGTGCATGACCAGCGCGCCGTCGCGACCGGTGGCGAACTTCGCCAGCTGCATGGCGACGTCGTTGGCCTCGCTGCCCGAATTGACGAAGACGCAGGCGTTCAGGTGCGCCGGCAGGTCAGCGGTCAGGCGTTCGGCGTAATCGGCGACGATATCGCACAGGTAGCGGGTGTTGACGTTGAGCACGTTCGATTGCCGGTACAGCGCCCTGGCGACATGCGCATTGGCGTGCCCGATTTGCTGTACGTTGTTATAGGAATCGAGATAACGCCGACCGTCCGGGGTGATCAACCAGGGACCTTCCCCGCGCACGAAGTGTAGTGGCCGATCGTAAAAGTGCACGACTTCGCCGAGATAACGCCTGCGTTTCTGCGCGAGATCGTCGTAAGCGTCGTCGGGTGCGGCGTGGTTGCGTGAAATGGCCGCGTAAACCGGGAAACGGCAGGCTGCGCGGATGCGCCGGATAGCACGGTCGCGACCCTCGTCGATCATGCGCCGCAGGATGCCGGCATACTTGCCGGTGTCGTTCAGGTAACCGTGGCTGTCGTCGATGGCGTCGCGCCCGGCGATCAGAATTACGTTGCTGGCATGGCGGATCAGCGCGGCGTCGTAGAGCAGGTCGACCTCGGCTTCTTCTAGCGCAAAGCGCGAATCGAAGCCGGCCGCGGTGTCGCAGAGGCAGCCGACGGGATCTTTTTCGTCCCTGGCGCAGGTATCCATGGTCGCTATTTCGGCGACGATCGGACCGTACAGCATGTCGCCGAAATCGAGGATGCCGACCGGTTTCTGCGGATCGTCGGGGTCCACCAGCACGTTACGCGCATCGGCATCCTGGTGAATCACCTGCCAGCGCAGATGCTGCATATGCGGCAGCGTCACCGCTGCCGCGTGATCGAGCACGCGGTGGCATAACTGGCGCAGCTGCTCGTCTACCAGCAACTCGATCTGTGGCCGCAGCTCCAGGCAGCGCGCCAGTTCCCACAGGTGATCGTTGCTGCGTGCGGCCGGATGAAAGAAACTGCGCAAGGCAAGGTCGATCTCGGCCATCATCGCGCCGAGCGCGAAGCGCATACGCCCGCCCAGCGCCTCGGGCCGCGATTCGATGGTGTCACCCGGCAGGTAGCTGAGCACGCGCATCATGTGCCTGTCGCCGGCGCCGGACTCGACCCATTCGTATGGCCGTCCATTGCGGGAGGCGATCGATTGGGGCACCGGCAATCGGGGATTGCAGGAGGCGATGTGTTCCAGCGCCTTTACCTGCAAATCGACGATAGCCTCGGGCTCGGCGCCGTTGGCTATTTTCAGGACCACCGTTTCGCCGCTGTCGAGGCGCAGCCGCCAGGACAGGTCGCGCTCGCTGCTCTGACTCGAAAAGTCGCCCCGGAATCCGTACAGGTCCCGCGCGAGGTCGCGCACTTCGTCGATTTCGAATCGGGGCAGGTTTCGCTTCAGGATTTCGCTGGACATGACTTTTACCGGATGTTCTTAGCTCGATCAGGACTGCGAGACTACACGTAATCTGCCTGGCAGTTAACCAGATTTCCCCTTCCGTGGATTAATAATTCAGACGATAAATCGACTCGAAGCGGTGCGCGGGCGCTCGTCAACGGGTGATAGACCGTGATTTTTCGTTTTGAGGTATGTACAGGATCTTTTCCCTGATTTCCGTCGGCAACGCTTTGCATTTCGCCGCACTGTGGTAGTGTCGCAACCAGGTAATTGCAATCCAGGAGACAGGCATGGCGCTCGAAATCGATTTTCAGGGTAAAAACGTCGTGGTGGTCGGAGGCACCAGCGGCATCAACCAGGGTATTGCCCTCGGATTCGCGGAACTCGGCGCGAGCGTCGCCGTTGCCAGTCGCAGGCCGGAAAAAGTGGAGGCCACCGTGGCCTTGATCGAGGCCTCGGGCGCGAGGGGTTTCGGTGCCTGCGCCGATGTCAGGGATTTCGATGCCCTCAGCCGGTTTTTCGAGCAGGCACACGAGGCCCTGGGGGACTTCGACGTGCTGGTTTCGGGTGCCGCGGGCAACTTTCCGGCCATGGTCAACGGTATGTCGTCGAACGCGTTTAAAACCGTCGTCGATATCGACCTGAACGGAACCTTCAACGTCACGCGTGCCGGCTATCCGTACCTGAAGAAGCCGGGTGCCAGCGTCATCAATATTTCGGCGCCGCAGGCCTTCGTGCCGATGCAGGCACAGGCGCACGTGTGCGCCGCCAAAGCCGGCGTGGACATGATGACCCGATGCCTGGCGATGGAATGGGGCGGCGACGGCATCCGCGTGAACAGCATCGTACCCGGCCCGATTCAGGGTACCGAGGGCATGGACCGGCTGGCGCCGACCGATAAACACCGCGCGCAGGTCTGCCAGTCGGTGCCGCTGCAGCGTATGGGAGAAAAGCAGGACGTCGCCCACTGCGCCGCGTTTCTCGCATCCGGGCTTGCCAGCTATATCTCTGGCATCGTCATTCCGGTCGACGGTGGCTGGTCCACCGCGGGTGTCGGCGGAATGAGCGGTACGTTGGCAGCTATCGCACAAATGCCGCGGTAGTATCGGCAAAAACCAGAAATTCTGGAGACCGTTAACCGCATAATCCCGGTGTCGTGGTCGCCCTGACCCGGGTAACCGCCATCGTGGTTACGGGAATGGCCGCTCGAAACGAATGCCGGGCGTTTCAATCCGGGGTCAGCACGATATCGAAGCGCCCGAATAAAATGGTTTCGCCCTTCACCGTAGACTCCTCCAGGAAAATCGGTTTGCCGTCTTGATAGTGGTATTCCAGGTTCGGATCGCCCTCGAACAGTATGCTCATATCGAAGTACTGCCAGCCGTCCTCGTAGACCGTCACGTGCACGTGCCTGGCTCCGGAATAATTGTTCGGCACCACCGATCCGAACTGGTAGAGCCCCTTTGCGTCGGTGGTCAGGGTGGTCCGGTAGCGATCGGTATAATCGCCGTCGCCGTTTGCCTGCCGAATGGATATGCGGATGCCGGGCAACGGCGTACCGTCGAGGCTGGTAACCCGGCCGCGGATATTCATGCGCTGACCCGAATCGCCGGGCTGCCACAGGTCGACAAGCTTCGCTTTCTTTTCCGGCTCGGGGGCCGACGTCTCGGCCTGCGCAACGACCGAATCGGCGGCGAAAACCGGGGGGATGATCAGCAGGCTGACTATGGCCATCGATAAGGTAATCCTGAGTCCTTGTGCGAACATTGCGTTTCCTCGTCAGAGCAAGCATTACCCGCAACATATTATTTACCTGGGCCTGTCGGGGCAATAGGAGACAGACCTCGTTATTTCGTTTGGCACCCGTAACGCATAACCTGGTCTTCCCTTTCTTCCTTCGGGGGGAATCTTCGACTGTCACCAGTCAACCGCGGATCGAATCAGCCTCGCGGTTTCCGGTTTGCTGCAAACTGCTGTCGATGAAGCTTCTCAGGCCATCGATATACGCCTCGCCGCTGACGAGGAAGCCATCGTTGTGTCCGCCGCGAAGATCGAGAAATTGTTTGTCCGCCGGCGCCGCGTCGAAAACCAGACGGCCCTCGGCGTAGGGGATGATTTCATCGTTCCTGCTGTGTACCACGAGCAACGGGCAGGCGAGGGCGCCGACGTATTGCCGGGTATCGTAGCTGAACTTCGAAAGCCACCTCACCGGCAGAAAAGGGTATAGTCGCTGCGCCATGGACGGCACCGAACTGAAGCTTGACTCGAGAATCAGTGCGGCCGGTGTGTGCCTGCTAGCCAGCCAGGCCGCAATCGACGATCCCAGCGAGCGACCGAATACGATAACCTTATCCGGGTCGATGCCGCGCGTCCCGATCAGGTAAGACCACGCGGCCTCGGCATCCCGGTAGGTGCCGGTTTCGCTCACCTTCCCCTGGCTTTGACCGTAACCGCGGTAGTCGAAAATGAAAACGTCGAGATTCATTCGATTGAAGATCGCGATCGAGTCCAGGCGATGCGATATGTTGCCGGCGTTACCATGGAAAAAGAGCAGGGTTCCACGGGCGTTGTCGGCCGGAATGAACCAGCCGTGCAAACGTACCCGATCCGAAGTGAGCAGATCGACATCTTCGAACACGAGGCCGATCCGTTGCGGCGTCGCGGCCAGGTTTCTGCCCGCCACGTTTGGGTAAAAAAGCAGGCTCGACTGTCGAAAATAGATCAGCGCGGCCAGGCCGGCATAGAGGCAGGCCCCGATAAACAGAAATTTCCAGATGGCGTTCATCGTATTTTCCGTGGATAGTATAGCGTCTTCATTCTGATAAACGGTGGTTAGAAATCCGCTGAATTGCCCCCAGATTGAATTTTGGAAGCAATCGAATCACCCCCGCAACACAGGAGAACTACGTGACTGAATTCTTTTTTGAATACGGCCTGTTTGCCGCCAAGCTCGCTACCTTCGTCATAGCCATACTGGTTATAGTCGTGGTGACGGTTGCCGCCACCCGGCGGGTCAAGAAATCAATGAAGGGCCATATCGAGACAACCCGGGTCAACGACGAGATCGACGCCATGCGCGACGCCATCGATGCCGGGATATCCGATCCGGAAGCCTTCAAACTGCATATCAAGCAAAAGCGCAAGGCGGAAAAGCTCGAGCACAAGGCCCGCAGGAAAGCGCTCAAGCAGGCCGCCCGGCGCGGTGCCGACGAGGTAGCCGCGGAAGACGTCAAATCCAGAGTCTTCATCCTCGATTTCGACGGTGACCTCAGGGCCTCGGCGGTGTCTCGCCTGCGACGGGAAATTACCGCGGTGTTATCCCTGGCGCGCGCCAGCGACGAGCTGGTCCTGCGCCTCGAAAGCCGCGGCGGCATGGTGCATTCTTATGGGCTTGCGTCCTCGCAGTTGCAGCGCATCAAGGAACACGGCATCGGCCTGACCGTGTGCGTCGACAAGGTCGCCGCGAGTGGCGGCTACATGATGGCCTGCGTGGCGAACAAAATCCTGGCCGCACCTTTCGCCATCATCGGTTCTATCGGCGTGGTCGCCCAGATACCCAATTTCAATCGCCTGTTGAAGAAGAACGACATCGATTTCGAGATGATTACGGCGGGTGAATACAAGCGCACCCTGACGATATTGGGCGAGAACACCGACAAGGGACGGGAGAAGTTCACCGAAGAAATCGAGGATATACACCTGCTGTTCAAGGAATTCGTGGCACAGCACCGACCCGCGCTCGATATCGGAAGGGTCGCTACCGGGGAATCCTGGTTCGGTCAGCGTGCGCTGGACCTGGCACTGGTCGACGAATTGATGACCAGCGATGAATATATCACCCGCGCCTGCGCGCAAGCGGACGTGTTCGAGGTCAGGTACGTCGAGCGCAAGCCGCTTCCGGAGCGACTGGGCATCGCGCTGCAGGAATCGGTAGACGGCTTATTGATGCGCTGGTGGGAGAGGGGCACGGGTTCCCGTTTTTTCTCCTGAGTCAGTGCGTCGTGGTCGAAACTGCGGGGCAGTCTGATCGGGGGGCAGCCTGGCCTGATTCGAGCCTGGGAACCATCGCCCGGGAAACAGGTATAATATCCTCCGAATTACTGTCCAAAGACGAATTTCATGGCAGGCGCAGACAAAGATCTTCCACAAAAATCGAGCAAAACCGCGATCGACGCGTTCGTGAAACAGGTCAGATCGATGCCGGTGATCAAATCCGGCCAGCAGCGCGGGCGACTGATGTTTGCGCTGGACGCCACCGCCAGTCGCGAGCCCACCTGGGACCGGGCCTGCCGGATTCAGGGCGAGATGTTCACCGAAACCGCGGCCCTCGGCGGCCTCGACATTCAGCTTTGCTACTACCGTGGCTTCGGCGAATTCGAGGCGAGCCCGTGGCTGTCCTCCGCGGATGCGTTGCTGCAACGAATGACCAGCGTGTCCTGCCGGGGAGGTCGGACACAGATCGAAAAAGTATTGCGCCAGGCAATCGAGCAGACGAAGCAAAAAAAGGTTCAGGCGCTGGTGTTCGTCGGCGACTGCATGGAAGAAGACGTCGACCACTTGTGCCATCTGGCGGGCCAGCTGGGGATGCTCGGGGTACGGACTTTCCTGTTTCACGAAGGTGCGGAGCCCGGGGCGCGACGGGCGTTCGAAGAGATTGCGCGCCTGACCCGCGGCGCCTGCTGTTCCTTCGGCGCGACCAGCGCCGGGCAGTTGCGCGACCTGCTGAGTGCGGTTGCCGTATACGCCGCCGGCGGCCAGCAAGCCTTGCAGGATTTCACTAAAGATCGCAGCGAGGTTGTGCGGAAACTGACCCGCCAGTTGGGCAAGGACTGACCCGTGGCGCGGCTGATACTGCTGCTCGGTCTGGCGGCTGGACTGTTCCTCTTTTTGCGCTGGCTGTCGCGCCAGCCGCCCAGGGTTTTCTGGCAATGGCTGGCGGTGCTGCTTGCAATCGGACTGCTGGCGCTGGTGCTTACCGGGCGAGCGCATTGGCTGGCGGCGGTGTTCGCCGCGTTGCTGCCTTTCGTGCGAGGCCTGCTGACCCTCCTTGGCGGAATTCCGCTGCTCAAACGCGTATTGGCTGGCACGGGTGCGGCAAAATCGGCGCAACAACCGAGCAGCGGGCAAACTTCTACCGTGCAAGGCAGGTATATCCGCATGACGCTGAACCACGATTCCGGAGACATCGACGGCGAAGTTCTTACGGGACGTTTCAGGGGCAGGATGCTCAATCAACTAAATCTCGACGCCTTGCTGCAATTGCTGAGCGAATGCCAGGACGATGAAGAATCGGTTGCACTGCTGCAGGCCTATCTGGACCGGGTATATGCGGATACCTGGCGACAGCAGGCTGGCGCGCAGGGGCAACGACAGACTTCCGGCGCACCGGGCGAGATGACGCGCGAAGAGGCGCTGCAGGTACTGGGATTGTCATCGGACGCCGGCGAAGCCGAGATTATCGAGGCGCACCGGCGGCTGATGCAGAAGCTGCACCCGGACCGCGGCGGATCCGCCTACCTCGCGGCCCGGGTGAATCTGGCAAAGGATATCCTGCTGGCAAAGTAGAGACACCTGTTTGCCTGGCTCGGGAATTTGGCGCAGGAATCGGCATGACCTTCGAGAGGAGCGGGCAACCCTAGCACTTTGGCCGGCAGCCCTGCTTCGCAGGTCGAAGTTTCAGGTATCCCGAAGGGTACATTCTGGAACAGTATGCCTGTTACGATGCCGTCATTTCGCGACGATAATGCCCTGTCGTCTGCCCCAGGAAAGTGCCCTGTGACCCGAATTACTCGTCCAGGTGGAGCCCCGGTCGGAGTTGGGTCAGGTGCGGTTTGAAATGCGTTTTTTCAGCTTGAGCAGGGTTTCTGCGCTCTTGTCCAGTACCTGTCGGCCGTCAGCCATGAAATTTTCTTCTTCGCCCCGATAATATTTCCACCAGAATACCCAGCCTGCAATGGGTATGCCGATCGCGATAAACAATCCAAGCGGGCTGAAGAAGAACCACCGATCGAACACCAGTATCCATAACAGTGGCCAGGCCAGGGAGATTCCCATCCAGATTCGCATTGTCGTTATTTCTACCACGACATTCTCCGATGAATTGCGTTCCGGATAATGATAGTCGAGAGTCGTTCCGTATTTTAGGTTTTCGAGTGTGAAATTAGTTTCTGCGCTTTAGTGGACTAGTTCGAATACCCGTGGAAATCACGTAAAGAAAAAGGTCGCGAAGGGATTATTTTTGGTTCCGATGCGACCTTTTTCGCCGTTTCCCCTAAAAATACCGATCCGTCCCCTTTTATCCTTTCTTTTTGAGCCCGGCTTACCATTTGATTCTTCCGGGTGCTATTATTGCCAGAGCTGTATATCGGCGTTTCCACCGGTCAGAATCAGATGTCGAGTCGAGATGAATAAATCCGAAACCGTACCCACGCTGCTACCCAAAAAGCAGCGCACGATCCGTAAGTCCAGCAAGCTCGAAAGCGTATGCTATGACATCCGTGGCCCGGTGCTGCGCGAGGCCCATCGGCTAGAGGAAGAAGGCCACAAGATTTACAAGCTCAACATCGGCAACCCGGCGCCCTGGGGTTTCGAGGCGCCCGAGGAAATCCTGCGCGACGTCATTCATAACATTCCGGCGTCGCAAGGTTACAGCGATTCGCATGGTGTTTACTCGGCGCGCAAGGCGGTGATGCAGTATTACCAGAGGTTAGGCATCCCCGGTGTCGATGTCGACGACGTCTACATCGGCAATGGCGTTTCCGAGCTCGTGGTCATCGCGCTGCAGGCCCTGATCAACGATGGCGACGAGGTGCTGATTCCGGCACCGGATTTTCCGTTGTGGACCGCGGCGGTCAATCTGTGCCGGGGCAAACCGGTGCATTACCGATGCGACGAAGGCGCCGGCTGGCAACCCGATCTCGACGACATCCGCTCGCGCATTACCGCGAAGACGCGTGCGCTGGTCGTGATCAACCCGAATAACCCGACCGGCGCGGTTTACGAAAAGGCCATGCTGGAAGGGCTGATCGAAATCGCCGCCGAATTCGACCTGGTGCTGCTCGCTGATGAAATCTACGACAAGATCATTTACGACGATGCGCGGTACATCCCGCTGTCCTCGCTCGCAACGGACGACCAGTTGGTGCTCACGTTCAGCGGCCTGTCGAAGTCTTACCGGGTCGCGGGTTTTCGCAGCGGCTGGCTGCTGGTCAGCGGGGCGAAGTTGCGGGCGCAGGATTACATCGAGGGCCTGGATATCCTGGTGTCGATGCGCCTGTGCGCCAACGTGCCTGCGCAGCATGCGATACAGACCGCGCTTGGCGGCTATCAGAGTATCAATGACCTGGTCGCTTGCGGCGGGCGACTGCACGAGCAGCGCGACTGCGCCTGGGAATTACTCAACAGCATCGACGGTCTCAGTTGCGTAAAGCCCAGCGGCGCGCTCTACCTGTTTCCGAAGATCGACCTGCGCAAGTTCAATATTAGCGACGACCAGAAATTCGTTCTCGACCTGCTGATCAGCCAGAAAGTTCTGGTCGTTCAGGGTACGGGTTTCAACTGGCCCGAGCCGGATCATTTCCGCGTGGTGTTTCTGCCGCGCATCGAAGACCTCGAGGAATCCATCGGGCGGATCGAGCACTTCCTGTCCACCTACCGGCAGTAGATCAAAGAGAAGGTGGCAGAGGGATTATCGATTACGCCCTCAGTCAACTTTTCCCTTACTTGTTTTACCTGCTGCCCGACCGATCAGTCTACCGTCAGGGCCCGAATCATGTTGGTGCTGCCGGCCTGGCGTGACGGGCCCGCGGTCAATATCACCAGGTCTCCGGTTTTGACCTGACCGAGTTTTTTTGCGGTCTCGATCGCAAATGCGAGGCGCTCCTCGTCGGAGTCGGCCCCGCTATAGAGAAAGCCGTAGATACCCCAGCTTATCGCAAGTCGATGAACCACTTCGGACGTGAAAGTAATTGCGATAATCGGGCAGTCGGGTCGATATTTCGAAACCAGGCGCGCGGAAAAGCCGGTTTCGGTCATGACTATGATTGCCGCCGAGTTCAGGTGGTTGGCCATAGTGATAACGGCCTGCGCCACCGCCTCGGTCACTTCGTTCGAGGGATGCGGCTTGATTTGCTGTAGCGTGCCGAACTCGCGCAGGCTTTGCTCGGCCTCCAGCGCCAGGCTCACCATGGTCCGGACCGTTTCCACCGGGCGTGTGCCGGAGGCCGTTTCCCCGGAGAGCATGACCGCCGAACTGCCATCGAATATTGCGTTGGCGACATCGCTGGCTTCCGCGCGGGTCGGTCGCGGATTTCGTTCCATCGAGTCGAGCATTTGCGTGGCGGTAATGACGGGTTTGCCGTTGGAGACCGTCGCGCGAATGATGCGCTTTTGAATCGTGGGGCCCTCGCCCATGCTCAGCTCCACGCCGAGGTCTCCGCGCGCGACCATGATGCCATCGGCGGCATCGATGATCTCCTCGATGTTTGCAACTCCCTGACGGTTCTCGATCTTGGCGATGATTGGAATTTCGGCTCCGAACTCGCGTAACTGCGCCCGTATGCCGTGCACCTCCTCGGCATTGCGGACGAAGGAAGCCGCGATGAAGTCGACGGCCTGCGTGGCCGCAAATCTCAGTTCGCGCGCGGTGTCGTAGTCGATATCGTCGAGCGCGGCGGCCGTATCCGGCAGGTTGACGCCCTTGTTGTTGCGCAATACGCCTCCGGTCACGATCCGGCAATGGACGCGGCCTTCTGCGACCGTTTCGACCTGAAGTTCGATCTGCCCATCGTCGACGAGAACCCGGTGCCCGGGCTGCACGTGCCGGTCCAGGCTCTTAAGCGTGATGGAAACACCGGCTTCGTCGCCGACACGATCGTCCGCATACAGCGTGAACGGCTGGGCGGCGTCCAGCAGCACCTGGCCGTTTTGCACCTTGCCGCTGCGTATTTCACGGCCCCGGGTATCGATCATGATCGCGACGATGGCGCCGCATTCGGCGGCGGCCTCGCGAATCCTCGCGACGGTGCTGGCATGGGATTCCTCGTCGCCATGCGACATGTTGAGCCGCGCCACGTTCATGCCAGACTCTATCATCGCCTTTAATGTCGACGTGGTGTTACAGGCGGGTCCGATCGTGGCAATGACCTTGGTCTTTCTGAACTTCTTATGGGTATTCAGGGCAATTCTCGGATGTCAGTAGGATCCGGCCATTATAATATCCTTCGGCAGGAAAATGTGACCCCGCCTCATTCTTTTCATCTGGCGCGCTCGAGCTATTCGTTAGCTCAGGTTTTTAGCGAAAAACTCCAGCGTGCGCGACCAGGCGAGCTCGGCGGCTGCCTCGTCATAGCGCCCGGTGGAATCGTTGTGGAATCCGTGTTGCACCCCGGGATAGACGAACGCCTGGTAGGTGACCCTTTTCTGCTGCAGCAGCTTTTCGTAGTCCGGCCAGGTCGCGTTGACGCGCTGGTCGAGTTCGGCGAACTGCAGCAACAGCGGTCCGCGGATGTTGCCAACCACGTCGGCTTGCGCGGGCGTGCCGTAGAAGGGCACCGCGGCGTCGACCAGGTCGGGCAGGGTTGCGGCGAGCATATTGGTGATGTAGCCGCCGAAGCAGAAGCCGACCACGCCGAGCTTGCCGTTGCTGTGCTCATGCGCGTGCAGATGTTTCGTCGCGGCGATGAAATCCTGCTCGATGCGCGCGCGCTCGAGCGAGCGTTGCATTTCCTTGCCCGCGTCGTCGTTGCCCGGGTAGCCGCCCAGCGAATGCAGCGCGTCGGGCGCGAACGCGAGGTAGCCCCGCTTGGCGAGCCGCCGAGCGACGTCCTCGATATAGGGATTGAGGCCGCGATTCTCGTGCGCGACCAGCACCGCCGGCCCCTTGCCCTCGCGCCTGGCGGGCCGGACCAGGTAGCCACGGCCCTCGAGGTGCCCGTCGGGCGATGCGAAGGTCTCGTAGCTCGCGTGGATATCCGGATCGTTGAACGAGACTTGCTCGGCGAGCGCGTAGTTGGGCATCAGCGCGCCGGTCAGAGCGCTCATGCTGAGGCCAGCACCGGCCAGGGTCGCGAGCCGCGCCATGAATGTGCGCCGGTCGATGTCACCGTGCGCGTATTCGTCGTACCAGCCGAAAGCCTCCTGGGGAATCTTGATCGGGTTTGTATCGGACATCTTGATCTCCTTGTTAAATCATTTTGCGGCGTAATCATACGCCTGCGCACGGATATTTTACCAGCCAGATCCGCCAGTGGAAGGATGCGTTGTCGGCCACTAAACCCCTGCGACAGATTTCTCTCGACGGTGCCGTTTACGTATCTGTCACCATATATTCATATCCTGGCCGAATTTTGTTCTGACCCGCGTTTGAAGCATACGGTCGGGCACGCTAGAATCCTCCAGCGCGCTGGCGCTCATCCGAACCCCGGGGGTCGCAGGGAAACATGAAACGGAACTTGAACCTGAAAGGTGTTGTCGCGCTACTGGTGGCGCTCGCGGTGGCTGTCGTTATCGCGTTCGCCCTGGTGAAAAGCAGGAAACCGCTTCAGCATGTCGCGGCCGAGATGCCGAGTCGGGCGGTCGAAGTCGTTACCGCGAGGCTGATCCCGTTTCGCTCGAGCATCACCGCCTATGGCAACGTCGAGCCGGCAATCACGCTCAACAGCACCGCCGAAGTCAGCGGCAGAATCAGTTATGTCCACCCCAACCTGAAACCCGGGGAGACCATTCCGGCAGGGACAGTGGTGGTGCGTATCGAGGCCAAGGACTATGCGCTATCGCTGCAACAGACAAAGGAGGATTTGAAAGCCAGCCAGTCGTCGCTGCGGGAACTGGAAGCGGAGCAGGAGTCGACGCAGCGCTCGCTCGAGCTCGCACAGAAAAATCTCGAAGTCGGCGAGGACGAGCTCGCGCGCCTGCGCGAAATCTATCAGAAGCAGCTGATCGCCCGGTCTACCCTCGATGCCGAGGAGCAAAAAACCATCCAGCTGCGCCAGCAGGTCGAGGATCTGCAGGGCCGCATGAACGGCTACGAGAGCCGCCGGCAATCGATCGAGGCCCAGATCGCGCGCGCCGAGCAGGAAGTGCAAAACCGCACCACGATACTCGGGCGCACCGAGGTCGGGCTGCCATTCGACGCGCGTATCGGAGCCGTCAGCGTCGACCGGAACGAATTCGTCGCCGTCGGCTCGCCGCTGTTCGAGGCGATCGATCTCAAGGGCGTCGAAATCAGCGCGCAGCTGCCGATCCAGTCGATGCGCAGGCTGGTCAGCCATCTCGCGAATCGGACCGATATGGCGCAGCAGTTCGTACAGACCGGCGGCCGTATCAACGAAAGTCTGGGCCTCACCGCAAGGGTCAGGCTGGTCAACGACATGCCGGAGGCGGTATGGGATGCGCGCGTACTTCGTATCAGCGACGCCATCGACGCGACGCGGCAGACGCTTGGCGTCGTGGTCGGCGTCGATAGTCCCTACGACAAAATCATTCCCGGTCGTCGACCGCCGTTGATCAAGGGGATGTATACCGCGGTCGACCTGTTCGCGCCGGAACAGTCGGCGCTGGTCCTGCCGCGCAAGGCGGTACATGAAGGCCGCGTCTATATCGCAACCGCGGAAAACCGGCTCGAAGTCAGGCCGGTCGAGATCACGATGTCGCAGGGCGACCTGGTGGTTGTCCGCAGCGGCATCGAAGAGGGCGAGCGCATCGTCGTCACCGACCTGATCCCGGTCATCGAGGGAATGCCGCTACAGGTCGAAGAGGCGCTCGAAGTCGAGGCCTACCTGCGTCGGCGTGCACTGGGAGCAGACGAATGATACGTTATTTTGCAGCCCACCCGACGGCTGCAAACATCCTGATGTTCATCATTGTGCTGCTCGGCATCACCGCCTTGCCGGAGCTGAACAAGGAAACCTTTCCGGAAATCAAGCTTTACAAGGTGCAGGTGACGGTGAATTATCCCGGAGCAAGCGCGGCCGAAGTCGAAGAAGGGATTTGCAACCGGCTGGAAGATGCGACCGACGGTATTAGTTTTCTCGATGAGCGCAGTTGCGAAGCGCGTGACAATGTCGGCATCATGGTGCTCGATATGCAGGAAACCGGAAACCTGCAGCAGTTTATCGACGATATCAATTCGGCGGTGGACAGTATTACCGACTTTCCGGGCGATGCCGAAGAACCGTTGATCGACGAGCTGGGTCGAGTCTCGGCGGTGGTCAGCGTCGCCATCAGTGCAGACCTGTCGCAGCCGGAACTGAAGGCGCTGGCCGAGTATTACCGGGACCGCCTGCTGGCCTTGCCGCAGGTTCCGATGGTCGATGTCAGCGGATTCTCGACGCACGAATACAGCGTGCGCGTCAAGGCCGAAACCCTGCGGCGTTACCGGCTCAGCATCGAGGATATTGCCAACCTGGTGCGACAACAGGCGGTGGATCTGCCGGCCGGAATTCTGGAAGCCGACCAGCGCTCGTACCAGATCCGGGTCGAAAACGAGCGCCGCAGCGTCGAGGAGCTCGCCGACCTGGTGGTACTCAACGATGCCAGGGGCGGACGCCTGACTCTCGGCGATATCGCCACCATCTCGGATGAGTTTACCGACGAGGAAGTGCGCGTCGAGCTGGACGGCCGGCCGGCGGCGCTGCTGCAGGTGAAAAAGAACAGCGGCGACGATACGCTCACCGTGTTCAACGCGGTGCAGGATTTCGTCGATGCCGAAAACGCGGTGTTACCCGCAAACACCCGCCTCGTCATTACCCAGGACTCGGCGTCCATCGTCAAGGACCGGCTGCAGCTGCTGATTCGAAACGGCTGGCAGGGCCTGCTGCTGGCGACGCTGGCGCTGTTCCTGTTCTTCAGCTGGCGCTACACCTTCTGGGTTGCGCTCGGTTTACCGATCTCCTTTATCGGCGGGTTGATGTTGATGAGCCTGTTCGGAATTTCCATCAACATGATTTCGATGGTCGCGTTGCTGATGGCGATCGGTATCTTGATGGACGATGCCATCGTTATCTCGGAAAGCATCGAAAACGAGTTCAAAGCGGGCAGGTCGCCACTGCAGGCCGCGGTGTCGGGAATCGAAAAAGTGGGACGGGGCGTGCTGTCCTCGTTCGCCACCTCGGCGCTGCTGTTCGGCAGCCTGCTGTTCCTGAAAGGCGATATGGGGCAGGTCATGGGGGTACTGCCGGTGGTGCTGCTGTCGGTGCTGACCGTCAGCCTCGTGGAAGCCTTCCTGATCCTGCCGCATCACCTGGTGCACTCGCTGCAGCATCACCGTCAGCAAACCAAACCACGCTGGCGTGAAGGTTTCGAGCAGGGTTTCGAAAACCTGCGAGAGAGGATTGGCAGGGTCGCGGACCTGGCGATTAGATATCGCTACCTGACGGTCGGCATCGCGATCGGATTGTTTATCGTGACCGTCAGCCTGTTTCCCGCCGGGCTGATCAAGTTCAAGGCATTCCCGGATCTCGAAGGCAACGTGCTCGAGGCGCGCATCATCATGCCGCAGGGCACGCCGTTCGACCGCACCGAGGCGATGGTTGCCAGGTTGATTGCCAGCCTGCGTGAGGCCGAGCGGCAGCTGCCGCCCGAGGACGAAGGCGAGCTGATTCGCCACATCCAGGTCTTTTACAGCAATAACGCGGATGCCGGCGAACAGGGCGCGCATCTCGCGACCATCAGCCTGGATTTGCTCGATTCGGAACGGCGCCGAACCTCTTTGAACGAATTGCGCCGACGCTGGTTCGAAACCACCGGATCCCCTTCCGAAGCCGTGTCGATTCAGTTCAAGGAACCGCAGCTGGGACCGGCCGGCCAGGCTATCTCGATTCGCCTGCAGCACGACGACCTGTGGCAACTGTCCAACGCTTCATGGGAACTGCAGACCTGGCTCAACGGTTACCCCGGTGTTTCCAACGTCATGGACGACTTGCGCCTCGGTAAGCCCCAGTTCACGGTCAGTCTTCTGCCCGGCGCGCTGGCCTCGGGCCTGAACGCGCAGCAGCTCGCGCAGCAGCTGCGCGCGGCCTACCAGGGCATCAAGATCGACGACGTTTACCGCGGGCGCGAGGCTTACGAAATCAACATCAGGCTCGATACCGACCGTGAAAACGCGTTGCAGGATTTCGAGCAATTAAGTCTGTTCAACAACCAGGGGATCGACATTCCGCTCAGCGCGATCGCCGCCGTCGCCGAAAAGCGCGGATTTTCGCGTATCATGCGGATAAACCACCAGCGCACCGCCACCATCACCGGCGATATCGATGCGGGTATCGCCAACACCAACGAAATCATCGGCGATACCCGCGATCGGTTCCTGAACGGATTGCAGCAACGCTATCCCGGCATGTTCATCAGCCTCGAGGGGGAAGTAAAAAACAGCCAGGAAACCAACCTGTCGGTGCTGACCGGATTCGTACTCGGTATATTCGGTGTTTATTTCCTGCTGAGTTTCCAGTTCCGCAACTATCGCGAACCTTTCGTTGTTTTGATGAACATCCCGCTGGCGTTGATCGGTGTGATCTGGGGGCATAAGTTGATGGGCCTCGATATCACCCTGCCGAGCATGATCGGATTCGTCTCGCTCGCCGGTGTCGTCGTCAACGATTCGATCCTGCTGGTCGAGTTCGTCAAGCGCCGCAGCCTAGAGGGCATGACGCTGCACGACGCCGCCGGGCAGGCGGTGCGCGACCGTTTTCGCGCAATATTCCTGACCTCGATTACGACCATCGCCGGGATGCTGCCCTTGTTGTCGGAGACCAGCCTGCAGGCGCAGGTGTTGATACCGCTGGTCGCGAGCGTGGTGTTCGGTATGGTTTCGTCGACGATCCTGCTGTTGCTGGTGCTGCCCGCCGCCTACGCCATCATGGAGGATCTCGGGATTCGGGAAATCGACGAGGATGAAATGGAGTTCATGAGACGGGCCGAGGCCTGATCGACGCCGGCGTATCAGCCGCTGGCCTTCACCTTCAGACCGGAACCGATCTCGCTCAGAAATTGCTCGAAAGGCTGCGGCCGCGAGAAATAATACCCCTGGAAGTAATCGCAGTGCTTCGATTTGAGATAATCCAGCTCGGCCCGGGACTCGATACCTTCCGCGATAACCTGCAGGTTCAGTTGCCGCGCCATCACGATGATTGTATCGACGATAACCGCGTTGTCCGATGAGGACGAGATATCCCTGACGAAGGACTGGTCGATTTTCAGTTCGTCGATCGGCAACCGGTTCAGATAGTTCAGCGACGAGTACCCGGTACCGAAGTCGTCGACGGAGAAGCTGATTCCGAGTTTCTGCAGCTTTTTCATCGTGTCGATACTGTGTTCGATGTCAGCCATCGCCAGCCCCTCGGTGATTTCGAGCTTGAGTTGAGCGGGGTTGGTGCCGGTCTCGCGCAAAACCTGCCCGAGGTGATCGACGAAGCCGGGATCGCCGAACTGTCTCGGACTGACGTTAACCGATAATTTCAGGTTCGGCGGCAGCGACGACAGTCGCTCGCAGGCCGAATGCAGGATCCATTCGCCGATCGGGACGATCAGTCCGGTTTGCTCCGCGATATCGATAAACAGGCCCGGGGCTACCACGCCCTTTTCCGGGTGATTCCAGCGCAGCAGGGTTTCGGCACCGACGATACGACTCTCGCCGTCGTATTGCGCCTGGAAGTAAAGTGCGAACTCGCTCCCGGCAAGCGCCTGACGCAGCCCTTTCTCGATGATTCGATGCTGGTTGACCGCCTCCTGCATTTCCAGCGAGAACAGTCGTACCCTGTCGCGGCCCTCGTTCTTGGCCCGGTACATCGCGACATCGGAATGCTTGAGCAGGTCCTCGGCGGAAACGCCGGTCGGGAACACTGCGATACCAATACTAATGGTCAGGTGGATCTCATGGCCCTGGATCAGGAACGGAGCGACAAACATCCTGCGGATTTCTTCCGCGACCATCGAGGCTTGACCGC
>JAOTTY010000253.1 GCA_029864185.1 Gammaproteobacteria bacterium
CCTGATGCCAAACTCGCGACTGCGCGCGATATGCGACATGAACTTCGCCGAGCGTATCATCGCCTTGGAAGGCACGCAGCCGAAGTTCAGGCAGTCGCCGCCCATCCTGTTCTTCTCGATCAGCGTAACCTTCGCCTTTACCGCGGCCGCGATATAGGCGGTCACCAGCCCGGCCGAGCCGGCGCCGATGACCACCAGGTTGGTGTCGAAACGATCCGGTTTGTCGAAACCCTGCAGCGCCCTGCGGCTGGTTATTACCGACAGGATCTTGCGGCCGATGAAAGGCAGCATGGCCAGCAGCAGAAACGACAGCAGGATTTCGGTGCTGAAAATGCCGCTGGCCGAATCGATCTGGCTCAGCTGGGTGCCCGCGTTGACGTAGACAGCGGTGCCGGCCAGCATGCCAAGCTGGCTTACCCAGAAGAAAGTCCATAATCGCAGCCGCGTCAATCCCATCACCAGGTTGATCACGAAAAAGGGAAACGCCGGCACCAGCCGCAAAGCGAACAGGTAAAACGGTCCCTCCTTGTCGATGCCGTCGTTTATCGCCTTCAGCGAGTTGCCGAAGCGCGATTGCACCGCATCCTGGAACAGGTAGCGCGAAACCAGGAACGCAACCGAGGCGCCGATGGTACTGGCGAAAGACACCAGGACCAGCCCGGTTACCAGTCCGAAAATCGCGCCTGCAACAAGCGTCAGCACGGTCGCGCCGGGCAGCGACACGCCGGTAATGACGATGTATAGCAAAAAGAATCCAATCAGCGTCAGCAACCGGTTTTCCTGGTAGTACTGGTCGATGATCTGTTGTTGTGTCTTGACGTAATCGAGTGTCAGGTATTGCTCCAGGTCGAACATGAAAAACAGTATCACGATAACGGCAAGCAGCCCCAGCAGGATTATTTTTTTCATTTTCAGGCTTCCTTTTTACTTGCTTGGGTTATGAAGTCGATTCTGGTTTCAAGTTCCCGCAACGCTGATATCCTCGGCCCATTGCAGAAATTCCCGCTCAGGGCCCTCGAAAATAATCTCCGGTTGCTTGGTCTCTATCTGGTAACGATACATGGGATCGTAATATTGTTCGAGTAATGTTCGAATACCCGGATAAAATTCCGCAACCCGGCCCGTGCGAAAGAATACGTTCAGCGCCTGTTCGAAGCATAACCTTACCTGCCGGTAGCGATCCCCGCCCAGTCGCCGCTGAATACGCGACAGGTTATCGAGTACGAAGCTTCGGAACGCATGCTCGGCGTTATCGGCGTGCGCGCGACGGTAGGCCGGCCAGTTGTGCTCGATGTAATCCTCGCCGATCAGCCTGATCCGGGAATCGATATCGACCTGCAGAACGGCGCGCGGCGCTTTCAACAGCGCCGCGTACAGGCTATCGGGCATAGCGATGCGACCGATCATGCGTCCCTCGTCCTCGACGAAGACAGGAATATCGGGGAAACGTTCGCGATGCTTCAGAAACGCGATCGCGACCGCATTTTCCCAGTCGATTGCCGTTGGCTGGCTATCCAGGGCGTCCTGACCGAAAGCCGACCCCCGATGATTTGCCAAACCCTCGAAGTCGATGTGATGCCTGATCTTGCGCAATACCCGGGTCTTGCCAACGCCGGTCAATCCGCTGACGCAAACCAGCGGCACCTCGTCGACCACTCGCTCCAGCTCGTCGATAAGAAACCGCCGCATCGCCTTGTAACCGCCTCGTACCAGCGGATAGTCGACGCCCCGCTCGCGCAGCCATTGCTGCGCGGTACGCGAACGCAGGCCGCCGCGAAAACAGTAAAGGTAACCACCCGGATTCGACTCGCAAAACTCGATCCATTCGCGCAGCCGCTGTTCGCGTATTTGCGGGGTCGCCAGCTCGAGCCCCAGGCGGATCGCCTCGTCCTGCCCGGCGTCCTTGTAGCGAATGCCGATCTGTTCGCGCTGCCGGTCGTCGAGCAGCGGAATATTGACCGCGCCCGGGAACGCGCCGCGTGCGTATTCCACCGGCGCGCGCAGGTCCAGCAGTGGAACACCCTGCAGGAATAGTTGACGGTAATCATTGCTGTCTTCGAGAATCATCATCGACTACCGCGGATGCCGGATTTCCCAGCAGCGGTGAATTTTCGGATTTCTCCTGAAATCCTCGGGAATCGTCGCCTGCGAAATATCGCGCGTGTCGAAGTCCTTGCCGATCTCGCTGGATATTTTGAAACCGCGGCGGTTGGTCGAGAACAACAGCAATCCGTCACGCGCCAGCAGGCGCATGGTCTGCCTGATCAATTGCGCGTGATCGCGCTGAATGTCGAGGCTCTGCTGCATCTTGCTCGAGTTCGAAAACGATGGTGGATCCAAGAATATCAAATCATATTCGTCATTTATTGGAAACCGTGCCGGGCTGCGCAACAATTCGATGATTTCCGCGCGCAGAAACTGGAAACGGGCCTCGTCATCGAGACCGTTCAACAGGTGATTCTCGCGCGCCCAGTCGAGGTAGGTCGCCGACAGATCGACGTTCAGCACCGACCTGGCGCCACCCAGCCCCGCGAAAACGCCCACGCTCCCGGTATAGCAGAACAGGTTCAGCACCGATTTGTCGCGAGCGGCGCGGAAAACCAGTTCGCGGGTACTACGGTGGTCCAGGAACAGGCCCGAGTCGAGGTAGTCGCTGAGGTTTATCAATAACGAAGCCGGGCCCTCGCTCACCTGAAAAAACTCCCCCTGGTTATCCTGTTTCTGATACTGGCTCGAGCCGCGCTGGCGACTGCGAGTCTTACAGTAAAGCTGCTGATCATCGATCCCGAACAGCTGCTTTACGACATCGATAGCAACGCCGATGCGGCGTCCGGCTTTAGCCGGGTCGATCGTGGCCGGCGCCTGGTACTCTTGCAGATGGAACCACTCGAGTTCCGGCGCCACCTCGCTCTGGTAGCGATCGAGCGCAAATGCAAATTCCGGCAGATCCGCATCGTACAGGCGGTAGCAGGTAATTCCATTCCTGGCGGCCCAGCGTTGCAGGTGCCTGCTGTTTTTCGCGAGTCGGTTGCGCAGCGGCAAGGCAATTTCACCGATCGTGTCGTCGCTCTCGACCTTCGCCTTGCTGGTTTTCGCGTCACGCGCGGTTTCGAAAATGGCAAACAGGCATTCCAGCGGACCGTTCCTGACGTCCTTGCGGCTGATCCGCTTCAGCTTCAGACGATGCAACTGATCCGGATTGGCGGAAATGATCGCGAGCCGCGCCGGCGCGAGGCGGCGCAGCGCATCACCGAGATCGCTATACAGCTGGCCCAGGTCCTGCGCGCCCTGCATGCGTTTGCCGTAGGGCGGGTTCGCAATTACCAGCGTTTCGACGTCGCCCGGTGGCAATTCCAGCGCGGCGACCTGCTGGTGCGAATATTCTATCAGGTCAGCCACCCCGGCGCGTTTCGCGTTGACGCGCGCGATCCGCAATGCCCCAGCGTCGTAGTCGCTGGCATAGATCCGGGTTTCGACCTCGGCGTCTATCTCCTGCCGCGCTCGCGCCTTGCATTCCTCCCAGCGCTCCGGGTCGTGCTGCAGCCACTGGCCGAATCCGAAATAGTCGCGCGCAAGCCCCGGCGGGATGTTGGCGGCCATCATCGCCGCCTCGATCACGAAGGTGCCTGATCCGCACATCGGATCCAGCAGGCGCAGCGTCTGCGCCGAATCGCGCTTCCAGCCCGCCTGGACCAGCAGCGCCGCAGCCAGGTGCTCCTTCAGCGGCGCACCGGTATGCTCGGTGCGATAACCACGGCGGTGCAGGCTGTCACCGGACAAATCCAGGCTAATCGCAGCCTGGTTACGATGCAGGTTGACGTGTATCTGCAGATCGGGCTGTGTTTTTTCCACCACCGGTCGACTGCCGCAAATATCGCGAAAGCGATCGACGATGGCATCCTTGGTCTTCAGGGCGACGAAGTGCCCGTGGTCGAGCTGCGACCGCGAAACCGTCGCAGCGACCGCAATGCTGTTGCGCGCCTGTAGGTGCTTCTCCCATTCGATCGCGCGAACCGTATCGTAGAGTTGCTGCTCGTTTTCGACCGGGCCGCGAGCGAGCTCGCAAAAAACGCGGTTCGCGAGCCGCGAATGCAGGCAGATTCGGTAAACCGCATCGATTCCGGCCTCGATTCTGACGCCGCCGTAAACCTTTTGCAGGCGCGCATCGCTCGCGCCCAGCAGGTCGCGCAACTCGTGAAACAAAAGGGTCTCGAAGCCCTTGTGGCCGGTAATGAATAACTCGAGATCTGGCATCGATTGCAATCTTGGGGGGAGCCCGTCAAATGGCAATTTTACCCCTTCTGTCCGAAAAAGCTTGGAAAACGAAATTAAATGAAAATAGTCGCAGGAAATCAGGGATGACTTGTTCTATATTAACAACTTCTAACCCTTTGCAACGATGCTGGGATGACAGGTTCAAACTCACGGCAGCTACCTGATTCGATATCTGGGCATGATATCTACGCGGATGTTTCCAGCCTCAGTAAAAAGCTGATTACCGAACTGCTGCTGCGTATGATCGAAAGCGCGGGGAACTACCATGGCTGGAGCCTGTCCGACCAGGATGGTGCCCGCGTGGTAAAACTGATTACGCATAAACAACGCATCATCTGCTCCTCTTTTACCTTTCAACTGAACCGACATTTTTCCGAGTTCAAATCCTGCGACGGCTCCACGCTCCAGGAACAGGGCGCGCGGGACTGGCAAAAACTGGGATTGTCCGGCGCCAATGCCGGCGTCGAGATCAACGAATTGAAGGCGATCACGACGCGCTACGACGATGCCTTCAAGGAATTCGATCGCACCATATTGAAACGCTTGCAGGCCTGTCTCAAGCGCTCCCGCGCCAGCATCTACGACAACCCGTTACAGGTCAAAAGGTTATGCGAATCGTTTCAGTATGCGATTGACGCGCTGAACCTCGAATTGAGCTACAAGATCGCGCTTTACCACCTGTTTGCCGACCGCTTCATCGAGGCCCTGGGCCCGATCTACCGCCGTATCGACCAGACGCTGCTGGACCACGGCATGTTGCCGGATATCCCGCCGGCTCGCATTCACCTGCGCAGCATCGATGGCCTTAGCGAAGCCGATTCTCCCGCCGCCTTCAAACCCGACCAGACGATTTGCCAACTGCTGTTGCTGCAGGATTTCAAGGAAAAGTCCCGCCAGCCTTCCAGCAAGTACAGTAATTTGTTTCCGCTGCTCAAGAAACGTTTCGCGAGTTTCGGACTCGATCAGTACGACGAGCAAATTGATCAGTTAAACCTCATTTTCAAACTGATTTTCGAAGACGAAGATCTGCCGACACCGATCAAGCACCAGCTTGCACGCCTGCAGATTTACGTTTTTATCACCGCGATACAGGAAGACGGCTTTCTGCGCCGCTCCAGCAATCCCGCGCGCCGCCTGCTCGACGGCATCATCACCAGTGAGGTCGAAATTGCAAAACGGGGTAACTCGGAGTTTTCCGGTATCCGCTATTTACGAGAGCGCATCGACGATCTTGCCAGTCGTGAATTCATCACCGTCGACAGTTACGCAGAGATGCTGGACGGTTACCAGGTCTTCGTGAAGGAAAACGAGGCGAAGGTGCGCAAGGCGCGCAGAATCGAGGCGACCCGGAAAGTCCTGCCGCTGGTCAAGACCAGGCTGCACGAAATTACCCAACCGCTCAGAATACAGGGCACCCCACAAATTCTGTTTGACAAGGTCTGGCTGCCGTTGCTGGTGCAAATCGCGCTGCAGCAGGGCATGGACTCGGATATCTGGCACAAGACGATCGAGATGGTCAAAAAGCAGGTCTGGTCACTGATCCCCAAGTCGACCACCGAAGAGCAGCAGGAATTGCTGCAGTTGCTGCCTAACGTCGCGCATTCGCTGCACCGTGCGATGCGAAGCCTCAGGCTTGCCGAGCCCTTGCAACAGTCCTTGCGTGATTT
>JAOTTY010000254.1 GCA_029864185.1 Gammaproteobacteria bacterium
GGTTCGCCCAGGAGCGAGGTCACACGGTGATCACCGAACGTATTGTCGAAGAAGCCACCGCGACACTGATGCCCGGGCGCGCCGAGCAGGCGATGGCGGAAATCGTTGCGGCCCACGATCAGCGCGGATCCAGGCAGGCGGAAAATAACCTGGGACTGGCCTGGAGTAACGAGGCACTGGCCCGGCTCGATGCGATCGAGGATCCCTCGCTGCGGAACAACATCCGCCTCAGGGCGGAGAAGAAGGCCCGCAGCGAGCAGGCTGCCGAAGTCTCGCCGGCGCATGTCGCGAGTTTTCTCGACAATGTACGCCACCTGCGCGATCTGGCAACGGGACCGGAACAGGCCGGGGATACGGAAGTACTGTATTGGGAGACCGGCGCGCTGGCCCGCCTTGCTCGCGTGCCGGAAGGTTTCATGCGCGATGCCTGCCGCCAACGCATCGAGAGTCATGCGCGTTTGCACAATGTCGACACGGTCACCCTCGACCTGGTCGAAACCGGGCTGGAAATCGCGCGTACCGCGATGGCCGAAGAAATGAACAGGGGTGATCAGAAAATTTCCCCGAATGGTCAGTCACGGGGCAAGTGCCCGTTCGCGCAGCAGGCTGCCCCGGTGCCGGCCGAGACCAATGAAGCCGAGGCGCCCCCATGGACCGATCAGGCAAGCGCACGCCTGCAGCAGGTGCCGGCAGGTTATTGCCGCAATCTGACGCGCCGCGCGGTCGAAACCCTTGCGCTGCAAAACCAGTTACGGCAGATCGATATCGAATTCGTCGAGGGCGTGCTCAAGGTATTCAAGAATGGATCGGACTCGGTCGAAACCGAGCTACCCTGGAGCCCCGACGCAAGCGCCCGCATCGAGCGGGCACCGGACGCGGTACGCGGCATGCTGATCAGGGAGATTGAAACCTGGGCCCGTCGCGAGGGATTGACGCAAGTCGACCAGCGCGCGGTGCGCGCGATCAAGCGCGAGTGGCAGGCTCGTGGCGTATTTCATCTCGAACCGGGCGATCCGCGTGGAGACAGCTGACGTGCAAGCGAACTCCACGCCCGAATTGTCGCTGCTCGCGATCAACCTGACGCGACGCTGCAACCTGGAGTGCGCGCATTGCTACCTCGACGCCGGTATTTTGCACCGTGGTGACAATGATGAATTAAGTACCGCCGAGGTCATCGCGTTGCTGGACGATATCGCGGCGCTGGATCACGGTACGCTCGTTGTCTTGACCGGCGGCGAGCCACTGCTGCGTCGGGATCTCGAAACCATACTGCGGCACGGCGCCTCTGTGGGCCTGCCGGTGGTGATCGGTACCAACGCGATGATGCTCACCGAGCGCCGGCTGCGGTCGCTGGTCGATGCGGGCGTGCTGGGCTTTGGCATCAGCGTCGACTCGCTGGACCCGGAATACCATGATCGGTTTCGCGGGCGCGTCGGCGCCTGGACCAGGACCATGGCCGGCATTGAGCGTTGTCGCCGCCACCGGGTCGATTTTCAGCTGCATTTTTCGGTCACGGACGAAAACGCCCACGAGCTGCCGTCGATGATGGATTTCGCGCAGAGCTGCGGCGCGCGCGCGCTCAACGTATTTTTCCTGGTCTGTACCGGTCGGGCGCACTCGCTGGCGACGCTACCGGGCAACCGTTACGAACAGATACTCGAGAACCTGGTGCAGGCCCAGTCGGATCACCCCGACCTGATCGTGCGACCACGCTGCGCCCCGCATTACAAACGCATCGCACACCAGCTGCAACCCGAGGCGGAGCTCAACCGGATCAGCGGTCGCGAGAGCGACGGCTGCATCGCGGGGATTCATTATGCCCGGGTCAACCACCAGGGCGGCGTAACCGCCTGCCCGTATATCGACCGCGAAGCCGGGAATATTCGCGCCACGACATTTTCCGATATCTGGTCGAATGCGGCGGAATTCCTAAGCCTGAGAAATCCAGCGCTGGGCGGCAAGTGCGGCGCTTGCGAATATCGCCTTATCTGCGGCGGTTGCCGGGCGCGGCCGCTTGCCGGTGGCGGCGAATTAATGGATGCCGACGACCTGTGCGAATATCAACCGAGCGGGCGCCCCGTTGTGGAGCCGGCTGCCGCCCTGGCCGATCGCGCGCCCGGCTGGAGCGAGGATGCGCAATTACGGCTTTCCCGCGTACCTGAATTTCTGCGCTCGATGGTCAGGAAACGCGCGGAGGCCTACGTGGCCGAACTCGGTGACGACCTGGTCACCTGCCAGCATCTCACCGATTTGACCGCGGCGCGTTTCGGCGCGGCCGGGCCTCGACGTTTCAATTCTGCCCGTGCGCAGGCGATCGACACGCTACCGGAAAGGCCATGAGAGAGCACGACGCGGTCATTATCGGTGGCGGTATTTCCGGGCTTGCAATCGCGCATGCCCTGTCGCGAGCGGGCCTCAGCGTCGAACTCTGGGAGGGCTCGAGCCGAGTCGGTGGCAAGATACAGAGCTCCCGGCAAAACGGTTATACCCTGGATAGCGCTGCCTCGATGGTGATGAATTTTCGTAGCGAGGTCGACGAGTTTATCGACGACGCCGGTCTGACGCCGCACAAGCTGATGCGCAGACCCGGTGATCGGCGCTATGTCGTGAACGCCGGCCGCCTGACCGAGGTACCGACGGGTATGGCCGCGCTGCTGAAATCACCGATGCTCAGCACCGCGGGTAAACTTCGACTGCTCGCCGAGCCGCTGGTGGCGCGCGGCACGAATCCACACGAGAGCGTCGCTGATTTCGTATCGCGTCGGCTGGGCCCGGAGTGCGTAAAAAAATTTTTCGATCCCTACATCGCGGGTCCGCTGGCGAGCGATGTCGACCGTGCCGAAGCGGCGGCGACCATGCCGCGGCTCGTCGCGCTCGAAAAGCGCTACGGTAGCCTGGGGCTAGGTGCGCTGCTAAAAAAATGCCTGCACCGCGGCAGCGCCGCGCGACCGCAGGTATTTACCTTTCATGGCGGCATGGAAACTCTCGTCGACCATCTCGCCAGCCATGGCGGATTCACGGTGCGCAGGCAGTTGCGCGCAACCGAAATCTGGCCGGTTGCGGGTGGCTGGCGGGTGCGCGGACATAGCGGAGGCCAGGATCGTACGGTGTTTACCCGGCAACTGGTGTTGAGCACCCCGGCCGCCGCCGCCGCGAACCTGCTGCGGGAGCAGGACGCCGAGCTAGCGCACCTGCTGGGCGGTATCGAGTACGCCCCGATCCGGGTCGTGCATACGGGTTTCGAACGTATCCGGGTGCAACATCCGCTGGACGGCAGTGGTTTCCTGTTGCCGGGGCAAAGCGGATTCGAAGTCAACGGCTGCCTGTGGATCGGTAGCCTGTTTCCGGACCACGCGCCAACGGACCGGGTACTGCTGACCAGCTATCTCGGCGGGGCGCGCAATCCGGCCGCGATCGACTGGAGCGAGCAACGTTGCCTCGACGCGGTGATGCCGATGCTGCGCGATCTGCTGGGCACGCATGGGGACCCTGAAATGGTCCGGATCGAGTCGCATCGACAGGGACTGCCGCTTTACCACGGCAACTACAGCGCGCGCCTTGGCGGGATAAACGAGCGCTTGCGGAAACTGCCGGGCCTGCACCTCGAGGCCAATTACCGCGGCGGTGTTTCGGTGCGCGACCGCATACTGTGCGCGCAATCCCTGGCGCGACGTGTTTTGCGGCAACGAAAAGCGGAAACACGCTCGGCTCCGATCCGCGCCGGCGGTGCGATTCTGGCTGGCGTCGCACCGGCATCGGGCGTGCTGCGGTGAGTACGGCGATGACGGAAATGCGGATAAAAGACGAACCGATTGGAACCGGATTCAGGCCGGTGCGCCTGCTGCTGGTGGTGCTTGCGGTGCTGGCGATGATCTTTTTCGCAAGCCGCTGGTACGCGGCGACGGTCTCGATTCCCCGCTATTGCGCACAGCCAGAAATGGCCCTGCAGCGTCTCGCGGCGGTTCTGACACAGGACCGGCCTGCCGGGGACGGTCCCCGCCGCGACTATATCGTCGCAGCCAAGCTCGGATTTTTGCTGCCGGCGCAGGCTGACGAGACCGCCGAGGTCTACCTGCGGCGCTTGCGCGACCGCCTGGAACGGGAATGCGGTTAACGCGCGCGAAAACAGGCCGGCCCGGGGGTAATGGGCGACGTGGCGTGCGGCGGATCGCCCCCGGTCGTGTTGCGAAATTTTGCCGCGCGGGGAATAAAGGCGTGACCAAAATGTATTCAATTAGATGACTATCCGAAAAAAATCTGTCTTTTTTTGCGGTTTAGTTGACGCAGATCAATTTACCCCGTATTTTCCACTTGCCTTGGTAAGGAATTGGGAATTAAATCCCATGAAATGTGCGTTAACGCCGGCTGCTACCGTTTTTCGGTGTCGGGTGATTACCGCGCGAATAACAACGAGGAGACCGTGACACAAATAGAATCAGGCGCGGTCGTCGGAGACACGACCACTACGCCAGCCAGGATCAGGCGCAATATTTCTTCGATCGACCGTTTCGCGCGAGCGCTCGGCGCGATGCTGCTGGGCGCGGGTTTCCTGATAACCAGCGGGTGCGAGATGGATTCCGGAACCAATCCGGAACCTGCCGGGGGCGACCGGGTAACCTTGCAGGAATTTCGGGTCGGTCAGGACGGCGATACCATCGTCTACCGCTCCGCGATCGAAAATATCACGGTAACGCTGACGATTCCCGCCGGGGCGCTCGACGCGGATACCACGATCACCATCGATCACGCACGGAATTTTCCGACCGCGGCGGACCTTGTATCCGGCGCGGTATTCGAATTCGGCCCGGACGGGCTGGTCTTCAACCAGCCCGTCGACCTCGCTATTACCTACGCGGCAACCATGGTCGACGGTCTGACCGAGGATAACCTGCGCATTCACGAGGCCAGTGGCGGCAACTGGATTCCGTTGCTCGGTACGGTCGATACGGTCAACAGCACGGTAACCGCCAGTATCGATGGATTCAGTATCTTCGCGCTGAAGGCGATTCCCAATCCTGCTGATCCCGGTGCCGGGGGCGGCCCCGGCGGCGGCGCCGATCCGGGCTCGATCGTCCCGACCTGGTATGGCATCCAGGCCAACATCCTGCAGCCGTTCTGCGTCGGTTGCCACGGCGGTTCGTTCCCGTTGGCGGGCCTGTCGTGGGAAGTAGACCAGTACGATACGATCGTCACCAACGGCTATATGAGCACCGAAATTACCGACATGCTCGAGGTCAATCCGGGTAATCCGGACCTGAGCTACATGATCTGGAAGATCAACGGCCAGGGTCCGAATGGCGAGTCGATCGCTCCCGACACCGTGCGCATGCCGGCGACCGGCATTCCGCTCGAGCAGGCATTGATAGACGTAATCACCCAGTGGGTCGCGGACGGTGCGCCGCTCGGCGACCCGGCCGATGCCGATTCGGGTGGTGTCGATCCGGGTGGCGGCGACCCCGGTGGCGGCGACCCGGTCGGTGGCGGGGATCCGGGCACCGGTGCGGACACCTGGGCGACGATTCAGGCCGATATATTGCAGCCGCGCTGCGTATTTTGCCATGGCGGTGCATTTCCGCTGGCGGGCCTTTCGTGGGAGGGCGACCAGTACGATACGATCGTTACCAACGGATATATGAGCACCCAGATGCCCGGCATGCGCGAAATAAATCCGGGTAACCCCGAGCAGAGCTACATGGTGTGGAAAATCAACGGCCAGGGCCCGAACGGTGAACCGATCGCGGCTGGCACCGTGCGCATGCCGGCCTCCGGGCCGCCGTTCCTCGATCAGGCCGATATCGACCGCATCACTGCATGGATTGCCGCCGGTGCTCCCGGTACGGGCGCCGACCCCGGAGGCGGCGGCGATCCGGGCGGCGGTGGCGATCCGGGCGGCGGTGGCGATCCGGGCGGCGGTACCGATCCGACGTC
>JAOTTY010000255.1 GCA_029864185.1 Gammaproteobacteria bacterium
TGATTTCGCTAGCGCAAGCCTTATTACCGTGAAGTTCGATGTCGAATACCCCGTTGCCCGAGTAAATAAATCGTGGATGAAAACCGTGTCGGCCCCCGGGCGGTCAGCGATCGCCCCTGAGCCACAACATTATCGAGCCCAGAAAGCCCTCGGAGACGGCCTCCCGTCTTTGCGGTTTCCCTGAACCCGTTCCGCCGATGTCCGGGAACAGGGTTTCGAGTTCACCCTTGTCGAAGAACAGGCCCTTGCACGAAACGCAATAATCGAGCTCGGTATCGTCGATAACTACGGCCTTGAGATGCCTGCCGTTGCATGACGGACACTTGCGCCGGCTCGGGTGGAATTCGAGGTCGAGAATTCCGTCGAAGGCTTCGACGATATCGTCGGCCCCCTCGTATCTGGTAAAAAAAGCGGTCAGCGAGGCACCGCTAATCCAGGTGCCCGAACAATCGGGACAGACGCGAGTCGGGATACCGGCGGTGTTCGTGGATTCCAGCTGGTTATTGCATCTCGGACAAATCATCCCGTTCTGCCTCCTGGCCTTAAGCGCCGGGTCCCTCGGGAATGTGTCGCGTGGTTGCAGCGATTCCCGCGCCTGTTTGCGGAACGTCTATTCATGGTGAGCGAGACGATAGCAAATTCAAAATCGGTTTGTCGACTCAATACCGGCAAAAAGCATTGCTATTCGGACAAGTCGTTGGTACAAGTGCCTTTTTTCGAATCCTACACAAAGCAACCTAAGCATGCCGAGAAAAATATTCAGCCTCGCGGACGCGCGCAAATTTGCCAGACGGCGCATGCCCCGAATGACATTTGATTACATCGACGGTAGCGCCGGCGACGAGCGCGCCTGTGCGCTCAATGTCGAGGCCATCGAGACATTGCGTATGCTGCCGCGGGTTTTTGTCAACGTCGAGCATCGCAGCTATAAAAAAAATATTTTCGGGCGAACCTGGGACCTGCCGTTCGGTATCGCGCCAATGGGCATGTGCGATCTGACCTGGCCCGGCGCCGATGCGATGCTGGCACGGGCCGCCCGTGAGTATGGCATGCCTCTGGTGCTGTCTACCATGGCTTCGAGCAGCATCGAGACTACCGCCGAGCGTGCCGGAGAAAACGCCTGGTTCCAACTTTACGTCGGCCAGTCCGAAGAGGTCGCCTACGACCTTGTCGAACGCGCCGAGAAGGCCGGCTATACCAACCTGGTGCTGACCGTTGACGTGCCCGAAATCGGTTTCCGCCCGCGCGAGCACCGCAATGGATTCAAGTCGCCGGTTCGTATCGGGCCGAGGCAGTTTATCGATTTTGCGCTGCACCCGCACTGGTCCCTGTTAACCCTCGGCACGGGAGTGCCCAAACTGGCGAATGTCAACATCGCCGGCGGCAAGAAGTTCAAGCGCCACGAGGCGCGCGGCAAGGTCGACTGGGCGTTCCTCGCGCGCTTGCGCGAACGCTGGTCCGGAAAACTGATCGTCAAGGGGGTGCTCGGTTGCGAGGATTCGGTCAGGATTCGCGACGCCGGCGTCGATGCGGTGTATGTTTCCAACCACGGCGGGCGACAGCTCGACAGCGCGCCACCCGCGATCCGGATGCTGCCGCGGATACGCGCCGCGGTCGGGTCAGATTACCCGCTGCTGTTCGACAGTGGCGTGCGCAACGGCGAGGCGGTGATCAAGGCGCTCGCGCTCGGCGCCGATTTCGTATTCGTCGGGCGCCCTTTTCTTTACGCGATGGGCGCCAGCGGTTACGCGGGCCTGCAACAAATGATCGAGTTGTTCAGAAGCCAGGTCGATATCAGCCTGGCGCAGCTCGGCTGTACCGATATCGACAACATCGACGCTGGCTACGTCCTCGGAGATTACCAGCCGGGGATCGAGTGAAAATTCGTGGCGGCATGCTGTTGGCGAGAGCTCTGCAGGCAAAGGGCGTGACCCGCGTGTTCACGCTGAGCGGGGGATTCTGCAACCCGGCGCTGGAAGGGTTCATGGACTGCGGAATTGCGGTGGTTAACGCGCCGCATGAACAGACCGCGGGTCACCTCGCGGATGGCCACACCCGCATTACCCGCAAACCGGCGGTATGCCTGGTGGGCCCGGAGGGTTTCGCGGGCGCGGTGCCGGCGATGATGGAGGCCTGGGGAGAGCGTTCACCGGTAATCTTCGTAACCGGTTCGAGCACCCTCAAGCGCCAGGGCAGCGGTGGTTTCAAGGAGATCGACGACGTTTCGATCGCCGCACCCCTGACCAAGTATAGCGTTTCGATAACCGATGGCGAGCGCATTTCCGAATTCGTCGACCGCGCGTGGAAAATTGCCGTTGGCGGTTATCCCGGGGCAGTGCACCTGAGCATGCCGGTCGACATCATGTTCAGCTCCTACGAGGAAGACGCGATGCTCGACGAGCGGCCATTCGACCGCGCTGCGCAACCGCCGCCGCGCGCATGGCCCTGTCCGCAAGATCTCGATCAGGTGTTGGCAACGCTGCGTCAGGCCAGACAGCCGATCATCATCGGCGGCCACGGGGTCTGGTGGTCGGGCGCGGAAAGGCAGCTCGAAGCCTGCGCACGCCGGCTCAATATCCCGGTTTTTAACGTGCCCTACCACCAGAAACTGCTATCCGAGGCCAGCGATGTCTACATGGGTCTTGCCGACATCCACCAGTACCATCCGTCGAGACAGGCTCTCGAAGCGGCGGACGTCGTCGTCATGGTTGGCGCGCGCCTCGACAACCAGATGAACTTCGGCAACCCGCCGCTGATTCCGCGGGCAGCGCAACTGCTGTGCGTCAACGGCTCGCACGAGGAAATCGAACTGAATCGCGCCGCCGACCGGGTGCTGCTGAGCGATCCGGGCGCATTCTTCTCGGCGCTGGAAGCGCTCGACCCGTTCCCCCCGGAATGGCTGGAAAGCAATCGCGCCTGGCGCGCGCAATGGGTCGAAAAGATGGTTGCCGATATCCCTGATCTCGATGACGACCGTATTCATCCGCTACAGCTCGCGCTCGACGTGCAGGCGGCGATGAGCGACGGCGACTGGCTCGTAATCGACGGCGGCAACACGCATTTCTGGTCCGAAATTTCCGTCAACATCGCCGGTTGGCGCGGACTTCGGCTAGGTAATATCCTGCATCCCGGCACCTTCAGCATGCTCGGTGTCGGCGTGCCTTTCGCCAGTGCTGCGAAACTGGACCACTCCGAGCGCAACCTGGTCGTGATCAGCGGCGATGGCGCATTTCTGTCGGGTGGTTCGAGTATCGAGGCCGCGTTCCAGGAAAAGTTGTCGATCGTCGTCGTCATCGATAATAACGGTGGGCTGGACTGCATCTCGCAGCAGCAGGAACGGCTGTTTTCGAGCAAGCGGCACTTTGCGACCGATTTTCGCGATATTCCCTTCCACAGCATGTTCGAGGGTCTGGGCGGTTACGGCGAGCTGGTAGAAAGGCGGGTCGACATCGTGCCGGCGGTGAAACGCGCGCTTGCCAGCGGTAAAACCGCCTGCGTCAACGTCAAGACCGTCGGGCATATCAGCCCGATCGTGCTCGCCACCACGAGCAAACGTGACAAGGCCTCGATCGAATAGCATGGCAACCGTGTCGTCACACGTTCTCGATTCGGTACACGGCAATTCGGCGATCGGCATTCGCTGCCAGCTGTTTCAACTGTCCGGCGCAAACGAGCGCCGCCAGTTGTTCGACGTCCGCGCAGACGGGGAGGGCAGAATTGCCGAAAATGTCGTAATTGACGCGTCGAACCGCGGCCACGAATTCGAACTGGTATTTCACGGCAGCGATTACTTCGCGGGCCAGGGCCTTGCCGTCGACTCGATCGTCAGCACCGTGGTAATACGCTTCGTCATGGACCAGGACAGGCGTTACCACCTGCCCCTGATGCTGTCGCCGCATTCGTATTCGACCTGGTGGTCGGGTCAGCCCTGATGGCGGCGCCGAGCCTGCAGGTATCGCGCCGGCAGCGCGCCACGCCCTACACACCGCGGGTCGAGGCGCTCGGTGTTTCCGGCTACTCGGTCGTCAACCACACCATTCTGCCGAAGGGCTTTCGGCGCACGGTGGAAGAGGACTACTGGCATCTGAAGTCCGGCGTGCAGCTCTGGGACGTGGGTTGCCAGCGCCAGGTCGAGTTGCAGGGTCCCGACGCGGCGTTCCTGGCGCAGCTGATGACGCCGCGCGATTTACGCAATGCGAAGATCGGGCAATGTCTGTACGTGCCGATGGTCGACGAGAGCGGCGGTATGCTCAACGACCCGGTTATTTTGAAGCTGGCTGAAGACCATTACTGGTTTTCGATCTCCGATTCCGACGTGCTGCTGTGGGCCAAGGGACTGGCTTACGGTCTGGGGCTGAATGTCGCCATAGACGAGCCCGACGTGTGGCCGCTCGCGGTGCAGGGGCCGAAATCGGACGAACTGATGGCGCGGATTTTCGGCGATGCGGTACGTGATATAGGGTTCTTCCGTTTCAGGAAACTGGATTTCGAAGGGCACCAACTCGTGGTGGCACGTTCGGGCTTCAGCAAGCAGGGCGGATTCGAGATATACGTTGATCAGTTCTCGCTCGGCGGCCGCGTCTGGGATGTGCTCTGGGACGCGGGCGGAGATCTGGACCTGTCACCCGGATGCCCCAACCTGATAGAACGCATCGAAGGCGGACTGCTGTCTTACGGAAACGAGATGACGCGCGCCGAAAATCCCCTCGAATGCGGCCTGGAATCCTACTGCCAGCTCGATGGCAGCCTCGATTACATCGGTAAACTGGCGCTGCTCGAAATCGCGAGCAACGGACACCAGCGCATGATTCGCGGGTTGATCTTCGGCGGCGATGCCTGCCCGGCCTGCCAGCGTCCCTGGCCGATCAGCGTCGACAGGCGCCAGGTCGGATACGTGACCTCCGCGATCTGGTCGCCGCGCTTCCGCCGGAACGTCGCGCTTGCTATGCTCGAACGCGGGTACTGGGAGCCGGGTACCGCAGTCGCGATAGACTGGGGCGACGGGATCGATCGCCGCGGTATCGTCACCGACCTGCCGATGGAGGGTGCATGACCGATATCAAGTCGATTAAGCAGTATACCCACGTCCAGCGCATTTACCGCGAACTGGGCGAACTGGGCAAGACCACGCAGGACCCGCTCAGCGTCGACGAACTGAGCGCATTCGACCAGTTGCATTATCACGGCACGGACGCGCTCGATGTGGCGATGGCCCTGCTCGGTGCCGACACCGGCCAGCGCTGGCTGGAGATTGGCTCGGGCCTCGGCGGACCGGCGCGATATATAGCGGCCTATGGCGGTGTTCATGTCACCGCGCTCGAATTGCAGCGAGAACAGCACGAGGTCGCACGCGCGCTGACGGGGCGTTGCGGGCTCGAAGATCGGGTAGAACACGTTTGCGGCGATTTCATGCAGTTCGATCGGCCGCCCGGCAGTTTCGATGCGATCGTCAGCTGGCTCGCGCTGTACCACATTCCGCAGCGGGCGCGCCTGCTCGAAAAATGCCATCGATTGCTGAAGCCGTTTGGCCGTTTCTACACCGAGGACCTGACCGCGCGCGGCGATATCGACGAGGTGCAACGTGCGCTGCTCGAGCGTGACCTGTACGCGATTACGCTGCCGCAAATCACCGAGTACCGGCGCGACCTCGAAAACGCCGGTTTCGAGGTCGAACTGTGCCAGAGCATGAGCTCCGACTGGGCCGAATTCGTGCGCGTGCGCCAGGCCAGGTTCCGCAGCGACCGCGCGCGCCACCTGCGCGTGCACGGCGAGGCCGTGGTCAATGCGCTGTCCGAGTATTATGCCGCCGTCAACCGGCACTTCCAGTCGGGCAAACTGGGCGGACTGAGGCTTTGTGCGAGCAAGCTGGAGGCCGCCGCGTGAGCGACTGGAAAAATGCC
>JAOTTY010000256.1 GCA_029864185.1 Gammaproteobacteria bacterium
AACCACGATCCTGGTGCCGCTGGCGCAGGCGGCCGACGCCGAGACCCGGCTCAAGGATGCGGGTCTCTCGGTGGTGGTAGAGGACGGCAAGGCGATCATCGAGGAACCGTTCCCCGGCACGCCGTACTTCGAGAGCCTGGGCAAGGCATTCGATTATTACGGCGACCAGCCGACGCAGGTCGCCGAGGTTCGCCTGGCCGCAGAGCGCATTTACAAGGAAGTATTCTACATACCGGCAGTCCTGCTGCTCGCGCTGATCATGATTCTGCAAAAGCGCCGCCAGCGCGAAGAGTCGATTCCCTCGCCGACGCCTGCCGCGGCAACCTGACCCTCGACCCATTGCTGCCGATAATTCCGGGGACACGATACTTGATCCAGTTGAGTGATGTGTCCCCGGAACCGGAATAAGTATCGTGTCTCCCGAATTGACGGTGGCCATTAGGTGACGCCGTTTATTGGCGGTCTGGTATTGCTGGCCGCGTTGCTGCACGCCGGCTGGAACGCGATGGCAAAATCGGGCGGCACGCCGCAATACAGTATCGCGTCTTACCGCCTGGTCAGCGCGATCTGCTGTCTGCCGCTGCTGTTCCTGTTCCCGCTTCCGCTGGTGGCGAGCTGGCCCATGCTGCTCGCTTCGATGGTTATCCACACGCTTTACTACGTAACGCTGTCGAAATCCTACAACAGTGGTGACCTGTCCCAGGTATACCCGCTGTTTCGCGGTCTCGCGCCGGTACTGGTGCTGCTCGGCGCGGCCCTGCTTGCCGGAGAATACATCGGCTCCGGAGCCATGCTCGGCATCGGGCTGGTCAGCATCGGGCTGGTCAGCATAACCTTCGCCGGCGGTGCGCTCGGCAAGATTTCGTCGGCTGCCCTCGGTTGGGGCCTGGCCACATCGGTGCTGATCGCGGCCTACACCATTGCCGACGGCATGGGGGTCAGGGCGGCGGGAAATCCATTCAGTTATATCATCTGGCTGTTTATCCTCGAGCCGATCCCTATCGGCAGCTGGTTGCTGCTGCGAGACCGGGCGAGGTGGTTCGGTTACATCACAAAAAAACCGGGCAAGATCTGCGCCGGCGCCTTCGCCGCGGCGACCGCCTACGCGATGGTGATCTATGCCATGGGCGTGGCGCCGATGGCGATGGTTTCGTCGTTGCGCGAAACCAGTGTAATATTTGCAGCCTTGATAGGAACCCTGTTATTTCGCGAGCCGTTCGGCCGGCAGCGTATCATCGCGGCGATACTGGTTTGTTGCGGGGTAGCCCTGATAAAAATCCTCGATTGAGCGGAGCGCCGGCTATGTCATTAACCCAGAAATTCCCCCGCGTGGAGCTGAGCCACCTGCCCACTCCGCTGGAACTGCTAAACAACGTCAGCGCGGAATTCGACACCAACGTCTGGATCAAACGCGACGATTGCACCGGGCTTGCTTTCGGCGGCAACAAGAGCCGACAGCTCGAATTCTACATCGGCCAGGCGCTGGAGCAGGGCGCCGATACCCTGCTGACGACCGGTGCCGTACAGTCGAACCATGTCCGCATGACGGTCGCGGCGGCGCGCAAGATGGGTCTCGAAGTCGAGGTGCAGCTAGAGCACCGCGTCGACCGCAACCAGCCCGAGTATCATCAGTCCGGAAATCCCTACCTGGTCAGACTCATGGGTGCGAAAATTCACTACTATCCGGAGGGCGAGGATGAGGCGGGAGCCGACCTGGCACTAGAGCGGCGCGCGTCGGAACTCGAACGGCAGGGCAGGAAGGCTTACGTAATTCCACTATCGAACGCCCATACGCCTTACGGCGCTCTCGGATATGTCGATTGCGGGGAAGAGTTGATGTCGCAATTGAATCGGCGCGAAATCGAACCCACGCGCTTCATCGTGCCATCGGGTTCCGCCTCGACGCATACCGGTTTCCTGCTGGGCGTCAGGGCATGTGGCTGTCATGCACCGGTGCACGGCGTCTGCGTGCGTCGCGATGCGCAAAGCCAGAAACAAAGAGTCGCAACCAAGCTGCGGGCCGTGATCGATACCATTGGTAGCGATATCGATATACCTGACGCCGAAATTTTTTGCGATGACAGCATGCTGGCGCCCGGCTATGGATTGCCGAACGAAGACACGGTCGCGGCGATCAAATATCTGGCCAGACGCGAGGGCATCCTGCTGGACCCGACTTATAGCGGCAAGACCTTCGCGGTATTGCTGAAACTATTGCAGGGCGGCAACTATCGTGCGCAGGACAACCTGGTGTTTCTGCACACCGGCGGCGCCGCGTCGCTGTTTGCCTACCCGGAGCTGGTCGAGCAGGCCTGAGGATCTTGCATGGATAGTCTGGAATGGAATATTGCCACGGTCGCCAGCGTCATCGACCTCGCCGTGGCCCCGGTTTTCCTGCTGGCCGGTATTTCCGGACTGCTGGTTGTGCTGACCAATCGGCTGGGGCGCACCATCGACCGTTCGCGTTCGCTGCAGGCGGCAGAGTCGGAGTTTATATCCGAGTCGCACAAGCAGATGATCAAGGGCGAGAGAGCGAGCCTGATAATGCGTATACGTTTAAGCTACTTCGCGATCAGCATGTCGACGCTGAGCGCGATCCTGGTTTGCCTGGTCATCGTGGCCCTGTTTCTCGGCAGCCTGTTCCAGTTCAATGTGGCGATCGTCGTCGCGATCCTGTTCATCGTCTGCATGATCATATTAAGCCTCGCGTTCAGCTCCTTTCTGCTGGAGGTGCTGATTTCCACCCGCGCGCTGCGGGCGTCGCTGATTCATACCGAGACATTTCGCCTCATCGAAAGGGAGAAACCCCCCGCAAACGACCCCGAACGGATATCTATCGATAGTTAAATTGACGCGACGCCTTTACAATTGCCGGTTTTTATCAGTAACAAATCATCGACAAACTTCAGGAGAGTAAAATGACCAAACCCAGAGTCATAGTCACCCGTCGCTGGCATCCCGACGTCGAACAGGTGCTGGTCGAGCGATTCGATACCCGGCTTAACGAGGACGATCACCCGATGTCGGTGGCGGAACTGCAGGATGCGCTGCGCAATGCCGACGCGGTGCTACCGACGGTTTGCGACAAGGTAACCGCCGAAGTACTCGGCGTCGATAATATCCACGCGAAAATCCTCGGTAGCAACGGCGTCGGATTCAACCATATCGACCTGGAAGCCGCCAAAGCGGCGGGCCTGACGGTCACCAATACGCCCGAGGTGCTGACCGACTGTACCGCCGACCTCGCGATGGCGCTGCTGCTTGCGGTCGCGCGTCGCATCGGTGAAGGCGAGCGTCACCTGCGCAACGGTGAATGGACCGGGTGGCGTCCGACTCACATGATGGGTACCAGCGTCACCGGCAAGACTCTCGGCCTGATCGGCATGGGCCGTATCGCGCGCGCGGTCGCCGCGCGGGCCGCGCACGGTTTCAATATGAAAATCATCTACCACGACCCGTTTCCGCCTCGCGACGAGGATATCGCCGGCTTGAACGCGAGCCGCTGCGCGTCGCCGCAGCAAGTGTTCGAGCAGGCCGATTTTGTCTCGCTGCATTGTCCGGGGGGTAAGGAAACCTATCACCTGATCTCGACCGATGCGTTCAAGGCGATGAAAGCGGGAGCGTTCCTGATCAATACCGCGCGCGGTGATGTCGTCGACGAGGCGGCACTGGTTAGCGCGCTCGAAAAGGGCGAGATCGCCGGCGCCGGCCTCGACGTGTTCGAGAAGGAACCCGCGGTGACCGCCGGATTGCTAAAAATGGAAAACGTCGTGCTGTTGCCGCATCTCGGTAGCGCCACGCAGGAAACCCGCAAGGCCATGGGGATGCGCGTCGTCGAAAACATCGAAGCCTTCTTCAAGGGCGAAACGCCGCGCGACAAAATAGTCTAGGCTCCGGTAGCGTCACCCCCGCGGCCTGACCGCGGGGTCTCGTGCTGACCCGGGTTTCGGCCGATTCTAAAAACCGCGGTCAAGCAGCGGGTATGACAACCTCCGGTCGGCCCCGTCCACGGCGGGAGTATTCAATGGGGAGGCATTCTCGTCGAATTTCGATTTACCCGCGTTCCCGGGATCGGATCGGAAAGCCTACAGACAGGCCTCGAACAGCGCGCGGGTATTCTGCGCATTCATCGCGACCGGGTTGCCGCCGACGCTCGGATCCTTCAGCGCCGAGTCGACCAGCCAGTCGAGGTCGGGATCGATGACACCGAGTTCGGTCAGATTGGCCGGTATGCCGAGCGACCGGTTAAGTTCGACTACGAAGTCATAAAAACCATCGAAACCCCCGTCGATGCCGAGATAAGCGGCCAGCGCCTGGATCCGGGTTTCTATGGCGTCGCGGTTGAACTTCAGCACCGGCGCCATCACCACGGCGTTGGTGGTGCCGTGATGGCTGTTGTAATAGGCACCGATCGGGTGCGACAGCGCGTGAATCGCGCCCAGGCCTTTCTGGAATGCGGTTGCCCCCATCGCGGCCGCCGACATCATGTGCGCGCGTGCCTCCAGATCGCCGCCGTCGGCGTAGGCGCGCGGCAGGTATTCCTTGACCAGGCGCATGCCTTCGACCGCGATACCCTGGCTCATCGGATGGTAATGCGGCGAGCAGTAAGCCTCGAGGCAATGCGCAAACGCGTCCATGCCGGTACCGGCGGTAATCGCCGCCGGCATGCCGACGGTGAGTTCCGGATCGCAGATCACGACCGCGGCCAGGATCTTCGGGTGGAAGATGATTTTCTTTTCGTGCGTTACCGAGTTGGACAGCACGCCGGCGCGACCGACCTCGGAGCCGGTGCCTGCCGTGGTCGGCACCGCGACGATCGGCGCGATCTTGTCGGCATCGGCGCGCGTCCACCAGTCGCCGACATCTTCGAAATCCCATACCGGCCGGCTCTGGCCGCACATGAAGGCGATGACCTTGCCGAGGTCCAGCCCGGAGCCGCCGCCGAAAGCGACCACGCCATCATGCCCGCCATCGCGGTATGCCTTGAGGCCTGCCTCCAGGTTTTTTTCGTTCGGATTGGGATCGACCTCGGCAAAAATTGCCTTGCCGAGCCCAGCCTGCTCGAGCAGCGCCAGGGTGTTGGTGGTAATCGGCAAGCTGGCGAGGCCGCGGTCGGTCACCAGCAACGGTTTGTGCATGCCGGCGGTGCTGCAGGCATCCGCGATTTCCCTGATCCGGCCGGAGCCGAATCGAATGGCGGTTGGGTAGGACCAGTTTCCGGTAAGTTGCATCTGTTTATCTCGTTAGTTTATCAATCTGTGTTATGCCCGTTCGAAGCCCCGGCTAACCTCGTAGTCGGTGACCCTGCTGTTGAAATCCTCGAGTTCCCATTCGGCCGCGTGCACGTAGTGATCGACCACGTCGGAACCCAGCGCGTCGCGCAGCATATTCGATTTCTTCAGCGCCTGGGCGGCATCGGCGAGTGTCGATGGTATTTCGCGCGCGCGGCGCGCCTGGTAGGCGTCGCCTTTGAACTCCTTTTCCAGCTCGAGCTTATTCTCGATGCCGGCGATTCCGGCGGCGATCTGCGCGGCGATCGCCAGGTATGGATTCAGGTCGCTGCCGCCGACCCGGCACTCGACGCGCACGTTACGCGTGCCGTCACCGACCACGCGGTAACCGGCGGTGCGGTTATCGAGCGACCAGATCGCCTTGGTCGGAGCGAAGGTGCCAGCCATGAAACGTTTGTAGGAATTCACGTAGGGCGCCAGGAAAAAAGTATTGTCACTGGCGTAGTTGAGCAGTCCGGCGAGGTAGTGACGCATCAGCGCCGACATGCCGTACTCCGCTGCGGCGTCGTAAAAGACCGGCTCGCCGGCGGTCGACTTCAGCGACTGGTGAATATGGCTGGAGGAGCCCGCGGCGTCGTGACTCCACTTGGCGAGA
>JAOTTY010000257.1 GCA_029864185.1 Gammaproteobacteria bacterium
CGACCAGGCGCTAGATCGCATGCTCATCGAAAAAACGGCCGCGGCGCTGGAGCATGGAAAGCAGGTACGTCTGGAAGACGTGTTGGTCAGCAACGTAAATCGTTCGGTAGGCGCCATGTTGTCCGGGGAGGTCGCGCGCCGTCATGGTCACGCCGGTTTGCCGACCGACACGATTTACATAAAGGCCAGAGGCAACGGTGGTCAAAGCTTCGGCGCTTTCCTCGCTTCGGGCATTACCCTGGAACTGGTGGGAGAGGCAAACGACTATACCGGCAAGGGCCTGTCAGGCGGACGTATCATCGTCTATCCGCCGCCCGAATCACCGATCAAGGCTGATGACAACATCATCATTGGCAATACCGTTTTGTACGGCGCGATCGACGGGGAAGTATTCTTTTCCGGTGTTGCTGGTGAACGTTTCTGTGTTCGTAACTCCGGCGCGATCGCCGTGGTAGAGGGCGTCGGGGACCATGGCTGTGAATACATGACCGGTGGTTGCGTGGTGGTACTTGGCCAGACCGGCAGAAATTTCGCCGCCGGCATGAGCGGCGGGATTGCCTACGTGCTGGATGTGGATGGCATGTTCGAGCGGCGTTGCAATCTTGCGATGGTAGATCTCGAGCCACTCCTCGACGAAGACGAAGCGCTGGAGAATAGCGAACATCAGGGCGGCGACCTGGAGGCTCACGGACTGGTGGAGATAATGCATGACCTGTCCCGATTCGACGATCAGCGACTGAGAATGCTGATCGAGAAACACCATCGGCTTACCGGTAGCGTCAAGGCGGCTACGATCCTCGAGGACTGGGATGCTTACCGACCAGCCTTCGTCAAGGTCATGCCGGTAGAGTATCGCAAGGCACTGCAAAAGATGCAGGAAAAGGCCAAAGATGCCGAGAATTCAGGTGTAAGCATGGCCGTAGGTGTCTGATCAATGAATCAATGCAAAATGTGGGTCAATGCAGAGAGCGGCGTATTCCCGCTGAGTAAGGGATTTAACCATGGGTAAACCTACCGGATTCCTGGAAATCCGCCGTCGTGATCGGAGCTATGCGCCGGTCGAGGATCGTCTCGGGCATTATGCTGAATTTGTGCTGCCACTCGGAGACGCCGGAACGCGTGAACAGGCCGCGAGATGCATGGACTGCGGTATTCCGTTTTGCCATCACGGATGTCCGGTAAACAACATCATTCCGGAGTGGAACGACCTGGTTTATCACGGCGACTGGCGTGAGGCCCTGAACGTACTGCACTCTACCAATAATTTTCCCGAATTTACCGGAAGGCTCTGCCCGGCGCCCTGCGAGGCCTCCTGCACCCTGAACCTCGACGACGCCCCGGTAACGATCAAGACCATCGAATGTGCAATCGTCGATCGCGGTTGGCAGGAAGGCTGGATCGAGCCGCAGATACCAGCCAGAAAAACCGGTAAACGCGTCGCGGTCATCGGTTCCGGACCCGCCGGACTGGCGAGCGCTCAACAGCTGGCGCGCGCCGGCCACCAGGTCGTTTTGTTCGAGAAGCAACGCCGCATGGGGGGACTGCTGCGTTACGGAATTCCTGACTTCAAGATGGAGACCGTGGCTATCGACAGGCGCATCGCGCAGATGCAGGCCGAAGGCGTTCGCTTTCGACCGAACAGTCACGTCGGCGTCAATATATCAGCCAAACAACTCCGCCAGCACTACGATGCCGTCGTCCTGGCCTGCGGCTCGGAGCATCCACGGGACCTGGAGGTGCCCGGGAGAGACGCGGATGGCGTGCATTTTGCCATGGATTTCCTGACCCAGCAGAACAGGCGTGTGAGCGGAGAGGCCTTTACGGAGGATGACATCGTCGCGACCGGCAAGCATGTCGTCGTCATCGGTGGCGGTGATACCGGGGCCGACTGCGTCGGTACCTCAAACCGGCAGGGCGCCGCCAGCGTTACCCAGCTCGAGATCATGCCGCGACCACCGGAACATGAGAACAAACTGCTAACCTGGCCCAACTGGCCTCTCAAGCTTCGGACCTCGACTTCTCACGACGAGGGATGCGAGCGGGATTGGTCGGTGTCGACGCGATCGATCGCCAGCGAAAACGGGGTCGTAACCGGTCTAGACCTGGTACGCCTGCAATGGCAGCAGGACGAAAACGGACGTTGGCAGATGTCAGAGGTCGAGGGCAGTGAATTTACCATCAAGGTGGATTTGATATTGCTGGCGATGGGTTTTGTCCACCCGGTTCACGAGGGATTGCTGGCCGAACTCGGGATTGCTCTGGATAGCCGGGGAAACATCGAAGCCACCGAGTCCAGCTATCGGACTTCGGTTAAAAGGGTATTCGCCTGTGGCGATTCACGACGCGGGCAATCGCTAGTGGTCTGGGCAATACGGGAAGGACGCCAGGCTGCCCGGGCCGTGGACGAATACTTGATGGGTTTTTCCGAACTACCACGCTAGCCGCGGTCTGGTCTCGAAGCCTCGACAACCAGGCCTCATGAAACGATACGATTCAGAGAACAATTCCCTCTAATACTGGAATCAATTGTTATCTGACACCATTAATCCCAATCCCTTCTGCAGTTACCCTACACCGGTCAGGGTGAGAGGTATCCAGAGCACATGCCGCGGAAGGCCGACAAGATCGACCAAAAGTCAGAGGCTGTCGAATATCGTTGCTGTGGGTCCGTACTAAACCAAGGATATTCACTGACGTACGTTCTTTCGTCTTAAAGTAATCGAGATTTACGCAGCAAAGCGCATGAGTAGCGCCTTTGTTGCGGTCTATCAGGCCTGGTTTTGACTACTTTGAGCGCCACGTCACAAAAATAAAGGACGATTATGGGAGGATAATAAAGCTTGTCGGTATAACGGATTATGACCAAATTAATACAAATCTTTGAGGTTTTAACTCAATTGAGTATATCGGTCCGGGTAAAGGCGAGTATTTTTGAATACATTTATACAGGCAACACAATGTTTGCTGATTCTGATTTTGTAGCATCCGTGGCGTTTTCTTGAATCTGCCATTTAATTCGCACAATGTGGTGGAATAACTACTTATCGGGCCCGTGCTGGCTCCTGGAGCGAATCCCCGCCGTCGCCTGGTTATTCGCTACAGCACCGCTTGGACTATTTGAATTCGGCAAGCGAAAGGAAAATTAACTTGGCTTTGACCAGAATATTAAATGGCTAACGACCTAAATGTTATGCAATTGCAGCGGGATAGCTCTAGCTACTATAACGGTACCTATGCCAACACCGACGGAATCGAAGGTCAGATTTTTTCCGACCTTGTAACCGTAGACCTGTCAACTGCAGAAGGATCGCCGGACCGGCTCGATATAGTGCTCGAACAAGGTTTACCGGGTCCGATCGATATAATGCTTGGACAAGAATTACAGAACCGCGGCAGTCATTGCAGGCTTGGCGATTCTAATCTCGAAAATAAAAGCATTGTAAAAGATGAATGCCGTACCCCAGTTCCTCACGATAGCAATCGCGATCATCCAGGCAGTCAATCGTCTTCGAATGACGCCTTATACGTTGATGAATTCGTGGCTCTGGATGGCAAATACCGAAATAATATCACTGAATTTCACCTTGGTGAATTCCTCCGACCGGGCAATATCATAGCTTGGGGGCCCAGGCTAATCGCTAAAATATGTATGCAGTTGGCTAAAAAGGGCCGCCGAGCGTCACAGTATCGATTGGGCTGTATGTATGCCCGGGGATTTGGTGTAGAGCAAAACTACCTGATGGCTTACACCTGGTGCAAGATTTCAGCTTTGCAACACTTCCCCAAAGCAAAAGAAAAGCTAGAAGAAATCGAATTTAATTTGACAGCCGCGCATATTGACTATGCTACAAACCTGTCGACGCGTTACTACGATAAATACGTGGCGCCTTTCGCGCATTAAATATAAGTCAGATCCAGTTTTCCCCTGATTTTCGAAGCCTGCTCCAATGTGGTGGCGAGTGTACATTTGAATCAGCCGGTCTTTTGCAGGCCGCTATCCCCGTTCAGCCGGGTAGCCCTTAAGGTAGTTTTCACGAGTACCAAATTTCGCCCACCAAACTGCAGCAAGCGGCAATATATGGCAACATCAGGACCTGGGCCGCTACCAATAAAACATTGATTTTTAAAGAATTCAGTTTTCTGCCGTGTTGACTGGCCGAGACTCATAATCTATTAACCACTTCTTCGAATCTGGCCGGGCCTACCACTTTTTACATAGATTGGTCGATTGTATTGAAGCAGGTATTGCATGCTTAAGCAGTGTTTTTGCAATTAACAATCTTAGAAGGGTGGCTGGTGCCAGTAGAACTTTGACTGGAAATATTAAAGCATTTTACATGCAGCTTTCGACAGTTCCAGTGCCCCCATCCTTCTGGCTATTCGGCACAGCGCTAATCGGATTGATGGCATCTGGTAACCAAAGGAAAGCTGCTTAGCCTTCGGATTGATAAGGACTCTTGTCAACGATTGAGTTTGAGTGCTTCGATATGACGGTAAATACAATGAGACCTAAACCAGTTCCCACAAAATTTAATACCAGATCTTCTATTGCAGAATAACGCGAGGGTATCCAGGATTGGATAAATTCAATCGCAAAGCTTAGTAAGAAACCGAATATTAAGACTACCGGAATACCAGTGTAGAATTTTACCTTCAGATTAAGCATAAGGTTAGTAAAGAGAAACCCTAATGGAATAAAGCCCACGCAGTTTATAATAATATCTACAGTCGCATTCCAATTGGAATTGAAAATACCCCATTGATTATCGAAGGTTACTCGTTTCAATCTGATGGGTTGTTTCGGAGTATAGAGTGGATAGTTGTTACCGCTTTGATCTTGAACCTGTTCGCCACCTTGACCTCGAAAAATGTAGCGAACGAGATCAGCGTTTTCCTTTGCATTTTTATTAGACTCAGTTGCATTGGTTAGACGATAAATTGTCAGCTCATTGATGATTCCCTGCCAGCTATTTTGCCTTTGTGCGGAATTGCCCACGACAATACGCGAGTTTGTATATTGTGATGTTTCTATTGAATTAGCAGGGATCACGGGTAGTTTTAGAGCCCCATTAACTATGCTGTCTCTCGTTTTGTTTTCTAACTGTAATAATGTTCGCTCTGCAATTATCAGCTTTATATTATTTATACCCGAATTAAGTTTTGTCGAAACTCGTGGGTTTTTCTGGGTATTGGGATAATCATTTCCATTCATCGCAATAATATTATTCCTCCACTGCCACACAATAAGTGGCTTTGCAGTTTCTTCGGCTGTTATTTCCAAGATGAATTTGACGGCATCGCCCCCGATAGGGGCAGGCTCCAGTTTTAATTCAATGACAAAGCCTTGCCTGTTTAGCTTATCCATCAAGTTCGGGGTAAGAAAGGTATCGGTATAGGCGATCCCATCCTGACCAAATTCGAGTCCGCCCCCCCTCCAAATAAGATCGTTTTGAATGCGAAAGTTTTTTGTGTTAAGCCCAGCCCAAAGCATTGCTATCAGCGTTAAAGACAAAGCAATGCAGGTATGTCGGGTAGTCCGGAAGAAGAGTTGCCGAGGCATTGAAAGATTTAAGGATTGGTCGAATCGATACTGGGGGACATACTCTCAAACCCTCAAGTTGATTACCAGTTAACCGGTTTTCTAAAGATGGTAACCTTAGCTTAAGCCAAGGTAGAGGCACTAATCTATTTTAATAGATTTTGAAATCGACTTTTATGTAGGTATAGGTGGTACCCTTAGATAACCACTATTTCCCAAGTCACCACCCCCTTTCAATAAGGCAGGCCTGAGGGTAGGCTTCACGAGTAACAGATTTAGTCCACCTGGAGCCAGGAAACCACGAAAATCGACAACCTCGACTGGTTTATTTAATGTT
>JAOTTY010000037.1 GCA_029864185.1 Gammaproteobacteria bacterium
AATCGTGACGTTCGACCTGGGCGGCGCTTTCATCCATCGCATCGATCCCGCGGTGTTAAGTTGCGATTCCTGTCACAACGACAACAACACGATAAACGCGGTCGGCAAGACGCCCACGCACCCGGATACGACCGCCGATTGTGGATCCTGTCATAGCTCTGACCTCGACCCTGCTACCGGTACGCGCAGTTTTGCTTTTGCAGTCTTCGACCACGCCGGTATTACCACCGACTGCGCTCAATCGGGATGCCACACGGGTCCGCCGGCAGCGACGGGCATGGATATCAACCATTTACCGACTCTCGAGGATTGCAGCGTTTGTCATACCCCGGGCGCCTTCAGCACCGGTGTGTTTACCCATGGGCCGGGTTACCTCGCGCCCACCAATCAGTGCGCAGACTGCCACAACGAAGTGATCACCGGCGGCAAGCTACCGAGCCATTTTCCGACGCCTCTGGGTGCGATTCAGGATTGTGCCGACTGCCACGACACGACGAATTTTGCCGGCGCGCCGTTCGATCACCTGAACATCGATCCGAACAATTGTGCGCTGTGCCATAACGGCAACTTCGACACCACCGGCAACACGCTCTATGGCAAACCCGGAACCCATCTGCCGGTCAGCCAGGACTGCAGCGTGTGTCACACGACCAGTGCGCCGTTCTGGCAGGTGCCGAATTTCGGGCACCCGAATATCACGGGCGATTGTGAAAGCTGCCATAGCGGCAATGCCAATTTCGTTGCGGTTGGAGCCATCGGCAAAAAGTCGAATCACATCCCGGCGCTGAATCAATGCGTGACCTGCCACAACGTCACCAGCAGCGGTGGTTTCGCGTCGCCGGGCCGGTTTCTCACCAACGTGCACGCCGCTATCACCAATGGTTGCGAGGGTTGCCACGTCAGCCGCTTCCTGGCCGCATCGGCAACGACTCCGGCCGGGCTGATCAAGGATGCGAATCACCTGCCCACCAGTCAGGATTGCGACCTATGCCACACGGTGGCCGGCTTCGGACCGCCGACTAACTTTGCTCACCTCGGCATCACCGGTAATTGCGCCTCCTGCCATGACGGGACCTACGACCCCGATGGTCCAACAGGCCCGCTGGGACCTAGCGGCAAGGCGGCAGATCAGAGCGGGCACGTCGCCACCAGCGCCGATTGCGGCAGTTGCCACAACACCGATAATTTCTTCCCCGCGTTCGCGATCGACCATACCGACCCCGCCGTGCTGGCGCAGCGTTGCGATGACTGCCATAACGGCACCGATGCGACCGGTAAGATCGACGCGCCCAGCCCCCACGTCCCGACAACCCAGGATTGCGGTGTCTGTCACGTGGCCGGAGGCACCTTTGCGCCGGCGGTGTTCAATCACACGGGTATCGTCGACAACTGCGCGTCCTGCCACAACGGCACCGACGCGACCGGCACCGGCGCAAAAACGAATCCGGCGCATATACCGATCGGGCAGCAGGATTGCTCGGCGTGCCATAATCCCACGGCCTTTGCCAATGCAACCTTCGATCACCAGGGCATCGTCGATAACTGCGCTATCTGTCACGATGGTTTCTACGCCCGGGGCAAGCATGGCGACCACGTACCGACCAACGGCGACTGCGCCGATTGCCACCAGACCACGGGTTTCCTGCCGGCCACCTTTAGCCACGACGGCATCGTCAACAACTGCGCGTCCTGTCACGACGCCGGTCTGGCGACACCGAAGAAGACCAACCACGTTCCGACCAACCAGGATTGCGGCGTCTGCCATACGCCGAGCGCTTTCAGGCCGGCGACCTTCGACCATACCGGCATCGTGAATAATTGCGAGTCCTGCCACGACGGTAGTACCGCGAAGGGCAAGGTCGATGCGGTGCCCGCGCATATCCCGACGGGCCTGGACTGCTCTTTCTGCCATACCACCGCGACCTTCGTCGGCGGCAGCTGGACGCACGATGCCGGCAGCGCCAACAATTGTGATACCTGCCATGATGGCAATACCGCGACAGGTAAGATAGACGCGGTTCCGCCGCATCTGTCCACAGTCGAGCAATGCGATGTCTGTCATACGACGAGCGGCTGGGCGCCGACAAGCTTCAGCCATGATCTGAATGGAAACTACCCGGGCGATCACCGCATAGACCCCGGCTGTACCGGCTGTCACGGTCCGACCATCAGCGCCACTATCCCCTGGCCTTTTCCCCAGTACCAGCCTTTCTGCGCCGCCTGTCACGCGAATGACTTCAGACGCGAGGGAGACCACATTGGCGGCAGTAACGGTACGGTCGAGCAAAACAAGAATTGCGGTGCCAGTGGCTGTCACAGAGTCAGTAGCAGTGGATTCTAGGAGACTGGCCAGACAAAGGTCGCCGGCTGTTACTGATTAATTCCGTTAGCCAGACCTGCCCGGAAGGATTAGAATTTTCTTGGCGAAGTCTTTTCACAACATCAAACAAATCCAGGCCAATGAAAGTTACCCCTTCATTAAAGTTTCAGATATCGGTATTCCTCGTATTCGTAATGATCGCGGTCGGTGCCTATTTTGCAGTTATCAGCCTTTCCAGCCCCGTGGAGCGGGACCTGATGAGTGAATTCAAGGCCGCGCCGCCGGTTACCCCGAACCCGGTAACCCAGGGCTCATCAGCCAGCATCGCTCCGGTTGACGTGATGCTGGTCGGCTTGAGGCAGCGCCTCGAATCCCAGCCAGACGATATCGATGGGTGGATATTGCTGTCGAAGTCGTATTATCACCTGCAGCAATTCACGGAGGCGAACGAGGCGTTCGAGAAGGCCAGGGCACTGGGATATACCGGCGACTGGCAACCTCTGCCCCGCATCGATGCATTCGGTCAAAACGGTATTACCGGCCAGGGGCGAGATTCGTCGGTCAATACAGACACGGCGGTCAGGCCCGAGGACGCCGGCGATCTGGCTGGATTGAAACTGAAAGTTTCGCTGAACCCGGCTATCGCAAACGATATTACACCCGGCTCCGCGGTCTTTGTGTTCGCACGCTCGGCGATTAATCCGGGACCCCCCCTGGCCGTGATTCGCAGGCAGGCCGGCGACCTGCCGTTTGAAATTGCGCTAAACGACAGCCATGCCATGATTGCGGACAGGACCATCTCGTCTGCAGAGCGCGTGATCGTCGGGGTCAGAATATCGGCTTCGGGGAATCCGCAGCGACAGCCGGGGGACTATGAGCAATTATCGGATCCAATTCCGTCGAATTTTGCGCAGCCGATTGAAATCGTGATCAGCGACAAGATTTAACCACCCGGCGTTTTACGGGACGCCGCCGCGGCAAAATACCGCCTTTGGAGAACCTGCCTTCGATTCGTGGTATTCGTATGTATCGAGGTCCCGGATAACTGCTGGCGCAATTTCCGAGACGCTGCCGCGGCTTTAGCCGCGGCGGCGCTTGATGCGGTATTCGGCGGAACGGGCGTGCGCGACCAGGCCTTCGCCGCGGGCCAGCGTCGAAGCTACCTTGCCGAGTTGCGAAGCCCCCTGCGGCGAGCAGCCGATCAGGCTCGAGCGCTTCTGAAAATCGTAAACGCCGAGCGGTGATGAAAAGCGCGCGCTTCTGGAGGTCGGCAGCACGTGGTTGGGGCCGGCACAGTAGTCTCCGAGCGCCTCGGCGGTATGGCGCCCGAGGAAGATGGCACCGGCGTGTCGAATAGACCGCGCCAGTTCGCGCGCGTTATCGACCGACAGTTCGAGATGCTCGGGTGCGACCAGGTTGGCCACCTCGGCAGCCTCGTCGAGATCCCGGACCCGGATCAGCGCGCCGCGTGCGCGCATCGACTGGTCGATAATCTGCCTGCGCGGCATCTCCTCGATCAGGCGCTCGATACTCCGCTGAACGCGGTCCAGAAACTCTCCGTCGGGAGACAGCAGGATCGCCTGGGCGTCCTCGTCGTGCTCTGCCTGCGAGAACAGGTCCATCGCAATCCAGTCGGGATCGGTGCCGCCGTCACAAATCACCAGTATCTCCGATGGCCCGGCCACCATATCGATACCGACGATGCCGAACACCATGCGCTTCGCCGTGGCGACGTAGATGTTGCCTGGCCCGACTATCTTGTCGACGGCGGGCACGGTTTCGGTGCCGTAGGCCAGCGCGGCAATGGCCTGCGCGCCGCCAATCGTGAACACGCGGCTGACCCCGGCAATATGCGCGGCCGCAAGCACCAGCTCGTTGACCACGCCCTGCGGCGTGGGCACGACCATGATCAGTTCGCCGACCCCGGCGACTACCGCCGGGATCGCATTCATCAGCACCGAGGAAGGATAAGCGGCCTTGCCGCCGGGCACGTACAGGCCGACACGATCGAGCGGCGTCACCTGCTGGCCCAGCAAGCTGCCGTCCGCTTCGGTGTATTCCCAGGACTCCAGCTTCTGACGCTCGGCGTAGGCGCGAATCCGCGCAGCGGCCTGCTGCAGGGCTTCTCGAGCCTCCGGTTCGATGCCGTGGCAGGCCTGCTCGAGTCGTTCCAGCGGCATTTCGAACTCGGCGACGGACGCGGCCTCAAGGCCGTCGAAGCGGCGGCTGTATTCGAGCAGCGCGCGGTCGCCGTCGGACCTGACCGAGCGCAATATGTCGTCGACGGTGGCGACGACCTCGTTCGCGGAAACCGAGTCCCAGGAGATCAGTTGTTCCAGCGCCGCGCCGAAACCGCTGTCGCCGCTGTCGAGTCGTCTGATATTCATGGTCGCTTCAGCGCATTTTCGATTCTGTCCACGAGCTCCCTGATCGGCCGGTTTTTCATCTTCAGCGACGCGCGATTTATGATTAAACGCGAACTGATATCCATGATGTGATCGAGCGGCGCCAGCCCGTTGGCCTTTAGCGTGCTGCCGGTATCTACGAGGTCGACGATGATGTCCGCGAGCCCGACCACGGGTGCCAGCTCCATCGATCCATAGAGCTTGATAAGCTCGACCTGGCGCCCCTGGTCGAGGAAGAATTGGCGCGTAATGCCCGGGTATTTCGTCGCCACCTTGAGGCGTCCCCGCGGCAGCGTTTTACCGGCAGGGCCGGCGGTCATCATCCTGCAGGGGGCGATTTTCAGATCGAGACGCTCGTACAGACCCTCGCCACCGTGCTCGAGCAACACGTCCTTGCCGGCGACCCCGAGATCGGCAGCACCGTACTGGACATAGGTCGCGACGTCGGCGGAGCGGATCAGCACCAGTTTGATATCTTTATTGCTGGTGGCAAAAACAAGTTTGCGGCTGCTGGCCAGGTCGTCCACGGGTTCTATCCCGGCGCGCGCCAGCAGCGGCAGGGTCTCGTCGAGAATCCTGCCCTTGGCGAGCGCAATGGTTAACTCGGTAGCCACGGGCATCAGTTTGGAACGCGTTGGATCTGGGCGCCGAGCCCCGCGAGCTTTTCCTCGATATGATCGTAGCCGCGGTCGATATGATAGATACGGTCCACCACGGTCTCGCCTTTGGCCACCAGCCCGGCCAGGATCAGGCTGGCCGAGGCGCGCAAATCGGTTGCCATAACCTGGGCCCCGTTGAGTCCGTCGACTCCCTGGATTATTACCGTGTTGCCCTCCAGGTGCACATTGGCGCCCAGCCGCATGAATTCCTGGATGTGCATGAAGCGATTTTCGAACACGGTCTCGGTCACCGAGCCGGTTCCTTCGGCGATCGCATTGAGCGCGCAAAACTGCGCCTGCATGTCGGTTGGGAAACCGGGATAAGGCGCGGTGCGGATGTTTACCGAACGCGGCTTGCGCCCTTCCATGTCCAGCTCGATCCAGTCGTCGCCGATATCGATCGAGGCTCCCGCCTCCTCGAGCTTGGCAAGCACCGCATCGAGCAGGCGCGGATCCGTGTGCTTGATCAGCACTTTGCCACCGGTAATCGCCGCTGCCACGAGGTAGGTACCGGTTTCGATGCGATCAGGTAGCACCGAGTAATCGCAGCCCTGCAGATTTTCGACGCCGTGGATAGTAATCATGTCGGTACCGGCGTTTTCGATCCTGCCGCCCATTGCGTTGATGAAATCCGCGAGATCGACCACTTCGGGTTCACGCGCCGCATTCTCGATGATCGTCGTCCCTTTCGCCAGGCTCGCGGCCATCATCAGGTTCTCGGTGCCGGTCACGGTAACCTGATCCATCACGATGCGGGCACCCTTGAGCCGTTCGCATTGCGCCTTGATATAACCCTGTTCGACAACGATCCTGGCCCCCATTGCCTCGAGCCCGCTGAGGTGCATGTCCACCGGGCGCGCACCGATCGCGCAGCCGCCGGGCAGGGACACCTCGGCCTGGCCGTAGCGCGCCAGCAGTGGTCCGAGCACCAGGATCGAGGCACGCATGGTCTTGACCAGTTCATAGGGAGCAAAGGTGTTTTGCAGCGAGGTCGGATCCACCTCGATGCTCATTTTCTCCCCGATCGTAAGCAGGACTCCCATGCGTCCCAGCAGTTCCATCGTCGTGGTGACATCGTGCAGGTGCGGCACATTGCGAATGATGACCGGCCCATCGGCAAGCAGGGTTCCGGCCAGTATGGGTAACACCGCATTTTTGGAACCGGATATGCGCACCTGGCCCGACAGGGGTCTACCGCCTTTGATAATTAACTTGTTCATGTACCGCCACTAATTCCAGGGGCGGCCATTCTAACAGGAAAAATTCCCAATTTACCGAATTTCAGGCGACCGTCCGGCCGGCGCGATTCGGCCTGCAGGCATACCCGGGGTGCGCATCCCGCGAGATGCCGTGATAATTTTTGTGTCACTGTTCGCAGCTTCGCGTCAGAGCGATTATTGCTGCTGGTTGCGATCCTGAAGGGTTTTGATCAGACCGTCAACGCCATCTTTCTTGATCGCGCGCGCGAAGCTGGAGCGATAATTCGTGACCAGGCTTACGTCGTCGACGCTGATATCGAACACTTTCCAGCCATCGTTACCTAGTCGCAGGCTGTAGTTTATCGGAATCGGAAACCCCCCGGCCTGCTCGATCTCGGTTCTGACGGTAACCTCGCCGTCGGCTTCGCTGCCCTCCATCGGCAAGTAAACCAGCTTCTGATCGGTATACTCGAGCAGGGCCGAGCTGTAGGTGCGCACCAGCAACAGGCGAAATTCGTTAACGATGGCTGGCTTCTGCGCGGTGCTGACCTCGTCCTTGAACCGGCCCAGCGCGAGATCGGTCATTGCCGCAAAGTCGAAATGCGGCAACACCAGATCGTCTACCAGCTGGTATATTTTCTGCGGGTCGGACTGGTAGGTATTCGCGTTGGTCTTGATCTCGTCGATAACCTTGTCCGAGGTTTCCCGGATCAGTTGCTGGGGCCCGGTAAAGGCCTGGGCCGGCAGGACCACCAATAACAACGCAAGGGCAAAAATATTTTTCACTGGAATACTCCGCTGACACTTCGTAGTTTGGACACAAGGTTGTTGAAATCATTCACCGCGCGCAGGTATTCGGCGTAGGACAGCACGTACACCTGTAACGCGTTGATTATTTTGTCGGCATCTTCGAGCCCGGCTTCGAAATCGGAATAGGATGCAATCATCCAGCGTCTCGCTGCCCTCGAACTTTCACGCATCGAGCTGATCGACTGGTATTTTGCCTGCATCGAGAAATACTGCTCGCGCACCTGGAAAGGAATACCGTCGCGCGCAAACGACGCTTTCTGCACCAGTGCGTCGAGCTCGGCCTGCGCCTGGGCCACGCGCCCCGGTTGAGCGCCCTGCTCCCATAGCCAGCGCATGCCAACCAGCGGCGACGCCGCGACATGGTTGAACGGATCGTAAATGAACGGATTATCCAGACGTTCCCGATCCGGCGAGTAGGCCAGCGATCCGGCAACCCCGGCGAACACGATCGGTTTCGCGTCGGCGCGCCTGGCTTCGACCAGCGCCCGCCGTGCCGCCAGGCCGGCTTCCACCTGCTTGAACTCGGCACGATTGAGCAGTGCCAGGTCGATCCATTCCTGCAGGCTTTCGTCCGGTAACGGCACCGGCTTTATTCGGCGATCGGCCAGTTCGATCACTTCGTCCTGCTGGCCGGTCAGGAACTGCAAACCCGCCATCGCAATCTTTTCGAGACCCGAGGCCTCGGCAAGGAAATTGTCGATCAACCCGAGGCCTGACTCGAGCGCATATTTATCGGACTGCTTGGCATTGCCGGAACCCTCCTCCAGCCACCCATTGACCAGATCGAGCGCCGCTTCGAGCCGGTTGCGCGTATCCTCGAGCAGCAACCGGCTGTCGCGCGCGGTCAGGTATCCGTAATAAGCCTTGACTACCTGCAGCGCGACCTCGTCGCGTTGCAGCGCTACGTCCTGCTGCTTGATCGTAATATTGTTCTGTGCGGCTTCCTGGTAATTCTCGAGGCGTCCGAAGGTCGCCAACGGCTTGACGATGCTGAAAGTCAGCCCGGCCCACAGCGACAGGCCGTCATTGAAATCATAAAGATCGTCTCGCGGCCGGCAGTTGTTGCTGCAGGTAGTTTCTCCGCCCTCGTAAAAACCGCCGTCGAGTCCGGTCGACAGGGCGAGAAAGCTGTCCACCGAGTAACGGAATCCCTCCGAACCTTCGGCTTCCTGCAGCAGGCCGCGGGCCTGGCGCACGAAAGCCTCTTTTTCTTCGATTCTGGGATCATGACTCAGCGCCATCTGGATAGCCTGCTCGAGGCTCACCCTCTCCTGCGCCTGCGACATGCCGCTGCATAACAACAATATACAGAAGCCGATACGCTTATATGAAATAGTACCCATAGTCATGATCTTTCCGTAGCGATGCTGAATAGAAGCTGACTCGAATCGCGGCCAGGTGAGAAATCCACGCAAAGTCTATCCGTTAACAGGTTACAAGTGAACGCCAACGTTGAGAAATGCGAATCAATCCGTGAATTTACTGGCAAATTTGCCGCATAATCGTTAGTGTTCGCAACCTCAATAAATTCTTAATAACATCTAATACATGTCCTCATCTCTGACCGATCGACATAGCTTCAGCTATGATGAGCTCATCGCTTGCGGCAAGGGCAATCTGTTCGGGCCCGGCAACGCGCAGCTGCCCCTGCCGCCGATGCTGATGTTCGACCGCATCATCAGTATCACCGAAGACGGTGGCAAATACGACAAGGGCGAAATCATCGCCGAGCTGGACGTCAATCCGGAGCTATGGTTTTTCAAATGCCATTTCGAGACCGACCCGGTCATGCCCGGATGCCTGGGGCTGGACGCAATGTGGCAGCTGATCGGTTTTTTCCTAGGCTGGAAAGGCGGTCCCGGTCACGGACGCGCGCTGGGGGCCGGCGAAGTCAAGTATTTCGGGCAGGTCTTGCCAAACGCCAGGCTGGTCACCTACCGCATCGACATGAAACGCGTGATCATGCGCAAACTGGTAATGGGAATAGGCGATGCGTCGATGGAGGTCGACGGCAGGGAGATCTATAGCGCCTTCGACCTTCGCGTCGGACTGTTTACGTCGACCGACGATTTCTGACAGTCGGACCCCGCGTTTCGAAGCTATGCTAAGTTACATCGCCGCCATCCTCTCCGGACTGGCAATACTGATCTGGAGCGCCGACAAGTTTGTCGAGGGAGCGGCGGCGCTGGCGCATCAACTCGGTGTTTCGGTCATGATCATCGGCATCACGGTGGTCGGTTTCGGCACCTCGGCCCCGGAAATCGTCGTGTCGATCATCGCCGTGCTGGAGGATACCCCCGATATCGCAATCGGCAATGCGCTCGGCTCCAATATCGCCAACATTGGCCTGATCCTCGGCGCCACCGCGATACTGGCGCCGATTCCGGTCGCGAAGCACCTGTTCAAAACCGAATACCCGTTGCTGCTGCTGGCCACCGCGTTCATGGCCTGGGCGCTGCTGGACCGGCGGCTCGATCTGGTCGACGGTTTCATGCTGATGGGCCTGCTGATGCTGTGCCTCTCTTACCTGATACGGGAACACCGCAAGCATCCGGACGCCTATGCCCGGGAAGAGAGCGAAACCGTGGAAATAGTTCATCCAATGCCGCTGCCGGCCGCCATCGGCTGGCTGGTATTGGGACTGGTTCTACTGGTTGGCAGCTCCAAGTTGCTGGTCTGGGGCGCCTCGCAGTTTGCGCTCGAACTCGGCGTCAGCGAACTGATAATCGGCCTGACCATCGTCGCCCTGGGGACCAGCCTGCCCGAACTCGCGGCGTCGATCGCAAGCCTCAAGAAGGGTAAGCCCGACCTCGCGATTGGCAACGTCATCGGTTCCAACCTGTTCAATTCGCTCGCGGTGATCGGCCTGCCGGCGATGTTCACCGGTTTCAGTGTTGATGCGTCGGCGCGCGCTCGCGATCTGCCGGTGGTCGTCGGTCTGACCCTGTTGATGGTATTGATGTCCCGCTTTCCCGATCCCGGGTCTCGGCGGTTGACACGGCCCAAGGGGATAGCCCTGCTTTCGGTTTTTGTCATTTACCAGCTATATTTGTATTATGAGGTCGCCGCTGGATAACCATGACAAAACACGCCTACATCGAGCTTGGCCTCGCCGTCCTGAATACCGAAGCCGCCGCCATATCGGCTCTGACCGAGCGGCTGGATCAGAAATTTTACGATGCCTGCGACATGCTGCTGAAATGCCAGGGACGCATTGTCGTAACCGGGATGGGTAAATCAGGACACATCGGCAACAAGATCGCGGCGACGCTGGCCAGCACCGGTACGCCATCCTTTTTCATGCACTCGGGCGAGGCCAGCCACGGGGACCTCGGCATGATCACGGCGCAGGACCTGGTAATCGCATTGTCCAATTCCGGAGAAACCAGCGAGATAACCCTGTTGCTGCCGCTTCTGAAACGGCTGGGTATCCCGCTGATCGCCCTGACCGGTAGCCCGGACTCGACCCTCGCGCGCAGCGCCGATATCCATCTCGACGTCAGCGTCGCCAGGGAAGCCTGCCCGCTCGGTCTCGCGCCGACGTCGAGCACTACCGCAATGTTGGCGATGGGCGACGCCCTCGCCGTCGCGGTGCTCGAGGCGAGGGGTTTCACCGAAGAAGATTTCGCCCTTTCCCACCCCGGCGGGCACCTCGGGCGGCGCCTGCTGCTGCGGGTCAGAGATATCATGCATAGCGGCGCTGCGATACCCCTGGTCACCAGCGACACCACGCTCAAGGACACCTTGCTGGAAATGACCGCCAAGGGCCTAGGGGTGGCGGGTGTAATCGATATCGACAGCAACAAACTGGTGGGTATTTATACCGACGGCGACCTGCGGCGTACCTTCGAAAAAATGCCGGACATCGAGACCGCGCTGGTTCGGGAATTCATGACCGCGAATTGCATTACCATCGACGCCGAGCGCATCGCCAGTGAGGCTCTCAAGATCATGCATGACAAGAAAATAAACGCGCTAATGGTGGTCGACTCCAACGGCCTTGTTCAGGGTGTGTTAAACATGCACGACTTATTAAGATCGGGTGTTGTATAGGAGCGCTGATGACGACCATGCTTAGCGAAAAAGCCAGGCGGACACGCCTGCTCATCATCGACGTCGATGGCGTTCTGACCGATGGCGGACTGCAATTCGACAACCACGGCGAGGAATACAAGACTTTCAATTCGCTCGATGGCCACGGTATCCGCATGATGCTCGATTGCGCTGTCGACGTCGCGGTGATTACCGGGCGCAAGTCGAGGATAGTAGACCATCGCATGGGCGAACTCGGAGTCAGGCACGTTTACCAGGGCTACCGTGACAAGCGCCATGCGCTCGAAAAACTGTTGCGGGAAACCGGCCACGACGCGTCGCAGGTCGCCTACGTCGGCGACGATCTGCCAGATTTGCCGCTCATGCGCCGCGTCGGCTTCTCGATCGCGGTGCAAAATGCGCATGGCTTCGTCAAGCAGCATTGCGACTGGGTGACTACGGCCAGCGGGGGGCATGGCGCGGTGCGCGAGATAACCGATTATATTCTGCACGCGCAGGGATTGCTCGAAGCCCTACAAAATGGCTATCTCGAATGAAGTCGCGGCTGCTGATATTCGTGATCATCCTGGTATTCGGCGCGGTAGCCGTCGGCTGGATCTACGAGTCGCGCCTGCGCTCGAAGATCGAAACCGTCGGGCTGGTCGTTCCCGATAACATAGACTACTTCCTGTCCGATCTGAACTATCGCGCGATGAGCGATAGCGGCAATATCGATTACGAATTCAGCAGCAACCGGCTAGAGCACTATCCCCGCGGTGACGTCAGCCTGATCGAAGCCCCGTCGCTGCAAATTTATCGCGAGGCCGAGCGCTGGGAGCTGGATGCGCAGCAGGGCGAATTTCGGCACCAGCAAAACCTGCTGCGACTGCAACAGCAGGTGGTCATGCAAAAACTGGGGGCGAATCCGCTCCAGCTGTTGACCGAGGGTATACGCTTCGAACCCGATCTTGACCTGGTCAGCAGCGAAGCCAGCGTGGTGATGCTGAGCAAGCAGTTCAAGATTGAGGCCGAACGCGCTATTTTCGATCTTGCCAAAAAAGTGTATCGCCTCACCAACGCCCGGTCTATCTACTACCATGGCGACAGTTAATAAATCAGCGCTACTGCTAACGCTGTTGACGATGTCGACCCACCTCTGGGCCCTGGACAGCGATAGCGAGCAACCGATTTCGGTCGAAGCCGACAGCCTCGAGGTGCGCGACCAGGAAAACGTCAGTATCTACCAGGGTAACGTCAGGCTGGTGCAGGGCAGCCTCGAGATAAGTTCCGACCGCCTGGAGATTCATTTCGACGATAACAAGGACCTGGTGCTGATGGAAATGACCGGCAGGCCGGCACGTTTCCGGCAGCTCGACGAAGAGCGCAAAGAATTGCTGGGAGAAGCGGAACAGATTAACTACATCGAATCGAAATCGTTGCTGGAACTGAGGGAAAATGCCCGTTTCAGTCATGCGGGGGATACAATCGAGAGCAACCTGATTCGCATCAATACCGAAACCAACAGCATCGAGGCCGGCAGTTCGGAATCGGACCAACGGGTGAAAATGCTAATCAAGCCCAGGCAAAAATCCACGACCACGGATTGACCGCCGATGAGTAACAGCAATCTTCTCGAAGCCGTCGAGCTGGCCAAGTCCTATAAACAGCGAGTCGTCGTCCAGTCGGTTTCGCTGCGCGTTGGCGGCGGCGAGATCATCGGCCTGCTCGGTCCCAACGGGGCCGGTAAAACGACCTGTTTCTACATGATCGTCGGGCTTGTCGAAAACGATTCCGGCATCATCCGGCTAAATGGTAAAACCATCAGCCACCTGCCTATGCACTACCGCGCCAAGCTGGGTATCGGTTACCTTCCGCAGGAAGCCTCGGTGTTTCGCAATCTCAGCGTGGAGCAAAATATCATGGCTATTCTGCAATTGCGCGCCGACCTCGATGGCCCAGGGCGCGACCGCATGCTCGAGCTGCTGCTGGAGGATTTTCAGGTCGAGCATTTGCGCGAAAACGAGGGCATTTCGCTGTCGGGCGGCGAGCGCAGGCGGGTCGAAATAGCGCGCGCCGTGGCCAACCAGCCGGACTTTATCCTGCTGGACGAACCGTTCGCCGGCGTCGATCCCATCTCGGTGCTCGATATACAATCGATTATAAGGCAGCTCGCCGAACGCGGCATCGGCGTGCTGATTACCGACCATAACGTGCGCGAGACTCTCGGCATCTGTGATCGCGCCTACGTGATGGGCGCGGGCGGCATCCTGGCCGAGGGTGACGCGACCCAGATTCTGGCGAATAAAATAGTCAGAAAGACTTACCTGGGAGACGATTTTAGGCTATAACTAAAACCATGGGAAATAACAAATATCCTGACAGCAACATTTACAAGGAACAATCCCGCCGATGAAACAAAGCCTGCAACTGCGCATAGGGCAAAGCCTCACGATGACGCCTCAGTTGCAGCAGGCGATCAAGTTGCTGCAACTCTCGTCGCTGGAACTTCAAACCGAAATCCAGCAAACTCTCGATTCCAATCCATTACTGGAACAGGACGACAATCTCGGGGAAATCACCGTTATCGACGCCGAAGCGACACGGGACCGTGGCGGCAACGGCGAGGACTCTACCGATTTCAAAGCGCCCGAAAACACGGTTTCCGACAATCGTTCGGAGCAGACCCTGCCCGACGAGCTGGATATCGACGCCCGCTGGGACCAGATTTACGACTATCAGCCAAACTCGCCCAGCCAGTCGTCCTCGATGGGGACCGACTACCGCGATATGTTCGAAAACCAGGCGGGCGAGGAAGACACGCTCAAGAATCACCTCAACTGGCAGCTGAATTGCTCGCACCTGTCGCCACTGGATCACGAGGTCGGCCTCGCGATCATCGATTCGATCGACGACAGCGGTTACCTGACGCAAACGGTCGAGGAGATTCACGAGGGCCTGGTGCGCGAGTTCGACGAACTCGAGCTGGACGAGGTCGAGGCCGTATTACACCTGGTGCAACGCTTCGATCCTGTCGGCGTGGCGGCGAGCAGCCCCGGGGAATGCATGGCGATTCAGCTCGGGCAGTACAACCCGGATACGCCGCACCTGACCAAGGCACTGGTGCTGGTTGACAAGTACCTCGAACAGCTCGCCGGCAATGACTTTGCACTGCTCAAGCGCAGGCTGCAGGCCAGCGATGCCGAATTGTCCGAAATCATCAAACTGATTCAGACAACCAATCCTCATCCCGGGCACAGCATTAGCCAGAATCATGCCGAGTACGTGGTTCCCGACGTTTATGTCAGCAAGCTGGGAGGACACTGGAAAGTCAGCATCAATCCCGACAACGCGCCCCGGCTGCGCGTCAACGACCAGTACGCAAGCCTGATAAAGCGCAGTGACAGCAGCGATCAGAACACCTACCTGAAGGATCACCTGCAGGAGGCGCGCTGGTTCATCAAAAGCCTGCAAAGCCGCAACGACACCCTGCTGCGGGTCGCCAGGGCTATCGTCGAACGCCAACACGCTTTCCTCGATTACGGTGAAGAAGCCATGCAGCCGATGATCCTGCGCGACATCGCGGAACAGCTGGAAATGCACGAGTCGACCATTTCACGCGTAACCACGCAAAAATACATGCATACGCCGCGCGGAATCCTCGAGTTCAAGTACTTTTTTTCCAGCCACGTCAGCACCGCCGACGGCGGTGAATGCTCGGCCACGGCGATACGTGCGATAATCAAAAAATTCATAGCCGCGGAAAAGCCGGAGAAACCCTTAAGCGATAACAAGATTGCCATATTATTGGGTGATCAGGGAATTAACGTAGCCAGGAGAACCGTAGCCAAATACAGGGAAGCGTTAAATATTCCACCATCCAATGAGCGTAAACGTCTCTTTTGAGACACTAACGATTCGCAGCGATGCGGATCACACAGCCGAGGAGGTTTAAGATGCAAGTAAGTTTAAGCGGTCATCATGTCGAGATCACTGATTCATTGCGAAATTACGTGAACGAAAAGATCGAAAAGCTGGATCGGCATTTCGACCACGCGCTGGATATCCATGTCGTATTAACCGTCGAAAAACTGCGCCACAAGGCCGAGGCGACCTTGCACGTCAGCGGCAACAACCTGTATGCCGACGACGTACAGGAAGACATGTATGCCGCGATTGATGGCCTCGTCGATAAACTTGATCGCCAGGGAAAAAAACACAAGGAAAAAATGAAGAGCCACCGCCTCAAGGGCGCGACTCCGGAGATGGCTATATAGATTGCCGGGGGAGCCTGGCTCCCCCTTTTTTCTTGCGGCAATCACGCCTGCTTGCACTTGCATACTTGCCTAATTTGACTAAGATGCGCGCATCGTACCCCGGTAACCTGTACTGAAAGTTCCTGCGCAATGACGATTTCAGCTCTCCTGTCACCTCAGACTATTTTCATCGACACCGAAATTTCGAGTAAAAAAAAGCTGCTGGAACTGATCGCAAACATAGCCGCCGACAGGACCAGGCTATCGGAATCAGCGATTTACAATAGCCTGCTGAACCGGGAGCGCCTCGGCAGCACCGGCCTGGGACAGGGTTTCGCGGTGCCCCACGCGCGCCTCGGCGACCTCGATCAAACCCTTGGCTGTTTCTTCCGGCTCAAGGAACCCGTCAATTTCGACGCGCCCGACAACAGGCCGGTCGACCTGGTGTTCACCATCATCATTCCTGAAGCAGCAACCGAACAACACCTGTTAATACTCTCCTCGCTGGCCCGCATCTTCTCCCAAGAAGAGGTTTGCGAAGCCGTGCGCAACGCCGGCAGCAAGGACGAGATAGCGGCGATCATCGAATCGGCCGAGCAATGAGAATACCGTCGACTACCGACCAACCCTGCGATCGGCGCCGACAGGGTGACATTCGCCCGACGCTTGAACCTGTCGCCCCTCGTTTGCAGGTGGCGCTGCACTTTGTCGACGCCCGGCGCGACTTTATCTGCATTCGCTCGCGGCGAGCCGCCGCCCGGCCTTGAATACAGGGTAGCGGCTCGCGCCACTATCATGGAATCAGGCCGGACGGGCGCATCGCGGGTTGACACCAACGAGAACAAAATGACGTGAAGCTGATCATCGTAAGTGGGTTGTCCGGGTCCGGGAAAACCGTTGCCCTGCGGACCCTGGAGGATGCGGGCTACTACTGCATCGATAACCTGCCGCTGGGCATGCTGCCCGAGCTGGTCGACAATATGGTCGATATCGGACCGCAGCCCTACGACCAGGTCGCGATTGCCATCGACGCCCGCAGCGGAGTCGATAAATCGGACCGTTTCGACGAAATCATGCGCCATGTATCCAAGCATCCGCTAGAGTTAAAAATCCTGTTTCTGACCTGCGACACCTCACGCCTCCTCAAGCGCTTCAGCGAGACCCGGCGCAAGCATCCGCTGTCACGCCAGGGACTGCCGCTGGCCGACGCGATACAGCAGGAAAAGAAGCTGCTCGAGGGTATCTACGCAAACGCGCACCTTTCGATCGACAGCTCCAATTTGAATGTCCACGAATTGCGCCAGATGATAATTGACCGCCTGCTGTCGCAAACGAACTCGGAAATGGGAATCCTGATCCAGTCCTTTGGCTTTAAAAACGGAGTGCCGGCGGACACCGATTTCGTATTCGACGTTCGTTGCCTGCCGAACCCGCACTGGGAAAGGGATCTCAAACCCCTGTCAGGCCGCGATCGCGCCGTCGTGAAATACCTCGAGAACTACCCTGAAGTCGAAGAAATGTTCGAATCGATAATGCGCTTTCTGGTGGACTGGACCCCGCGTTTCGAAAAAGAGAACCGCAGTTACATGACCATCTCCATCGGCTGTACCGGCGGCAAGCACCGCTCGGTTTACCTGGCGGAACGCATCGCCGCCGCCTTCGGGAGGCAGCGCAACAATATCTCGATTCGGCACCGGGATTTGCAGTAGCCACCGGTATGCACGCAATCAATGCCGCAATGGTCGACCCCGGGAGCGCCACGCGGGTCGAGGGCGCCTGCAACAAAACGGCGTGATCCGGACAGTAATCGTCGCCGCCGTATCGACGGTAAAATCCCCGTAAAGTGATCGCAATCGCGACCGGGAGGCCAGGCCGCCGGGAAAGGCAGGGTAAATCACGGCCGCAACTGCAGACCTGAACGGCTTGCCCAGACAGCCGCGTGTATTAAACTAGGCGCCTCTATCACTCAAGTGGCTTCGTCGCCAGGCGCCAGATGGCACGGCAAGCGGGGTTTGACAGGACCAGGAATGATCTCCGAAACGCTCACTATCATCAACAAACTCGGTTTGCACGCGCGCGCCGCGTCAAAGCTGGTTAACTGCGCAAGCCAGTTCGAGAGCGACGTTTTTATCAGTAGAAAAGAAAATCGCGTTAACGCCAAGAGCATCATGGGCGTTATGATGCTGGCTGCCAGCAAGGGCGTTAACCTCGAACTGGAAGTCAGCGGCAGCGATGAACAGGCTTGCCGGGACGCCATCGTCGAACTTATCGGCAGCCGTTTTGGCGAAGCCGAATGACAAAAACATGGTAGAAGAAGATATCGAACAGCTGCGCCAGGATTTATCGGTCGCGCTCGACGCCGACGACAGCGTCGAGGTATCGAAAATCCTGGCTCGCGTCGGCGTGGCGGAAACGGCCCTGTTGCTGGATTCGTTGCCGTCGCAGCAGCGTGATTCGATCTGGCCACTGATCGATCCCGCGGTTCTGGGCGCGGTGTTGCTGGAAACCCAGGACGATGTCAGCGACGCCAAGCTCAGGCAACTCGAACCCGAGCAAATAGCTGCCATCGTCGAAACCCTGCCCGACGTCGATGATCAGGCCGACATCATCCTCGCACTGCCCACCGACAAGCTCGTAAAAACGCTGCACACGCTGGATGCGCACAAGCGCGAGATGCTGAACGCGGTGCTGTCCTACAGCGAGGACACCGCGGGCGGACTGATGAATATCGACCAGGTGTCGATCCGCGCCGACGTCACCCTGGATGTTGTGCTGCGCTACCCGCGCATTCGCGGTGCGCTGCCCGAGCACACCGATCTGCTGTTCGTCACCGACCGCCACGACCATTACCTGGGCGCGCTCTATCTGCGCGACTTGCTCACCAACGATCCCGAGGACGAGGTCAAGGCCATCATGCGCACCGATATCAGGGCGATGCATGCGCACATGTCCGATACCGAGGTGGCGCGCGAGTTCGAGAATTTCGACCTGGTCAGCGCGGCGGTGGTCGACGAGGAACACAAGCTGATCGGCCGCATCACTATCGATGACGTGGTCGACGTTATCCGCGACGAGGGCGACCACTCCATCATGGGTATGGCCGGTCTGTCCGAGGAAGAAGACATGTTTTCCCCGGTGCTGAAAACCTCGAGGCGGCGTGGCATCTGGCTCGGAATCAACCTGTTGACGGCGTTCCTGGCTGCCTACGTCATCGGCTTTTTCGAAGAGATTCTCGATCAGGTCGTTGCACTCGCGATCCTGATAACCATCGTGCCGAGCATGGGCGGCATCGCTGGCTCGCAGACCCTGACCATCGCGATTCGTGGCCTTGCGCTAGGCCAGCTGGGTAGTTCGAACTACCGTTCGCTGATCAAGAAGGAAATTTCGGTCGGCCTGTTGAATGGTTTGATCTGGGCGCTGGTGGTGGCGACCTTATCGATCATCTGGTTCAAAAATTTCAACATCGGCGCAATCATCGCTTTTGCGCTCGTTGTCAACCTGCTCGCCGGAGCACTCGCAGGCGCGGTGATTCCGGTCGTGTTGCGCCAGCTCGGAGTCGACCCCGCAATCGCCGGCGGCGTGGTGCTGACCACGGTGACCGACGTGGTCGGCATTATTGCTTTCCTGGGCCTGGCGACGCTGGTTCTGGGCTAGCCTTATTATTGCGCCAGTATCTCCCGGGGCCGCCGCGGGACGCGCCGCTGGGCGCCGGGCTGTACTCAAAGCCAAAACCATTGCCATGGTCTGAAGGAAGACCAGGGCCAGCGGTATCTGGACAACTCAGGGCCGGGACGGGAATCGGGCCGGTGACAACCGCACCCTCTAAATTGGCAGACTATGCCTGAATTCAGGCAGCTTTTTCATTTGGATACTCTGAGGCCCGAGTCCGGCTGGCGCAAAATTCTGGCTAGTGCCCCATGAACCGGCGCACGACCGCCTGCGTCTGCGCGGCCGCCCGCGCACCAATCTGATCGATATCGTCGGCGTCGATGCCAAAAAGTTGTAGCGCCTCCGGATCGATCTCGAGTTCGAAGCCCTGGCCGCTGCTGCCGGCGCGATTGCTGTTAACCCAGGCGTCGGCGATATGTACCGCGCACCCGGCGAGCGAATACTGCCCGGCCTTGCGCGGGTCATGGTGAGTAACCACAGGTTCCCAGATAGATTGCGGCAGTTTCCAGAATTCGAGCAGGCGCCCGCCGATCTCGGCGTGACAATAGTCCAGCCTGCGCCGCTCGAGCAGGTACATTGGTTCTCCGCTGGCCTCCCGCTGCTTGAATATATCGTGCATCAGGCCGGGTAGCTTGAGGTACATGACCAGGCGCCCGATGTCATGCAACAGGCCGGGGATATAGAAACTGTCGGCATTCGGATGCCGCGAATGCTCGCCCAGCTCGCGCGCCATGATGCCGACGGCGACACTGTGCGCCCAGAAGGTCGACATGTTGACGGTGCCGGACGGAATCCCCTCGAACGCCTTGATCACCGAGGTCACCAGCACCAGTTCGCGGATCTGGCGCAACCCTATCGTGCTGACGGCACGCTCGATGGTTTCGATCTTGGTCGGAAAACTGTAAAAGGCACTATTCGCCATACGCAGCATGCGCGCGCAAAGATCCGGATCGCGCCGCAGCAATTCCGCGATCGAATCCGTGGTCGAGCCCGGATCGACTATTGCTTCCTCGAGCCGATAGTATATATCGGGCAGGCTTACCAGCTTGTCGACCTCGGTAATGAGCAGGTCGAGGCCCCTGAGCCCACGGGCCGAGGTAACGTCTAACGGATTGGCGGTGGCCATTTCTGATGCCTGGTTTGATTCTAAGGTTTACACATTACCTAGATCGACCCCTCGGCGATTATCTTTAATGCGATTTCGGTATACGGGGACGAAGTCAGCACCTGCTACCCGGTACGTCGAATCGGTAACCCGGACCCGGCATTTCTAGTCCCACAGCAGCGCGGCGCCGTAAACTCCGCTGGCATCGCCGCGCGCGGCCCGCAGCAGCGGGGTATCGACAAAATCTGAAAATACGTAGGCCGGCAGCAATTTTGGCACCTCCTCATAAAGCGAATCGATATTCGACATGCCGCCGCCGAGCACGATCACGTCAGGGTCCAGGATATTGATGAGATGCGCGAGGGAACGCGCCATCTGGTCGTGATAGGCCGCCATCATTGCGCGACAGCTCGCATCGCCCGCCGCGGCGCCGGCGACGATCTGGCGCGACGACCGCGTCCCTCCGAACACGGTTTCATAGTTGTATGCAAGTCCGGGGCCCGACAGGTAAGTCTCGATGCAGGCGGACTTCCCGCAGTAGCAGTCTGGCGCCCCGTCTTCGCCACGCCGCCAGGGCAACGGGTTATGCCCCCATTCCCCGGTGATGGCGTGGGGACCGTTCAACAATTTACCGTTGACGACGAGACCACCGCCGGTGCCGGTTCCGATGATTACGCCAAAAACGACGGCTTGATCTCGCGCCGCGCCGCCACTCGCTTCCGACAGCGCAAAACAGTTGGCATCGTTTTCGATGCGTATCTCTCGTTCCAGCCTGCTTTCGAGATCCCGCGATAGCGGACGTCCGTTCAAACATACCGTATTGGAATTGCGCAGCAGGCCCGAACGCGGAGAGATCGCGCCGGGAATGCCGATACCGACGCTGACGCTGTGGCCGAGTTCGGACTCGGCCCGGCGTACCAGGGTGGTAATCATTTCGAGAATTTCAGCGTAGTCATGCGCCGGCGTGGCGACCCGCTCGCGATACAGCGGCAGCCCGTCGGGGCCGAGAACCAGCGTCTCGGTCTTGGTCCCGCCCAGGTCGATCCCGAGTTTATAGGTCATCATGCCATCGCCGTTGCCGTGGAGCTTTCAGAAGCTGATATAAAATTCTTATGGAATTTTTCTCATAATAATACTTTTTTATCGATCGAATTTCGACGCAAGTGAAATCAATAAACTAGAAGCCTTTGCTGACGCCATTTCTAGTCAAAAAAAATGACTTATCCACAGGATATGCCCGCTGTCTCCACAGATCAGTACACAATATAATGTACTTGACCTCGCGCCAAAACACATTATATTGTATGTCAGGGTGATTACTCATCCTGAGTGAATAAATGAGTCTGGCTGGTTCATTCCAATCCACAAAAAGACCAAAGACTTGTGTCCGATAGTTATAAATTACTTTAACTATCCACAGGAAAGAAATAGCCGGGGGTAAACAACGCGGATTTCATCCGAGCATAACATTGGACATCACGGATCGGGCTATTAATGCAGAATATCGAATCACCCTTAACCGAGACCGCCACAGCGCCCGTCGAATCGGTGCCAGCGGTAGCTACCAACAAACACAGTTCATTAGGCAGTAAATACAAAGTCGTACGTCGGAACGGCAAGCTGACCAGTTTCGACAAGGACAAGATCGCGATCGCGATGACCAAGGCGTTTCTGGCCATCGAAGGCGGACAGGCCGCCGCGTCGACGCGGGTCCATGAAACCGTCGAACAGCTGACCGACCTCGTGGTTGCGGCCCTGACCCGGCGCCAGCCCGACGGTGGCACTTTTCACATAGAGGATATCCAGGACCAGGTCGAACTGGCGCTGATGCGTAACGGCGAGCAGAAGATCGCGCGCGCCTACGTGCTCTATCGCGAGCAGCGCGCCAACGCGCGGGCCCAGCAGAAGCAGGACCCGGGTGAGCAGGCGCCGGACGATGAGTGCATCGAGCTGTCGGTAAAACTCGGCGATGGCAGTATCGTCCCGCTGGATACCCTGCGCCTGCAAACCGTAATCAACGAGGCCTGTGACGGGCTCGAAAGCGTTAGCGCCGAACGGGTCTATGACGAAACCCTGAAGAACCTGTTCGACGGCGTGCCGCTCAAGGACGTCAGCCCGACCGCGGTCATGAGCGCACGCGGCCTGATCGACCACGAGCCGGAGTACTCGAACGTCGCCGCGCGACTGTTACTCGATGAACTGCGCACCGAATCCCTGACTTTCATCAACGATGGCGCACCGAGCGCGACATTTGCGCAAATGGCCGAGCGCTATTGCAGTTATTTCGGTAATTACATCAAGAAAGCGGCCGAACTGGAATTGCTCGACAAGGAATTGCTCAAATTCGACCTCGAGCATCTCGGCAACGCGCTAAAACCGGAACGCGATCACCAGTTTACCTACCTGGGTCTGCAAACCCTTTACGACCGGTATTTCATTCACCATCGCGATACCCGCTTCGAATTGCCGCAGGCCTTTTTCATGCGCGTCGCGATGGGGCTGGCGATCAACGAAGTGCAGCGCGAGGAAAGGGCGATCGAATTTTATAACCTGCTGTCGTCATTCGACTTCATGAGCAGCACCCCTACGCTGTTCAACTCCGGCACGCTGCGGCCACAATTGTCGAGCTGTTACCTGACGACGGTCCCCGACGACCTCGACGGTATCTTCAGCGCGATCAAGGACGACGCGATGCTGTCGAAGTTTGCCGGCGGTCTCGGCAATGACTGGACCCGGGTGCGCGGCATGGGTTCGCACATCAAGGGCACCAACGGCAAGTCCCAGGGCGTCGTGCCTTTTCTGAAAGTCGCCAACGATACCGCGGTCGCGGTCAACCAGGGCGGCAAACGCAAGGGAGCCATGTGCGCCTACCTCGAAA
>JAOTTY010000038.1 GCA_029864185.1 Gammaproteobacteria bacterium
TAGAGACATATGGGATGAATTAACTTACTGCCCCGACTCAGCTTGTAGGCTCCTCACGGAACACCGGCAAGTCGTCGGTAATTTCGTACCACTTCGCCATGTCGCCGACGTAGATATGCCGGGCAGGTTTGACGTGGGGATCGTCGTCCAAAGCGCCGAAAGGTATCACCGCAATTCCTCTGCCGGGGTCGAGGCGCGGCATCTTCGATCCACAGGTTTTGCAAAATACTTGCATGAAATATTTCGCATCGGGCACTTTGTAATTCCCCAGGTTATCTTCACCTTGTACAAACTTGACACCATCTATCGACGTAAACCCGTTGGTCGCGTGCGCCGCGGAACGAGCCTTTCGGCATCGATGGCAATGACAATTCTGCACCAGCTTAAAGGGCTCGCTGATATGGAATTTCACGGCTCCACACATGCAGCTACCACGAACGATACCTTCCGATCCGGGCTCGAGTGGTTTCTCTTCAACACGCTGCATCCCGGTAAACTCGGGGTAGTCGTCGTGCTGGGGCAAGTCGCCTGTAATGTCGTACCAGGGCGCGCTATGTGCTGCGAAGACATGGCAGTCAGATTTCTTGCCGTCTTCGTGACACCCGCCCGGGGCAAGCCAATGATTCCCCTGCTCGCTGGGGTAAGGCACCACCGAGCCACACACACCGCAAAAGCTGCGGGTCAGCAGATGCGATGAACGGTATCGAACGATGGTATCGGTTCCGCTGAGCCAGTTGAACTGCTCCGGTTTTACAAACCAATAAGTGGCGAACGCTGAACCGTGTGCCTTACGGCACAATTTGCAGTGGCAATTGAATGCGTTGAAGGGTTCCGCCGTGATTTCCCATTGCAGGCTTCCGCACAGACAGCTGGCTTGATTCTTCATTTATATCGCTCGTTTCCTGGACACGGCGTCATTCTAGCGGGAAAAAGCTGTATGCAGTCAAGGATATTGTTTATTCGACCGGAATGTCCGTTCATGGCCGTTTGCTGCTGCCTGTTTGGCGCGTCCGAGTATCTCCTTAGGAGAAAACAGCCGCTCAAATTCGTTGAATCAGCAGCGATAAGCGAACCCCGGCGGATGCAGAACTGGTTGAAATTTCTTACGATACTCCGGTTAAAAAAATTAGAGAAGATCGGTCGGTTTTCCGTAAATCGGTATACTGTTCCGTAATTACGGCCCATAGACAGGCCGCGCTCCTTTTATTCCAAACCTACCTGGGATTTGTATCATGACCGAACCACAAAAAACCACGATGATCGACGAAAAACTCCACCGCGTGACCGATCCGCTCGGCAACCTGATGGTCGACCTGTTTCACTATGTCGCACTGTTCGCGATCGGCGGTACTATCGTCTGGTCGGCGGTGGCCGCATTCGCCGTCATGGTCGAACAGGGTGCCGCTTCGATTCAGGACATCCTGTTGCTATTCATATACCTCGAACTTGGCGCCATGGTAGGCATCTATTTCAAGACCAACCACATGCCGACCCGGTTCCTTATCTACGTCGGCATCACGGTATTGACACGCATGCTGATCGGCGACATAGAAGCGCATCACGAGCCCGGCATTGGCATCATTTATATCACCGGTTCGATCCTGCTGCTCGCGTTTGCCAACCTCGTCGTTCGATTCGGTTCGCATCGCTACCCGTCATCGATTCCGGGGCTCGAGCGCCAGACGGAAGAAACGTAAGTAGGGCCGCCCGACAGGGCGGCCCGATACCTGCATGGTAAAACGATAACAGTCAGTCGCAAAATGCAACGGGAGACAGCTCGCACAGCAGGTCAACGGTTTCTTCGCTGATACCGCAATCCGGCAAGACATCCAGTGATTCGCCCGTGCACAGCAGTTCATCGCGCTCGCCGGTAGGCACTCCGTCTTCGAGTGCGACACCGAGTACGAAACCGATACCCGCGATGAAGTACTTGTACTCGCCCGCGCCTGGCTCCGGCGGGATGAACTCCTCGGTTTTCACACATTGACCGTTACAGATAAATCTGCCCCCAGGATCACGCATGTTCTCTCCGCCTTCGCCGGCACCGACGGAGGTCGGCGTTGCCGCGCCGGCGACGTACCTGATAACGTCTTCGGCTTCGCCCAGCAGAAATTCCTGGCGATGCGCGTCGTGCATGACCGGCTCCGCCTTGATCAGGATACCCGACTTCGCGAGATCTCGACCGGCTTCGAATGAACCGTCCAGATTGTCCAGGATTCCGTTCTCGAAATTGCGCGCCACCTCGCCGCAATAATGCACGTCACCGTTGAGAGCCAACGCATAATAATCGTCGGTTATCTCGACCGGTTCCCCGTCCACCAGGACGATGTCGACCACGAGGCGGCAGTTCACACCCGTGCCTTCGATCGGGTCCCCGTTAGCATCTTCTTCCATTAACACTTCACGCAGCTCCTCGGTTACCGTGACGACGATGGTTTCCTCGAAATCCTCGCCGGCGAGCGCCACGTAGGTGTGTCCCGGAGTCAGGGAAAAGTAGCGGTTCGCGGCGCCTTCCACCCCCGGGTTTGTTTCGAAATTAGCGGGTGAGAGAAAGGCTTCGGGATCATAACGGTCTTCCATCAGCAAATCACAGACATTGCTGCGCGCCTCGCGCTGGGCGCCGCATAGTTCCCGATTCTCGCGACGTGCCAGCCGCACCTCGTCGAAACACTCCTCACGTTCGCCGGCATCACCCAGGTTGAGGCACTTGGCGGATTCCGCGAAGTATTCCTCCCTGATTTCGCTACGGCACGAGCGGAACATCTTGTTGGCGCTTCGTTCGCACACGGTCAGGCGGTTGCCGTCATGATCGTAGTCATCGTCTTCACTACCATGGGCCAGAGCCGAACCGGTCAGCAGCCCGACCGACAGGGCGTAAACAAACAGTTTTTTCAACGTAATTTTCATTTCAGTGCTCCTCAGTCTAAAGATCTGTAGTACCGTTCCTGCAGGAATTACCTACTCTAGGTAAGAAACCTGAAGAACCACTGAAAAGCGCAACCAAAATGTAAATGCCCGGGCACGGGCGCGCGAAGAGGATTTACCCGCGCGGGGAATGCGGTTCGGTGTGGATTAACCGAGGATCGCGAGCAACACGCCCGCCGCGACCGCCGAGCCGATGACGCCGGCGACGTTGGGACCCATCGCGTGCATCAGCAGGAAGTTCTGCGGGTTGGCCTGCAGGCCGATCTTGTTGGCGACGCGCGCCGCCATCGGTACCGCGGAAACGCCGGCCGCGCCGATCAGCGGGTTGACCGCCTTGCCGGTGACGCGGTACATGATCTTGCCCATGATCACGCCGGCCGCGGTGCCGATCGAAAATGCGACCATGCCGAGCAGCAGGATGCCGAGGGTCTCGGCACTGAGGAATTTTTCGGCTTCGAGCTTGGAGCCGACCGACAACCCGAGAAAGATCGTGACGATATTGATCAGCTCGTTCTGCGCGGTGCTGCTGAGGCGTTCGACCACGCCGCATTCCTTGAGCAGGTTGCCGAAACAGAGCATACCAACCAGCGGCGTCGCCGCCGGTAACAGCAGGAGCGTAACCAGCAGCAACAGCAGCGGGAACAGGATTTTCTCGAGCTTGCCGACATGGCGCAGTTGCGTCATGCGCGTCTTGCGCTCTTCCTCGGTGGTCAGCAGTTTCATGATCGGTGGCTGGATGATCGGCACCAGCGCCATGTAGGAATACGCGGCCACGGCAATCGCGCCGAGTAGGTCGGGAGCGAGGCGCGACGCGACGTAGATCGCGGTCGGGCCGTCGGCGCCGCCGATGATCGCGATCGCGGCGGCATCGGCCATGGTGAACTCCATACCGGGGATCAGGTTCATCGCGATCGCACCGAACAGCGTGAAGAAAATGCCGAACTGGGCCGCGGCGCCGAGAATAATCAGGCTTGGCCGCGCCAGCAGCGGGCCGAAATCGGTCATCGCGCCGACGCCCATGAAGATCAGTAACGGGAACACGCCGGTTTCGATACCGGCGTGGTATAGAATGCCGAGCAGTCCGTCGGGACCGGCGATGCCGGCGACCGGGATGTTGGCGAGAATACCGCCGAAGCCGATCGGGATCAGCAGCAGCGGTTCGAAGCCCTTGGCGATCGCGAGGTAAATCAGTACACCACCGCCGGCGATCATGATCGCCTGGCCGAGGGTGAAGTTATACAGCCCGGTGGAGGCCCAGAGCTGCAGCAGACCCTGCTCCATGCGGGCCTAGCCTATCGTCATCAGGGACTGGTCGGCCTTGATCGCGTCGCCTTTCTTGACCGCGATCGATTGCACCGTGCCGCTCGCGCTGGCGCGAATTTCGGTCTCCATCTTCATCGCCTCGACGATGAACACCGGATCACCGTCGTTAACCTGCTGGCCCACGGTTACCAGCACTTCGATAATGCTGCCGGCGAGCGGCGCCCTGATCTCCGTGCCTGCGGCCGCTCCCGCCGGAGCCGCCGCGGGCGTGGTCGGGGCCCGCGCAGGTGCCGTGGTAACCGGCGTGATCTGGCTGATATCGGCATCGCCCGGACCCACTACGACGTCGTACTGGGTGCCGTCGACGCTGACGCGGTAGCTCGCGACGTCGGCCGGGGCTGCCGCCGCGGCGGCGGCGGGCGCCTCGGCCGGGGCCGCAACCGCGGGTGCCGCGGGTTCCTTGCCGGGCGCCGGCTCGAACGCATCGGGATTACCGCGGTTCTTCAGAAACTTGATCCCGACCTGCTGAAACAGCGCGTAGATCATGACGTCGTCGATTTCGTTGGCGCAAAGGCTGATGTTTTCCGCTTTGGCTATTTCCTTCAGCTCGCCGGTGAGCCGGGTCATCTCGGGTTCGATCAGGTCGGCGGGTCGGCAGGTAATCGCCTCGTCGCCTGCGAGAACGCGTGCCTGCAGTTCGGCGTTGACCGGCGCCGCGGTCGCGCCGTACTCGCCGCGCAGCACGCCGGCGGTTTCCTTGCTGATCGACTTGTAGCGCTCGCCGCTGAGCACATTGATTACCGACTGGGTGCCGACGATTTGCGAGGTCGGCGTGACCAGCGGCACGTAGCCCAGGTCCTTGCGCACGCTCGGAATTTCCTTGAGCACCTCGTCGAGTTTGTCGGTGGCGTTCTGATCCCGTAGCTGGTTTTCGAGGTTGGTCAGCATGCCGCCCGGCACCTGCGCGGTCAGGATGCGCGGGTCGACACCTTTCAGCGAACCTTCGAACTTCGCGTATTTTTTGCGCACGTCGCGGAAATAAAGCGAGACTTCCTCGAGCAGGTCGAGGTCCATGCCGGTGGCGCGATCGCTTTCCTCCATGATTGCGACAAAGGTCTCGGTCGGCGAATGACCGTAGGTCAGGCTCATCGACGATATCGACGTGTCGATCATGTCGATACCGGCATCGATGGCTTTCATCAGCGTCGCGGTCGACAACCCCGTGGTCGCGTGGCAGTGCATCGACAGCGGCACCGAGCAACTCTCCTTGATGCGGCCGACCAGTTCCTCGGCAGTGTAGGGGTGCAGCAGCCCGGCCATGTCCTTGATGCAGATCGAATGGCTGCCCATGTCCTCGAGCTGTTTCGCCATGTCTACCCACAGGTCGACATTGTGCACCGGGCTCAGCGTATACGACAGCGCGCCCTGCGCGTGCTTGCCGACCGCGATCGTCGCCTTGATCGCGGTTTCGAAGTTGCGCATGTCGTTCATCGCGTCGAAGATGCGGAACACGTCCATGCCGTTTTCGGCACAACGCTCGACGAATTTTTCGATGACGTCGTCCGCGTAGTGGCGGTAGCCGAGCGCATTCTGGCCGCGCAGCAGCATCTGCATCGGCGTGTTCGGCATCGCCGCCTTGAGCTTGCGTAAACGTTCCCAAGGATCTTCGCCGAGGTAGCGTATGCAGGCGTCGAAGGTGGCGCCGCCCCAGGTTTCGAGCGACCAGAAACCGACCCTGTCGAGCTTTTCCGCGATCGGCAGCATGTCTTCGATACGCACGCGCGTCGCCAACAGCGATTGCGACGCGTCGCGCAACACCAGGTCGGTTATCAACAGGGGATTTGGCATGTTTATGGTTTCCTGCTTTTTCGATATTGATGTATGGCCGCCGCGATCGCGGCGATGTGGTCCTGGTTGACGATGGTCAGGGCGACTGCCGGCGTGGTGGCGACGGTTTCCTCGGGAACGATTCTGGAGACGATGGAAATCAGCCCGACCAGTAGAATCAGGATGATGAAAACGGCGCCCATTCCGAGACCCAGCAGTTCCAGGCTCTGCAACAAGAGTTGTTCTATTTTCACTTCGGTTCAGCCCACGAACGCAAAAGAATGCTAATCATACTATTGAAATCGCGAAATTTCAGTTTTTAACCGGGCGCGTGGTCGGGCGCGCCGCCGCGCGCAGGCTTTGCACCGTCGCGGTCGGGGTCAGGATGTCGGGACTCAGCCGTACCTCGACCAGGCATGGTCCGTCGGCGGCCAGGCAGCGCACCAGGGCCGGCTCGAATTCATCGGTGTTAACCACGAGCTCGCCGTGCGCGCCGTGCGCGCGCGCAAGCGCGACGAAATCGGGATTGACCATGTCGGTGCCGATGACGCGTTCGGGATATTCGCGTTCCTGGTGCATGCGGATGGTGGCGTAGATGCCGTTGTTGACGACGATAACGACGATGTTCGCGCGGTACTGCATCGCCGTCGCCAGCTCCTGCCCGTTCATCATGAAGTCGCCGTCGCCGGTAACCGCCACCACGCGGCGCTGCGGGTAGCGCAGGCTGGCGGCGATCGCCGCCGGTAGACCGTAGCCCATGGTGCCGCTGGTCGGCGCCAGCTGGGTGCGGTAGCGCCGGTAGCGAAAGAAGCGGTGCAGCCAGCCGGTATTGTTGCCGGCGCCATTGCAGATGATGGCGTCGTCCGGAACCATGGCGCGGAGACCGTGAAACACATCCGCAAGCTGCAGCGCGCCTGCGATCGAAATCGAACGGTTCCAGTCGAGATATTCCTGGTGCGCCTGGGCAACCTGTCGCATGCGCGCCTCGCTTGCGGTGTTTTCTGGTATCGCTTCGCACAGAGCCGCGACGAAGCGGCTGCTGCCGGCGTTGATCGCGAGTTCCGGCTGATAGATGTGACCGAGCTCTTCGGCGCCCGCATGCACGTGGATCAGGCGCTGCCGCGGGCAGGGAATATCGATCAGGCTGAAACCCGCGGTCGTCATTTCGCCGAGGCGGGCGCCGATCACGAGCAGACAGTCGGATTCGCGCACGCGCCGGCTCAGCGCCGGATTGACGCCGAGCCCGAGATCGCCCGCGTAGCAGGGGTGCTCGTTGTCGAAATAATCCTGGCAGCGGAACGAGTTGGCAACCGCGATCTGGCTCGTCTCGGAAAACCGTTGCAGCAGCAGACGTGTGTCATCGCTCCAGCCGCTGCCGCCGATAATGATCAACGGGCGCTCGGCGTCTGCGAGCATGGCTGCCGCCCTCGCGACATCGTCCGGCGCGGGGCTGACGGCGACCGCAAGCCAGGGTCTGGCGTCGACCGCATCGGTCCTGTCGGTGAGCATGTCTTCGGGCAGGGCGAGCACCACCGGTCCGGGCCGTCCCGCGGTGGCGACGCTGAAGGCGCGATTGACGTACTCGGGGATTCTAGCGGCGTCGTCGATTTGCGCGACCCACTTGCACAGCTGGGAAAACATACGCCGGTAGTCGATTTCCTGGAACGCTTCCCGATCGATATCCTTGCGCGCGATCTGTCCGATGAACAGAATCATCGGCGTCGAGTCCTGCATCGCGACGTGCAGTCCGCCGCTGGCGTTGGTGGCGCCGGGGCCGCGCGTGACGAAACAGACTCCAGGCCTGCCGGTGAGTTTACCATCGGCTTCGGTCATGTAAGACGCGCCGCCTTCGTTGCGGCAAACGATCAAATCGATTTCGCTACGGTCGAAGAGCGCGTCCAGCGCGGCCAGGTAACTTTCTCCCGGGATGCAGAAGATGCGTTCAACGGCGTTGATGCAAAGCGCGTCGATCAAGACTTCGGCACCGCTGCGGGATTTTGTATCTGTGCTCACAAGGCTGGCTTCCGGTCGATGACAAATTGATGAATCGGTTGTTGCCGCTTGCCCGTTATCCTGCGTGGCGACGTGGTCCTGGCTGGCGCTATCTTCGCCATGATCGGAACAAAAAGCAATGCCCGCGCCCGCGGACATCCGCACCGGTTCTGCGGCCGGGTAACGAGCATGATCCTCAGACGATTTGCGAACGGAGCGGATGGCGCTGATCGAGGGTATCGGAAAACCGTCAGGATAGGCGATAATGCCGCTTTAACTAGGTACTTCGCCGCATGATATCGACCCATGCCAGGGGCCTGTTGATTACCGCCTGCGGGGTGTTGATCATTTCACCGGACGGCCTGCTGACACGCCTGATCGTCGCCGATCACTGGACGATGATCTTCTGGCGTGCGCTGTTGCTGTCGTTCGGTATGTGGATGGTGCTCGGCTTTACTCACCCCAATCGGGTCTGGCGGCAATACAGGACTCTAAAGGGCGCCGGCATGCTGAAGGTGCTAGCCTATTCGCTCGGTACCATTTCGTTCATTTTCGCGATCACGCACACCAGCGTCGCGAATACGCTGATTATCCTCAGCACGACGCCGCTATTCGCCGCCATCATCAGCCGGGTGTTGCTGAACGAGAGAATCGATCCGCGCACGCTGATCGCGATCGCGCTGGTGGCGGTCGGCATCGCGGTGATTGCGGCCGGCAGCGACGATCGACCCGGCAGCCGGCTCGGTGACATGGTCGCGCTGCTGGGTGCCTTTTTTCTTGCCTGCGGCTTCAGTTTCGTGCGCCGTTTCCCCGAGTCCTCGACGATCGCAGCGATATCCTGCAGCGGCTTGCTGACCGCGTTGCTGGTACTGCCGCTGGCGTCTCCATTATCGGTGACGCAGTCGGACATGGGCTACCTGTTGATCATGGGGATTTACATGCTGCCGATCGGCCTGGCGCTGATGTTCATCGGCCCGCGCTACATCCCGGCGCCGGAAGTCGGCCTGCTGTTGCTGCTGGAATCGGTGCTGGGACCGGTCTGGGTCTGGCTGGCGCTGGGAGAGGAGCCGGGCATGAACACGCTGATCGGTGGCGCTATCGTGCTGTCCACGCTGGTGATGAACACCACCTGGGCCCTGAAACAGCGCCGCGGCAGGCTGCTGGCCGAACTTCAAAGGGTTTAATCGATTGCATGAAGCTTCCCAATAACGGGCACGGGCGTCTGGTTTTCCCGCGTTGGCGAGATATACTGCAGGGCTGGTAAGCGGAATCGATTCCGCCATAAAAAATAACAGGACTTGAAACCGATGAGCAGCCGAGTAGAAATTAGCGGTCTTAGTGTCGACCGCGCCCTTTACGATTTGATCGATAGCGAGATCTCGCCCGGTACCGGGATCGACAGCGCCGCTTTCTGGCAGGCCCTTGCCGGCATCAATGCAAAGATGGGCCCCGAAAACCGACGCTTGCTGGAACGGCGGGACGATTTGCAGGCGCAGCTGGATGCCTGGCACAAGAACCATTTCGGGCGCATCGATGCGGCCGAGTACCGGACGTTTCTCGAGGAGATCGGCTACCTGGTGCCCGAGCAGGGCGATTTCCGGGTAACCACTCCCAATGTCGACGAAGAGGTCGGCCTGATCGCCGGGCCACAGCTGGTGGTGCCGGTCGACAACGCGCGCTACGCGCTGAACGCGGCCAACGCCCGCTGGTACAGCCTGTACGATGCGCTCTACGGCACCGACATCATTCTCGAGGTCGCCGGTTGCAAGAAAACCGCGAAATACAACCCGGTGCGCGGCCAGCAGGTGATTCGCTACGCGCGCGATTTTCTCGACCAGGCGGTACCGCTCGCGATCGGCAGCCACAGCTATGTCATCCGTTACCGGGTGTCCTCGGGGAGACTGGTGGCGGTAATGGGCGACGGCAGCAAAACCGAGCTAGGCTGGCGCGAGTGCTTTGCCGGCTACCGTGGCGACCCGGACGAACCGAGCGCAATCCTGTTCAGGCACAACAACCTGCACATCGAGCTGCTGATCGGCGAGGGTTATTACATCGGCCAGGGCGACCTCGCCAACATCTACGATATCCGTATCGAGTCGGCGATTACGACGATCATGGATTGCGAGGATTCGGTTGCCGCGGTCGACGCGGAAGACAAGCTGCAGGTATACCGCAACTGGCTGGGCCTGATGAAGGGCGACCTCAAGACGACGGTGATGCGCGGCGACGAGGCGCTGGAGCGCAGTCTTAACCCGGACCCGGAGTATCTTTCGCCGCAGGGGGAAGGCTTTCGCCTGCCGGGCCGCAGCCTGATGTTCGTGCGCCATGTCGGCACCCATATGTATACCGACGCGGTCACCTGCGACGGCGCAGAGATACCCGAAACCTTTCTCGACGCGATGGTCACCTCGCTCGCCGCCAAGCACGACCTGCTCGGCACCGGGGAGTTCGTCAACAGCCGCAAGGGTAACGTTTATATCGTCAAACCCAAGATGCATGGCCCGGATGAAGTGGCCGCGGCGGTGCGGCTGTTCGGCATGGTCGAAAGCGCGCTCGGTATCGATGCCGGCGCGCTCAAGGTCGGTATCATGGACGAGGAGCGTCGCACCACCGTAAACCTCAAGGAATGTATCCGCGCCGCCAGCGACCGCGTGGTGTTCATCAACACGGGCTTTCTCGATCGCACCGGGGACGAAATTCACACCAGCATGGAAGCCGACGCGATGATCCCGAAAAACGAAATCAAGACGTCGCGCTGGCTGTTCGCCTACGAAGACTGGAATGTCGACATTGGCCTGGAGACGGGGTTACCCGGACATGGCCAGATCGGCAAGGGAATGTGGGCCGCGCCCGACAACATGGCCGCGATGATGGAGCAGAAAATCGCGCATCCGCGCGCCGGCGCCAGCACCGCCTGGGTTCCTTCGGCGGTGGCGGCCTGCTTGCACGCGATACATTATCACCAGGTAGACGTCGGCGCGCGCCAGCAACAACTGGCGACCTGCGCGCGTGCCAGCCTCGACGATATTCTGACCATCCCGGTGCTGGACGGGCGCAAGATCCGCCGGCGCGAACTGATCCTCGAGCTTGAAAACAACGCGCAGGGGATCCTGGGCTACGTGGTGCGCTGGATCGAGGAGGGCATCGGTTGCTCCAAGGTGCCGGATATTTCCGACGTCAACCTGATGGAGGACCGGGCCACGCTGCGCATATCGAGCCAGCATATCGCCAACTGGCTGCACCACGGCATCACCGATGCGGCGCAGGTGCGCGAGGTATTCGAAAAGATGGCCGAAGTCGTCGACCGTCAGAACGCGGGCGATTCCGCATACCGCAACATGGCGCCGGATTTCGACAACAGCATCGCTTTCCAGGCCGCGCTGGACCTGGTGTTCAAGGGTCGTGAAGTAGCGAACGGCTATACCGAATTCACGCTGCACGCAAGGCGCAGGGAATTCAAGGCGTCATCGCGAAGATGAGCGTCGATTGAAACTCAGCGCGCCGCGCGCGCGCAATTCAAGCGAGCGCAATCCGTAAAGGAAAAAGCGGTTAACCGGCGTAGCCACGTCGACCTCGCTCGCCAGGCGCACGACGGCCCCATTCTGCGCATCCAGCTCCGACGGCCGGCCTCGCACCAGGTCGCGCTGCATCGATGTCGTCGAGTTAGGGGGTATGCCTTCGAGCATCGCGATCGTCTTTGCGACGCTATCGTCGGGCAGCGCGATCCCGCGGGCGAGCCCGAGCCGATAGATTTCCTCGGTCGCCTCGGTCAACAGCTCGCGGGTTTCGGGCTGTTCGAGCAGAATGCCGAGGGGTGCGCGCGAAACGGCGCCGAGGCCGCTCCACGGCGTGATCAACATGAACTTTTGCCACATCGCGACGATGATGTCTTCGGGGATGCTCGACTTGACACCGCTGCAATGGTTGAACACCTCGGACAGGGTATTGATCCGCGGGTCGGCATGATTATCGAGGTGGCCGAAACGGACCAGCGGGTTGCCGCCGCTGTGCTTGATATGCCCCGGCCCGGCCTGGAACGCGACGATCGCGCAGAGGCCGCCGAGCACGTTGGCGGGGTCGAGCACTTCGCCCAGCTGGTACGGCGCTTCGACGCCGTTCTGTAACGGCACCACCAGCGTCTCCTCACCCACCATTGGTTTCATGGCGCGGGCCGCCGCCGGCACTTGCCAGGTCTTGACGCAACACAGGACGTAGTCGACGACGCCAACCTCGGCGGGATTGTTGGTGACCTTGATCTTGTCGATACTGAAATCGCCGGCGATGCTGCCGACCTTGAGGCCTTGCGAGCGCAGTGCCGTGAGACTCTCCTTGCGCGCAATGAAAGTGACGTCCTGTCCGATCTGCGCCAGCCGGCCACCGAAATAACCGCCCACGCCTCCACAGCCATAAACCGCTATCCGCATTCTGTGCCCCCAGCAGTAAGATTAATGCGACATTATGGCGCAGTGTTGTTGAATTGTAAGAAAAATTCCTGAACTGACGTCACGTTACCCGAAGAATGGCAGGCATGCGGAGCTAATGCGAAAAATTTACCTTATCGGCGCCGCTTGCGAGGGCGACCGGGTCCGGATTTCGGGTCAGGCGAAAACCATGCGCCATCTCGCGGCGGCGCCGCGCTGATTCGCTGCAAGCCGATACGGCGCGATTCCGGGCAGGGCGGTTCAACGTATCGACCGGTTGCGCCTGCCGCCGTGGTTGCCAGTCCGCAGGTCAGGCGGATTTGTAAGCACTGGGAAATAAGTAATGGAAATTATTTCCATTACTCAAAATATATGTAACAATCACACTTTTAAACATTTATCTTATTTAAAACAATTACTTATATTTCCTATAGAATAGGTGTATATCTATTATGGAATATTTTTTTAAACATAATATGTCGTTTATGAGCATGTTTTAAATCGGGTATGCTGCTAGATTACGCGCCATGACCAATACCGTTACCAGCATTGCCAGAAAACGCGGGCGGCCGCCAGGCTCGAAAAATCGCGCCAGCGATGGCAAGAATCAATCGCTGACGCGCGCTTTGACGCTGCTCGAGCGCCTGTCCGAAGCGTCGACGGGTATGCACCTGACCGACCTTTCCTATCAGCTCGGTATGCCGGCCGCCACCGTGCACCGCCTGCTCAGCACCTTCGAGGAGCTGGATTTCGTCGAGCAGGATGAAGAGCTGGGATTGTGGTTTATCGGCTTGAAGGCATTTACCGTCGGCAACGCTTTTTTGCATCGGCGCGATTTCGTCGCCAGCGCCAGGCCGCACATGCATGCGCTGGTCGAACAATGCGGCGAAACGGTAAACCTCGGCGTCATCGACGACGGCGAGGTGGTTTTTATCAGCCAGGTCGAATCGCGCGAAGTGATGCGCATGATCGTAAGGCTCGGCAGCCGCTCTCCTGTCCATGCCTCCGGGGTCGGCAAGGCGCTGCTGGCGAGCATGTCCGCGCAGGGCGTCGCGCGCATCCTGGAACGCCGTGGGCTGGCGCGCTACACCGATCACACCATCGTAACCCCGACCCGGCTGCACGACGAACTCGAGCAGATCCGGCAACAGGGGTACGCCCTTGACGACGAGGAGCACGCGGTCGGACTGCGCTGTGTGGCGGCGCCGATCTTCGACGAGAACGGCCAGGCGCTGGCGGCGATTTCGCTGTCCGGTCCCAAGGCGCGGATCGTCGACAGCCGCCTCGGCGAGCTCGGCAATTCGATCCGGCAGACCGTTGCCGAAATTACGCGCGAGCTCGGCGGGCGTATACCCGTTAACCAGGATTAGCCTTTACCCGGGCCGAAGTTGAAATGGAACAGAAAAACGTAATCGACCTCGAAACCGCCAAGTTGGTCGCGGCAGCTGCACAGCAGGAAGCCGACGCGAATGGCTGGGAGGTAGTCATCGCGATCGTCGACGACGGCGGATATCTGATGTACCTGCAGCGCAGCAGGGCGCAACTCGGCAGCATCGACGTCGCGATCAAGAAGGCCAGGGCGACCGTGTTGTTCCGGCGCCCCACCAGCGTGTTTGCCGATCGTGTCAACAACGGTCAGACGGGCTACCTGGAAATGCCCGGAATCATGCCGCTGGAAGGCGGCGAGCCGCTCGAATACGACGGCGAAATCGTTGGTGCAATCGGCATCAGCGGCGCCAAAGCGAATGAAGACGGTATTGTCGCGCGCGCGGGATGCGCGGCAATGCCCCGATAACTTTAGAACGGAGCCCAATCACATGTCTCGACAAGCAAACCTGAAACACACAACCGAAGAGGATTTTGAAATGTTTCCACAACTTGAAATTCCGGACACGCTGGCCGCCGGCCCGGGGCCGGGTAATACCGATCCGCGCGTGCTCGAGCGCTTTGCCGCCGCCGGCGTTGCCGATCACATGCAGGTCGACGTCGTGCGCGGCATGAAAGAAGCCAAGTTCATGCTGCGGGAAGTGTTCGGAACCCGTAACGCTTACACTTTCGGGGTATGCGGAACCGGCTGGGACGGGCTCGATTGCGTGTTCTCGCCAATCCTGCCTGGCGATACCGTCGTCAGCTTCGTCAACGGCACCTTCAGCGGTATCGACGATTTCAATATCCGGCTCAAGGCATCCAGCGTCGAAGAACTCGCCAAAGATCCGATGAATCCGCGGCCCGCCAACGTGGTCACGATCGACGTGCCGCACGGCGAGTCGGTGACCGGCGAGATCATCGAGGCCGCGCTTGCCGAGCACAAACCGATGTGGGCCTTCATGGCACATTTCGAAACCGGCAGCGGCCGGGTCAACGATATCCAGGGCTTTAACGATGCCTGCGCCAAGCACGGCGCCATGGGTATCGTCGACGCGGTTTCGAGCCTCGGTATCGCCTGCTTCAGCATCGACGATTACCCGGCGGTAACCAGCTGGGCCTCCTGTCCGCAGAAAGGTATTCTCGGCCTGCCGCTAACCTATGCGCCGGTCAGCCTCAACGGCAAGGTGATCGATCTGGTCAGGCGGCGCGGCTGTTACACCTACGTGCATCACCCGATTCTCGAGGCGCGCCACTGGTGTATCGCCGACGGCAAGGACGTCGAGACCGCGGCCTATCATCGTACCCATTCGGGTTACGCGGTTGCCTCCTTCCACGAGGCGTTGCGCCTGTTGCTGGAGTATGGCCGCGAACAAAAGGCCGAAGATTACGAGTTCTACGAAAAAGGCCTGCGCAACGCGATCGAGGCGATGGGATGCAAGGTGACTTCGAACATGCCCAGCCTGGTGGTGTTCGACCTGCCTGAAGAATTCACCGGCAAGGAAAAGGAGCTGGTCGGAAAATGCCGCGAGCGCGGGTTTGCGATCTGGCCGACCCTGTCCGAGCCGACCCAGATCCGTATCGGTATCCTGAACCAGTTGACCGTCGGGGCGCTTAACGACATCGTCGGTCGCTACGCCGACGCGATGACCGAGATGGGTGCGACGGTGGACAAGGGTCGTATCCTGGACGATCTGAACAGCTATCTCTCGAGTCGTTAGCCGACCGGGGCATTAGCAGAAACGCCGGCTTCGTGCCGGCGTTTTTTTGCCCGCAATGTAAACCGGCAGCGAAAACGCCCGGGTAAATCCCGGCTTCAGAGCGCCATGCCGCGCGCGCTAACCGGCCACAGGCATTCGACCCGGTTGTCGCGTATGCCGACATACCAGTCGTGCAGGTTGCAGGTCGGGTCGCAATGGCCCGGCACCAGCTTCAGCTTGTCGTTGAGCGCGAGGCGGTCGTGCGGATCGGCGATGACGCCGTGTTCGTCCGAGCAGTTGATGTACTCGATATCGTCGCGCCGGTAAATCACCGGCAGCCCGGAATCGACCGACTGCACCTTCAACCCGGCGTCGCAGATCGCCCGGCCGGGCTTGGCCGTGGACATGATCGAGGTCCAGATGAACAGGCTATTGTTGAACTCGGAAATACCCGCGCCGCTGTCGTCGAGCACGCGCTGGTAGTCGGCATCCATGAATATGTAGGAGCCGCACTGCATTTCGTTGTACACGCCGGAGGCGGCCTCGAAATAGTAACTGCCGCTGCCGGCGCCAGCGACGATCTCGCACTGCAGGCCGTTCGCCGCGAGCAGCGACACCGTGCTGCGCGCCTGCTCGATCGCCGCGTCGATCCTGCTTTTGCGCGCGGCGAACTCGCGGATATGCTGCGCCGCGCCCTGGTAAGCCTGCAGGCCGGCGAATTCCAGGCCGGCGCTGGCGTCGATCTGTTGCGCGAGCGCCAGCGCCGGGGCGCCAGGCTCGACGCCGCAGCGGCCGGCGCCGCAATCGATTTCGACCAGGCATTCGATGTTGACGCCCAGTCGTCTGGCGGCGGACGACAGGTCTTCGACATTTTGCCGGTCGTCGACGCAAACCAGCACCCGCGCCCTGGCCGCCATTGCCGCCAGGCGAGCGATCTTGCCCGGGTCGACCACCTGGTTCGAGACCATCACGTCGGTGATACCGCCCGCGACCATCACTTCGGCCTCGGATACTTTCTGGCAGCAAATGCCGCAGGCGCCGCCGTGCTCGACCTGGTAGCGCGCGATATCGACGGACTTGTGCGTCTTGGCATGCGCGCGCAGGCGCACGCCGAATGCCTCGAGCCGCCGGCGCAGCAGCGCGACGTTGGCCTCGAAGGCGTCGAGATCGATAATAAGGGATGGCGTACACACCTCGGACAGTTCCATGCCGATCGATGCGGGTATGTTTAACCCGACCACGGGATTGTCGTTTTCTTCAGTCATGGTTAGCGGCGCTCCGGGGTTCGATTACTTGCAGCCGGGGCAGTGCCTGATGTCGACATTGCCCCCGGTGATGATCACGCCGACGCGCTGATCGCGAAACAGTTCCTGGTTTTTTAGAATAATGGCCAGCGGCACCGCCGACGACGGTTCGATGATGATTTTCATACGCTCCCAGGTCAGGTACATCGCGTCGAGGATTTCCGTTTCGCTGGCCAGCAGGACATCGGTCACGTAACGCGAGACGAAATGCCAGGTGCGCGGTTTCAGGTTGGTCTTGAGCCCGTCGGCGACCGATTGCTGCGCATCTTGCAGCACGATCTCGCCCGCATGAAAAGAGCGGTAGGCGTCGTCGGCGTTTTCCGGTTCGGCGGCGTAGATCCGGGTTTCGGGTGACAGCGTCGACAGCGCCAGGCAGGTGCCGGAAATCAGACCGCCGCCGCCGATCGGGGCCACCACGGCGTCGAGGTCATCGATGTCCTCGATCATTTCCAGCGCGCAGGTGGCCTGTCCGGCGATTACGCGGGGATCGTCGTAGGGATGCACGACATCGGCCCCGTTTTCGGCAATCACCTGCGCCAGCGCGGCTTCGCGCGCCGCCTGCGTCGGCTCGCACTCTATAATCCTGCCGCCGTAACTGCGCACCGCCGCCTTCTTCGCGGCCGGCGCGTTGCGCGGCATCACCACGGTCGCGTCGATGCCGCGCGCCGCCGCAGCGTAGCACAGCGCCGCCGCGTGATTGCCCGACGAATGCGTGGCGACGCCCCTCGCGGCGTCGGCATCGCTCAGGCCGAACACGGCGTTACAGGCGCCGCGGGCCTTGAAGGCGCCAACCTTTTGCAGGTTCTCGCACTTGAAAAAGAGTCGCGCCCCGCTCAAATGGCTCAGGTAGCTCGACGTCAGCACCGGGGTACGATGGATATGGGGAAGTATGCGCATATGCGCCGCGCGCACGTCTTCGAAATCCGGGATATTCATATGGCAGGTCTCGCTCCATCATTCACCGTCGGTGCGGCAGAGGTTGCCCGATTACAGCCGAATAATCTAGCCCGCATATTCCACCGATTTCCTGCTGCGGACGCTGCAAAGCTCACTGTGACGAGCTGTACTCCCGACAGCCCGCTCGACGGAGTGTCGACTACGCCCTGCGCGGGCCTCTGCTGCGTGCAGCCCGACACAGTGTCTTTGCGCCACCCTCGCGACGCAAATCGGTGGGATATGCGGGCTAGACAATCTTGATGTTCGAAACGCGCACCTCGTGATGCCCGTTTTTGTTGGAAAATCGGCTGACGCCGAGATTCAGGTAGCCGGCGTAGGTTTTGACGAGCGTTAGATCGAAGGGCTCGTCCGACTGGCTTTCGATGTCAATTCTGCAGCGTTCTCGGTCGCAGCATACGCGTATCGGAATTTCGGCATCGGCAGGACTGTGTGCGATCGCGTCGAATACGAGGCGGGAAAGCAAATGTTCTATCCAACTGGCGTCGACCAGCAGGGTAGGGAGCCTGCCCGCGGGTAACCGCAGCCTGACGTTTTTGTTGATCGCCACGCGTTCGAGCGCGGAGCCTACCCGTTGCAGCATATCGGCAAGCTTTACTTCGCTGATGACCAGCTCGATGTCGTCGCATTCCTTGCCGCACCGCTGCAGCAGGTTGCCGATCAGGCTGTCCAGGTAGCGCTGCGGTTTTTCGTTTTCCCCGGCGCTTACGGCGGGAGATAGCCGGTTTGCCTTGCGTCGCAGCAGTAGCTGGATGCGCGCGTGCAGTTCGTCGAAAGAAAAAGGTTTGACCAGGTAATCGTCGGCGCCCTGTATCAACGCGGTAACGCGGTCGTGGATTTGATCGCGTGTCGACAGGATCAGGATTTCGACGTCGGGGTTGGACTCGCGAATTTCGTGCAGCACCCGCAGGCTGGATTCCTTGGGTAGCATCAGGTCGAGGATGACGATGTCGTAACGCCTCTGCGCCGCGCAGGCGATTGCCTGCAGGCTGTCCGCGACCGCATCGACCGCGTAACCAAGCTCGCGCATACCCCTTTCGAGTGAGTTCTCCGACCTGGCCGGATCTTCGATCAGTAGCGCCTTCATGAATTGATTTGTAGCTGATAAGTCTGAGGATTGGCTTAAGATTTGCCGCAGAAAGTGCAAAATCTCTTGCTGCTACCGGTTCAGGACCTGATCGCGGACATGACTCGGCCAGTTCGTTGTTTATGCGATCCTGATTCGTGAAAGCTGAATCGTAAACCGGTCCTCGTCTTGTAATGACGCGGTTACCTCGCGTTGCATCAGTTTGGCGTAGGACCTGACCAGCGCCAGGCCTATGCCGGCATGACGCCCGGGTTCCCTGGCTGGATTCTTGCGCCAGAAGCGCTCGAATATCATGTCCAGGTCCCGGCTCGATAATGGATTGGCCATCTGATTGCTGATTTTTAGCGTTTGAAAGGCAGAATCGGAGTCGACATCTATAGTGACGCATGCACCGTCACGGCTGTGGCAGATTGCGTTGATAATCAGGTTTTGCAGGATTGACTCCATGAGCTGGGAGTCGGCGATGACATCGGGAAGCGCGGCCTGCACCCGTTCAATCGAGATATTCTTTGCCCTGACTTCATTCGCCATGCTGGCGCATACCTTGTCTAGTAAATGCTGCAAATTAATCCGCATCGGCTCGGGCTCGATGCCGCCTTCTTCACTGCGGCAAAGGTGCAGAAGGTTCTCGATTATCCAGTCAAGATGTATCGATGATTCAAGGATGTCGGCAAAATAGCTGCTAATGTCCTTCTCGCTCGGCCAGCGCTGTCCCACCTCGGCTAAAGAGCGAATCTCGGCTACCGGAGTGCGTAGTTCGTGTGCGACATCTGACGAAAACTGACGTTCGCGTATAAACGCCTTTTCGATTTCCGATAATGCCAGGTTGAATTGCGTGGCGATCGGTTCAAGTTCGGCTGGCTGTCCTTCGCAGGCTATTCTTCGATCGATCGAGCGCGGGGATATTTGACTGATATCGTCTTTCATTCTAATCAGGGGCGCTAACCCCTTTTTGATTGCGCGCGTTACGCCGAGCATTACGAAAAACAATGTAACCAGGGTGATACCGATCACCAGTAAATGGAACCGGGTGCGCACCAGATCCAGGGATTCCCGCTCACGGCTAACGTGCAGAATCGCCATGGGACGTATTTCCACGGGGATTTCGGCGCGTAAGGCAAGGTCCTCAATTTGCGGCATGAACTTTACCGAAACCCGCCTGCCGTCGCGGCCGTCGGGTAGTCGAAGATCGGTAACCAGGACTTCAGCGGCCTGATCGACGAACTCGTTTACAGCATAGCCGCTGTAGCTCCTTGACCTCTCCAGCAAACTGCCGTCGCCGCGGAAAAGTTCGAAATACTCCGGGTCGGATGGCGCTTCGAACTCGGGCATGAACTCATCTGCGAAATCGAGTTCGACCCGCTTGCCATCATACTTCGTCAGCGTTACCAGGGCGCGGGCCTTTGCCTCCAGCGCGTTATCGGATTGACGCAATAGCCAGCCCGATACAGCACTGTCTATGAAAACCTGCCCGACGGCCAGTATGAGGGCCACCCACAGGATGGTGGTCAAGGTAATGGTTTTGCTTATCGAGCGCACCGGGTAAATGTTCTAGTCGATAAAATAGCCGAAGCCGCGCTTTGTCCTGACCAGTTCCAACACCCCCCTGTTCGCGTAGTTTTTTACGCAGGCTATGGATATGAACCTCGATGGCGTTTCGGGAAAAGTAGGAATTTGTATCATTGATCTGATTGTGCAGCGTCTCATACGCGATTACCCGTCCACGACTCAATGCCAGGTATTCAGGAATACTCATTTCGGTAGGCGTGAACGCGAAACATTCGGCGCCTCGATAGGCGATATGCAGCGAAGTATCGATCTTGATGGTTCCGATATCCAGTACCGGTGATTTTTGGTTAAACCTGCGGCGCACCAGCGCCTGGATTCGCGCATGCAGCTCGTCGAAAGAAAACGGTTTTACCAGATAATCATCTGCGCCCAGTTGAAGCCCGGCAACTTTATCCCTGGTTTGGTCGCGGGCAGAAAGTATCAGGACTTCGGGCCTGAGTTTTGAATCCCTGATTTCCTTCAGTACTTCCAGGCCGGATTTTTTCGGTAGCATCAAATCCAGAATAATGACGTCGTAATCGCATGATTTCACAAAACGCGATCCCCTGTTCTCCATCCCCCGCAATGTCGACCGCATAGCCAAGTCTTCGCAAGCCGGCACGGAGAGACTTCTGCAGTTTACGGGAGTCCTCGATAACCAGTATTTTCATTACCGCCTTTTACCCTCTCAAGCTTAAGATTTGCTAAAAAATGCCGGGTTGAAAACAGAATCACCTGTTAGCCGCGTTTTCTTTGTGTCAAGAGTATCGACTATTTTCAATGGTTAACTAACGGGTATCAATTCTAACGGTTTGATAAAGAAGTATTGTAATCCTGTTGATCAAAACTGAAATCTTAAACAAATCCTAAGTTTGGCCTGACAAGGTCAGCGATGAAACAAAGCCGATGAAGCGTACATGAAATACAGTAAATTCAAGGTGATAAAAATCCTGGGCGCGGTGATTTGGGTACTGGCGCCATTCAGCCTGCGAGCGGAAGCCGGCAGCCTTTACGAAGTGACACCCCGTCTGAATATCGTGGGCTCCAGCGGTAAACCGACTAACGACGTGCTCGGCTATGGTGTCGCGCCGCATCGCAAGCTAAACGATGAATGGTATCTCGGGTTTGGCCTTGACTACTCGCCCAGTTGCGATTTCGAACGAACCCCGAGAATAGTCGGTATCGCGCAGGACCCAGGCGTTAAAACCATCGATGCGAAGGGCACGATGACCATGATCACCCTGGTTGCAGAGCGTCGCTAGGCGCTTGACAGGGATGGCTGGACCGGATTCTGGAACCTCGGCGCCGGTATCAACGAAGTTGATCTGAAAAATGTCGTGGGACCGGTCGAGGGCGGAGGCACTTTCGATATCGAAACCAATACCGACACCGAGCTGATCGTCCTCGGCAGCCGCGGGGCGATACAGCGCCTGGGAGAAAACTGGTCCATCCGATACACCGCAACGGCAGAATTGCACGACGCGGACTGGAAGGTGCGAGACAGGATGTCAGGTAATACCGGTTCGATTAGCGACTACAATATCTACGGCATTCGGGTCGGCATGACTTACCGCTTCGAGCAGGCCTCGGCGAGGTGCCGGTTTACTCGGTCTCGGATTTAATCCTTGCCGGGTCTTTCTTTTTGAACCAGCTCAACCAGATTCCGCTCAGCAGCCAGCTATACAGCCAGGTGCCAAAAAAGATCAGCACGAAGGTAATCGCAATATCTGTGGTGCTGCCATCCAGCGAAAAGCCCGGGACGTAGCCAAACAGGAACGGCGCCAGGTACAGGAACTTGGCCATCTTGAAAGCGACCCAGGAAGTTGCCCACATGTTGGCCTTGGCGATGGTGGCGCCGGCGAACGCCGCGATACAGACCGGCGGCGTGATATTGGAATCCTGGGACAGCCAGTAAACAATCATGTGCGCCGCGATCTCGTTGACGCCGAGATGCGTCAGCGCCGGCACCGCGACCACCGCCGTGATCAGGTAGGCGGCGGTGACCGGGACACCCATGCCGAGGATCAGCGAGGCCAGCGCGATCAGGATGATCGTCAGGTAGAGCCTGCCGGCGGCGAGTTCGATGACGATGTCGGCAAAGGTCAGGATCAGCCCGCTGTAGGTTAGCACGCCGATGATGATGCCGATGACGCCAACCGTCGCGCCGATCTTGAGGCTCGCCTCGGCGCCCGCGCGCGACGCGCCGACGAAACCCCTGAGGTCGATACGCGTGTCCTTGCGCACCCAGCTGACCGCGATGCAGGTCACCATGCCGATGATCGCGGAAAATCCCGGCGAATAACCCATCAGCATCAGGATCGTGATCGCGACCAGCGGCAGGACGTAAAACCATTCCGATTTCAGAATATCCATGGCTTTGCGTTCGCTCTTCTCGCCGACGATATTATGTTTCTTGGCGTAGTAATGAACCATCATGAACACGCTGAAGAAATACATGAACGCGGGGAATATCGCCACCAGCATGATCTGCGAATAGGGCACGCCGGTCATTTCCGCCATGATGAAACCGCCCGCGCCCATGATCGGCGGCATGAACATACCCCCGATAGACGCGGCCGGCTCGATGCCGCCCGCCACGTGCGGCTGGAAGCCCGCCTTTTTCATCATCGGAATGGTAAACGCGCCGGTGGAAACCGTGTTGGCGATGGCGCTGCCGGAGATGGAGCCGAACAGCCCGCTCGCGATAACCGATACCTTGCCCGGACCGCCGATCTTGTGACCGACCGCGGCGAGCGGAAAGTCGATGAAGAACCTTTGCGCCCCGCATTTTTCGAGGAAGGCGCCAAAAAACACGAACAGGATGATATAGGTTGCGAGCACGTTGGCCATGATGCCGAAAACGCCGTCGCTCTTGTAAAAGATGCTGGTGCATAAATCGGGGAAAGTGTCACCCGCG
>JAOTTY010000039.1 GCA_029864185.1 Gammaproteobacteria bacterium
CTGCGCGTCAGCCTGGCCGTGCCCGCCGTCGTCCGACTGCCGTGGCTGCTTTTCGCCCGGTTCGCCCTGCCCCTGCTGCTGTTGCTGCGGGTCGCCCTGGCCTTGCTGTTGCTGTTGCTGTTGCTGCTGCTGCTGTTGCTGCTGCTTCAGAAAATCCTCGATGCGCTCGCGGTTGTAGCGCGCGTCTTCGTGCGCGGGGTTTTGTTCGAGCAGCGTATCGTAGGCATCGATCGCATCTTCCAGGCGGCCGAGCCTCGCGAGCGCGTTGCCGCGGTTGTAAAGCGCGTCTTCGTCGTCGAGCTGCCGCCAGCCGTCGAGCGCGGCAGTGTAGTCGCCGGCGCGGTAATTCGCCGAGGCTTTCCATCCGGGATTATCGAACAGCCGCGCCGCCGCCGCGTGTTCCCCTTCGTCGAACAGTCGACTAGCGCGCTGGTCATCGTTTCGCCACAACGACTGCCAGTCGAAGGCCTGCGCGTCGGGCGGCACCGCCAGAATATACAGTGGCAACAGCCAGATCAGCCCGCGCCGAAACGCGAGCGCCGCGAACGGCAGCGCCAGCAGTACCAGCCAGGGTCCGAGTTCGCGCCACAGGTCCGTCGATCGATCGGCGAGACGCGCCTCGCGATCGTCGATGCTCGATTCCATCAGGTAAGCCAGCGTATTGATATCGAGGTCGCCGGCGCTGATGGTGGCGTAGACCCCACCCCCGCTGCTGGCGACGTTGCGCAGGTTTTCCTCCTGCATCGCGGCGATTACGATCGCGCCGTCGCGATCCTTCAGAAAACCACCGCTGGCGAGCGGCACCGGCCCGCCGTCGCGGGTACCGATTGCGAGCACCGAAAGCCGATGGCCCGGGTTTCTCGCGTGTAGCGTCTGCAGCCGGTTTGCTTCGCGGTCGCTGAAGCCGTCGCTGATCAGCAACACGTCGCCACGCGCCACCCCGCTGTTCGCAAAAAGTTCGAAGGCGAGCCCGAGCGCGCGGTCGGCGCGCGACCCCTGCGCCGGCATCAGGCTGGTATCGAGGACCGGCAGCAACGCCAGTATGGTGTCGACATCGGTGGTCAGCGGCGTGACCGTGAAGGCATCCGCGGCGTAGACGATGAGCGCCGTCTGCCCTTCCATCCTGAGGTTCAGAATATCGGCGATCTTGTGGCGCGCCCGCGCCAGGCGGCTGGGCCTGATATCGGTGGCGTTCATCGACCGCGACAGATCGAGCGCGATCACCAGCGCCGTCTCCTTGTGGTAGACCGGCCGCGGCAATTTTTCCCAGGTGGGTCCCGCCAGCGCGATAATGATCAGCAGCGCAACGACGACGAATATCCAGCGCAGCAGGCTGCGCCGGTCTTCATCGGCTCCGGTCAGCACGTGTGGCAACAGGCGCTCATCGATCACCGCGCGCCAGCTGCCGCTTTCATAGCGGCGCCTGATCAGCAGCCACAGCGTCGCGGCGAGCGGCAGCAACAACAGCAGCCACCACGGACGCAGGAAATGAAACTGCTCGATCACAGGCGCCCCCGGATACGGGGTGCCACCAGGATAGCCGCCAGCAGCAGCGCGATCAGCAGCGGCCACATGAACAGCGCGCTAACCGGCCGCAGGCTTTGCTGATCGCGCGGCATTGGCTCGAGCTCGTCGAGCAGCCGGTAAATCTGCTCCAGCTCCTCGCTGTCGCGCGCGCGAAAATAACGCCCGCCGCTGACGCGTGCAATCGCGCGCAGGGTCTTTTCGTCGAGTTGTGCCGAGGGGTTGACGCGGCGTATGCCGAACCAGGTGGTCTCGATCTGTTCATCGGCGCCTATGCCGATGGTGTATATCCTGAGGCCGCGATCTGCGGCGAGCTGCGCCGCCTTCAGCGGCGTGACCTCGCCCGCGGTATTGGCGCCATCGGTCATCAGGATCAGCACGCGGGAATTGTCCGACTCGAGGTCGAGACGCTTGATCGCGAGACCTATAGCGTCGCCGATCGCGGTGCGCTCACCGGCGAGACCGATGGCCGACTCGCGCAATAACCGGTTGACGGTCTTGCTGTCGAAGGTCAGCGGCACCTGCAGGTAAGCCTGGGTACCGAACAGGATCAGTCCCAGCCGGTCGCCGCGGCGGCGCTCGATAAACTTGCTGGCGACGCGCTTGGTCGCGGACAGGCGATTCACCTGCTCGCCCTCGACGATGAAATCGGCGGTGCGCATGCTGTCGGACAGGTCCACCGCGAGCATCAGGTCGCGGCCACTGACCGGGATCTCGATCGACTCGCCGAGCCATTGCGGCCGGCTTGCCGCGAACACCAGCAGCAGCCAGGCTAGCCCGCTCAGCCACTGGCGCCAGCGCCGCGGCCTGGTCACGTCACCGGTTGCTGCACCGAGACGAAAATCATCGAGTACCGGCACGCGCAGCGACGCCTGTTGCCGCAGCCCTGTTGCCGGCATCGTGAAGTAAACCAGCAGCGGCAGCGGAATCAGCAATAGCGCCAGCGGCCATTCAATCTGAAACATGGGTCTCGCTCCGTGGCAGGGATCGAATCCAGCGTTCGCTGGCCTGCAGCAGGCTATCGACATCGCAGTCACAGTCGGCGCGGTAGCGATCGCGCGCCAGCAGCTGCAATTGCTGCGCGCTGAAACCCTCGAGCGGCGCGAGCTGCTCGAGTTCCGCAATCCAGCCCGCGCCGGTAGTCGCGGCATGCGCCGCGCGGCCGCGATAGCTGATAACGGTGCGGCGCAGCAGGCGGGCGAGGTCGTCGACCGCGCGCCGCTCTGGAGCGCCGTTGGCGAGCTCGCCGCGAATAAGTTCGAGTTCATCCAGGGTCAGGCGCGATAGTGGCCTGTGCCTGAGCCGCCGCAACAGCCGGGGCAGCAACAGTGCCAACGCCAGTAGCAACAGCAGCGCCAGCCACCACCCCGGGGCCGGCGGCCACCACAGGCTGGCGTCGGGTAAATGGATATCCCTGAGTTCGAGCTGGTTCATCGGCTCTGCAGTCCCAGGCCGGTTTTCAACGCGGCCAGCATGTCTTCGTTGGTGCCGATATCGATGAGGAACAGTCCCAGTTCCTGGCACAACCGCTGCAGCCGTTGCTGGTGTGCGTCGTAACGTTCGCGGTAACGCTGCAGCAGGCGCCCGCTGGAAGTGTCGATTTCGAGGCTGTCGACACCGTCGGTGACGCGGTAAACCCCTCCTGCCGGCAGGTGGCGCTCGAACGGGTCGTAGGTATGGATCATGACCACGTCATTGTGACGCGCGAGTTCGACCAGTTGGCCACGGCAATCGTCGTCGACGAAACGGAAATCGCTGAGCAGGATCACGAGGCTGCCCGGGCGCGTCACCTGGCGCAGGCGCATCAGCGCTCTGAGCCCGGTGCTGGCGCCGGCCGGATTCATATCCTCGCGCAACCAGGCGGGATGGGCGTCCAGCTGCTGGATAAAGTGCAGCACGGTGCGTTTGCCGCGCGCCGGGCGAAACTCGCTGTGCTGCTGCTCGGAAAAAACCAGGTAACCGAGACGATCACCATGCTGCACGCTGCTCCACGCCAGTAGCGCGGCGAGTTTCGACGCCAGCACCGCCTTGAAGCAACACTGCGTGCCGAAAAACATCGAGCGCGACAGATCGAGCCACAGCAACACCGGGCGTTCGCGTTCCTCGCGGTATACCTTGGTATGGGTCAGCCCGCTGCGTGCGGTGACGCGCCAGTCGATAGCACGGATATCGTCGCCCGGCTGGTAGGGGCGCGATTCGTGGTATTCCATGCCACGACCGCGGAACGCCGATAAATGGCCGCCGGCCATCTGCGCCTTGACCGAGTTCGAAATCAGCGGCAGGCTGCGCGCGTCGCGGTTCAGGCCGATCAGCGTCGACTGTTTGACCTTGACTATATCGTCTCCCGTTTCCACGACTACTCCTTAAGGCACGGCAACCCGGTCGAGAATCGCTTCGATACAGCTATCCGCAGTCTTGCCCTCGGCCTCGGCTTCGAAACTCAGGATGATGCGGTGGCGCAGCACGTCGGGCGCGATCAGCTGGATATCCTCCGGCACCACGAAATCACGGTTGTCGAGCCAGGCGTAGGCACGCGCGCAACGGTCCAGCGCCATGGTCGCGCGCGGGCTGGCGCCATGCTGAATCCATCCGGCGAGCTCGTCGCCGTAGCGGCTGGCGCTGCGCGTGGCGAGCACGATTTCGATAATATAATCCTCGAGGCTGTCGTCGAGATGTATATCGAGCACCGCGTCGCGGGCGTCGAGCAGGCTTTGCTGACCGATCGCCGCGCTCTTTGCCGGTGTCGCATCGAACTGCGAGCGCGCCTCCTTTCGTGTCAATGCCAGGATTTTCTTCTCGTCCGCGCCCGACGGGTGATCGACGCGCACGTGCATCAGAAAGCGGTCGAGCTGCGCTTCCGGCAGCGGGTAAGTGCCCTCCTGCTCGAGCGGATTCTGCGTGGCCATGACGAGGAAGATCTTCGGCAACGGGTAGGTCTCGGTGCCTACCGTGATCTGGCGCTCCGCCATCGCCTCCAGCAACGCCGACTGCACCTTGGCTGGCGCGCGGTTGATCTCGTCGGCGAGAATCAGGTTGTGGAACAGCGGGCCACGCTGAAATACGAAGCTGCTGTCCTGCGGGCGGTAGATCTCGGTGCCGGTCAAATCGGCTGGCAACAGGTCCGGGGTAAACTGAACGCGATGAAAATCACCCTCGATGCCGTCGGCCAGTACCTTGATCGCGCGTGTCTTGGCAAGTCCCGGGGCGCCTTCGACCAACAGGTGCCCGTCGGCTAGGATCGCGATCAACAGGCGCTCGATGAGGCCCTGCTGGCCGATGATCTTGGCGCTCACCGCCTGCTTTAAATTCAATATTTCCTGTTGTGACAAGTATTAACCTCTCAACGCGGGTGAAATGTTTGACGTGCGCTCCGTGCGCAGATTAGAGTTCCACGGCGGCTGGAAAGTTTACCCGATTCGGCCTTATTTAAGGAAGTAAATGGCCGGTTTTGATCCAGGTAACGGTGTCTTCCTCGACGTAGCGGCAGTGCTCGCTGTGGTGCGGGTTGCGCAGCCAGCTGCCAGCAGGGTATTCGCCGTATTCATCGCATAGCGTACCCGACAGCACGAATACTTCCTCGCCGCCGAAATGCGGCTGTGGCTCGTAGCGCGTGCCGGCGGGCCACTTGTACAGCGCGACCATCTCGGTTTCGAAGTAATAAAGCGGCATGACCTTGACACCGCATTCGCCCGGCAGCCAGGCGGTCGCTCTGGTATCGATGCGCAGGCTGACGTCGTCGGCGGGATCGAACTGCTCCAGCTTGACCAGCAGCTCGCAGCCCGGTTCGCTGAACGGCGCATGCTTCGAGCCGGGAGGATTACGCAGATAGGTGCCCGCTGGATAATCGCCGTGTTCGTCGGAAAATACCCCGTCGAGCACCAGGATTTCCTCGCCCCGCGGGTGCGGATGCGACGAAAAACGCGAATGGGCGTCGTAACGCACGACACTGGTGGCATGGCCGTGTTCGGCGGCCTCGCGCGCCAGTGGTTTACGCCATACGCCCTTCATCGGGCTCGCTTCCCATTCCATTTCGGTGGTGTTGATCACGACTGGCCTGTCGAATTGCATGTTCAGCATGATCGAAAATCTACAAAGTCCGGGGCGTCGATTCAGTCGACGAATTCACAGTTTAGCAAATAGCCTGGACCTCCAGGTAGTCCCTGGTTCGGAAATTTCAAGCCAAGAGGAGGGTACAGGCTTATTACACGCGGGGGATGCAGGCGGCGCGGGGAGCAACGGCAGGTTTCCCGTGTTCTGAAATGCGTTGGCGGTGTATGGCACCCATCGAAACCGCGCTTCAAGAATCGGGTTATTGTGATCGAGCCAGATAAAAAAAAGCAGCCTGACGGCTGCTTGAAGTTCGGGTTCAGAAACTGCCTAAACCCTGGTGCGCCTGCTCACGCCGATGAAACCAGGAAGCGTTGAGCAGAACAACAATACCGCGAACGGTAAGGGCACCGGAGAAACCACCCATCGATCCATTTTCGATGGTTCGGAACACTCGGATAAGTTTAGGCCTCAGGCACCCTCGGCGAATCACCCAAATGGGTGAAATTTACGTCAAATCAACAATTTAGAGAAATATTTCGACCTGAATGTGTGACCCGGCCCACAGTTTGGCGACCGCGCCGCGGGGCATCAAACAGCGCTCGGGCTGCGGCAAACCCGTCGTAAAAACTGTCTTACCGCGGGATCACAGGCTTCGTGGTTGACGCCGTCGAGCCGCTGGCAGGCTGCCAGTAAAGCGAACTAGAGCGCCTTGGCGAGCGCTTCGAGGCTGTCGCGCGCGTCGCCAAAAAGCATGCGCGTGTTGTCCCGCACGAATAACGGGTTGTCGACGCCGGCATAACCGGCCGCCATGCCGCGCTTCAGCACCACCGTGGTATGCCCTTTCCAGACTTCGAGCACCGGCATGCCGGCAATCGGGCTTTCGGCATCCTCCTGGGCCAGCGGGTTGACCGTGTCGTTGGCGCCGACCACGATCGAGACGTCGACGTTGGGGAAATCGGCGTTGATTTCATCCATCTCGAAGACGATGTCGTAAGGCACCCTGGCCTCCGCCAGCAGCACGTTCATGTGCCCGGGCATTCTTCCAGCCACCGGGTGGATACCGAAGCGCACATTGACCCCCTTGTCGATAAGGGTCCTGGCGATATCCGCTATCGCGTGCTGCGCCTGCGCGGTCGCCATGCCGTAACCGGGCACCACCATGACCTCCTTCGCGCTGTTCAACAGTTGCGCCATGGTCGGAATATCGATGGTTTGCACCTCGCCCTCGTAGGTGGTGCCGGCCGTGGCCGAACCGCCCGCGGTACCGAATCCACCGGCGATGACGCCGATGAAATGCCGGTTCATCGCACGGCACATGATGTAGCTGAGGATCGCGCCGCTGCTGCCGACCAGCGCCCCGGTGACGATCAGTAAATCGTTCGATAGCATGAACCCGGTCGCGGCAGCGGCCCAGCCGGAATAGCTGTTCAGCATCGAGATTACCACCGGCATGTCGGCGCCGCCGATCGCGGCCACCATGTGGATACCGAACAGCAGCGCGATCACGGTCATCACCAGCAGCAGCATCGTGGCCTGGTCAAGGTCCGTGGCACCGACAAACTTGACCGCGATCACGATTACGGCAATGAACATCGCCAGGTTCAACCAGTGGCGTGCCGGCAGCAGCATCGGCTGACCGCCGATGACGCCGCTGAGTTTGCCATAGGCGATTACCGAGCCGGTAAAGGTCAGCGCACCGATAGCGATACCCACGAAGACCTCGATGTCATGGATGGTCTTTTCGGTTCCGCTAAAAACGATCGACGGATCCAGGAAATTGGCAAACCCGATCAGCACCGCGGCGAGACCGACCAGGCTGTGCAGGATCGCGACCAGCTCCGGCATTTGCGTCATCTGCACCCGGCGCGCCAGGATAAAGCCGATCACGCCGCCGGCGATCATGACCGCGATCAGTATCTCGTAATGGCGGGTTACGAACGCGGCGATGGTTACTCCCACCGCGATCGCCATGCCGATGATGCCAAACAGGTTGCCGCGTCGCGCCGTATCGTTGGTGCTCAGGCCTCCGAGTGCGAGAATGAACAGCGCCGCGGCGCCGAGGTATGAAACGGTAATCAGGCTGGGTGACATCGCTTCTTACCCCCTGAACATCTGCAACATGCGTTGCGTGACCGAAAACCCGCCGACGATATTGATACAGGTTATGAAAACCGCGATTGCGGCAAGAATGTAAATTAGCGTGCTGGTGCTCGAAATCTGCGTAAGTGCACCGAGCACGATGATGCTGCTGATCGCATTGGTAACGCTCATCAACGGCGTGTGCAAGCTCGGGCTGACATTCCAGATAACCATGTAACCGATGAAGCAGGACAACACAAAAACGGTGAAATGACCCATGAAGGACGGTGGCGCCACCTGCCCCAGTCCAAACAGCGCGAGCCCGGCCAGGATCACCGGAAACCACGCGCTCTTCAGAAAGCGGGCGATTCCGGATGCTTCTTTCGCGGCGGCCGACGCCTTTTTTTCACCGTCCCTGCTCTTGATTTCCTGCCCGCCGAAACTCGGTTTGCGCTCCGCGCCGACCGCGATAGTCGGTGGCGGCCAGGTAACTTCACCGTTATTGACCACGGTGGCACCGCGGATCACGTCATCTTCCATGTCGACGACGATATTGCCGTCATTTTCCTGGTTCATTTCCATGATCAGGTTGTAGATATTGGTCGCGTACAGCTGGCTCGCCTGGGGCGCGAGGCGGCTCGGCAAATCAGTGTAACCGACAATATACACACCCTGACTCTCGACGACCTTGCCCGGTTCCGTGGCCTCGCAGTTGCCGCCCTGCTCCGCCGCAAGGTCCACGATAACGCTGCCTCTGCGCATGGTTTTGACCATGCCATTGGTGATCAGCTTCGGTGCCGGTTTGCCCGGGATCAGCGCGGTCGTGATGATGATATCAACCTCGTAGGCCTGGCGTGCAAACAGCGCCATTTCGGCCTCGATGAATTCCTTGCTCATGACCTTGGCATAGCCGCCCTCGCCGGTGCCGTCTTCCTCGAACTCGAGTTCGAGAAACTCGGCGTCCATGCTCTGAATCTGGTCCTTTACCTCGGGACGGGTATCGAAAGCACGCACGATCGCTCCCAGCGACTTGGCGGTGCCGATGGCGGCCAGCCCCGCCACGCCCGCACCGATGACGAGCACCTTGGCAGGCGGAACCTTGCCGGCGGCCGTGATCTGGCCCGCGAAAAAGCGCCCAAACAGGTTCGACGCCTCGATGACCGCGCGGTAACCACCGATATTCGCCATCGAACTCAGGGCATCGAGTTTTTGTGCACGGGAAATTCTCGGGATACTGTCCATTGCCAGCGCGGTAAGCTTGCGCTCGGCAAATTTCTGCAGCAGGTCCTGGTTTTGTGCCGGCCACAGGAAGCTGATCAGGCAGGCACCCTCGGACATCAGTTCGATCTCGTGACGACCAAGCTTCGAGTTATGCTCCGGTGGACGCACCTTGATGACAATGTCGGCCGACCAGGTCCTGGCCGTGTCCTTGGCAATCGTCGCACCCGCCTCGAGAAATACGTCATCGCCGAAACTCGCGGCGACGCCAGCGCCGGGCTCGACGACTACGTCGAAGCCGGCATCGACCAGTTTTTTAACCACTTCGGGAGACGCGGCAACGCGCTTTTCCCCGGGATGAATTTCGGCGGGTATTCCTATGATCATCTAAAAAACCCCTTTTATTAACCGGCGCCGGCGCCGGCCCAAAAAAATTTAGCCCTGCAGCTGAGTTCGATTCCCGGTTTATTTTTCTACCGGCTTTGTCTATTGCCAAAAAGGCATCATAGCATGGTATTAACGGTTCCCGTGGACACCCCTGTGCTATCGGTGCATTATTTCGCACCGGGTAAGCTTTCCCTGTTTAACGGATTTTCCGATTCCAATCATGAAATTTCTGGATTCCATCCTGCAAAAGGCGCGCGCGCACCGGCAGACCATCGTCCTCGCCGAAGGCGAGGATATGCGCGTTATCGAGGCCGCGCATCGCGCCCGCGATAACGGCATAGCCGATTGCATACTGGTCGGCAATGCCTCCGAAATTCGGCACATTGCAGAATCGTCAGGACATGATCTGACCGACATTAGAATCGAAGACCCGAGCGCCTCGCAATACCACCAAAGGTATAGTAAGGAATTGTGGCACCTGCGCAAGCACAAGGGCCTGACGCTCGAGCAGGCGCAACAACAGGCGCTGGACCCGCTTTGTTTCGCCGACCTGATGCTGCGCGCCAACCATGCCGACGGCGCTATCGCCGGCGCCGTTTACACCACCGGCGACAGGGTTCGGTCGGCGCTGCAGATCGTCGGCGTGATGCCTGGATTCAACTCGGTATCGAGTTTCATGCTGATGCTTTTCGAAGCCGAGCATCACGATCCGAAACAGGCCATGATATTCGCCGACTGCGGACTGATCGTCGATCCCGACGCCGAGCAACTCGCGGAAATCGCGGTCGCCGCGGCTAACTCGGCGCGCCAGCTGATCGACGACGAACCGCGCGTGGCGATGCTTTCGTTTTCCACCGACGGCAGCGCCAGCCATCCACGGGTGGATAAAGTGCGCGCGGCTACCAAGCTGGCGCGCCGGCAAATGCCGGACACGGCGGTCGAGGGGGAGGTTCAGCTCGACGCCGCGATCGTGCCGGCAATCGCGGCGCGAAAAATCACGGATTCGCGCATCGGGGGACGCGCCAACGTGCTGGTGTTTCCCGATCTCGATTCCGGCAACATCGGCTACAAGCTGACCCAGCGTTTCGGCGGCGCGACCGCGATTGGCCCGGTGCTGCAGGGCCTCAACCGCCCGGCCAACGATCTGTCGCGCGGCTGCAACAGCGACGACGTTTATTATCTGATCGCGCTGACCGCGGTGCAGTCGCGGGGGCCGGCGACGCCAGCGGGTAGCAGGCCAGGATGACCGGGAAACGAATTCTGAAATTGGCTACAAAGGCGCAGGGCGAGGTCTTGCCCGGAATTGCCGCGGAACAGGAATCTTTACGTCAAGGTGCCAGGATCTATGCGATCGTTTCGGGCAATTCGAATTGATCTAGCAGGGCCTCGATCTCGTCGCTGACCGCCTTCATCGATTGCGGGCGAGCCGCCGGAGCGACCGCCATCATCTTGACGATCAGCCGGGATACTTCCGGTGCGGCGTTTTCGTTGACTTTCATAATCGGCGGCGCGTTGCCGTCGCGATGTTTCGCCAGCACTTCCATCGGCTTGCCACTATAGGGTAACTGGCCGCTGAACATGTAGTAGGCAATGATACCCAGCGAATAAATATCGCTGCGCACGTCCGCATCGGCACCCTCGGCCCGCTCGGGTGCGAGGTAGGCCGGGCTGCCGATAATCGATCCGGTCTGGGTCAAGGTGGCTTCCGACGCGGTGCCGGCCGAGGCGATCCCGAAATCCACGATCTTAACATGCCATTTTTCGTCGATCAGGATGTTGCTGGGTTTCAGGTCCCGGTGTATGACCTCCTGCTCATGCGCGGCCGCCATGCCACTCGCAATCTGGTACAGGATCTTGAGCCCATCGAGGGTTTCGAAAAACTTGACCTCCTTGAGCACCGCTTCGAGCCCGCGGCTCCTGAAATATTCCATCGAGATCGCGCAAAGCTCGTCTTTTTGCAGGATATCGTGCACACGAATCACGTTGCGGTGACTGACCTTGCGCGCGTACTTGACCTCGCGCTTGAAACGCTCGGCAGATTGATCGCCGACGGTCAGTTCCGGCAGCATGAACTTCAGTATCAGCGACTCGTCCACCATGTCGTCCTCGGCCAGCATTACCCGGCCCATGGCGCCGCGGCCGATTTCTTCCTTGATGTGGTAACGGTCCATCCAGACCGAACCCGGCTTGAGCCGGTCCAGCGGCGAGATTCTCTCGGAAGGCCTGCTCGTGGTGCCGGTTCCGCTGCCGTACAGGAGCAGGTCGACGACGCCGGTGCTGGTATTCGACTGTTCGTCGATCTGGATGTCGGGCAGCCCGAAGTCCCGGGTGATCTGCGACATCAGCATCTTCGCGAATTCGCGCATTTCCGTGGTCAGTACCGGCAGGCTCCACAGGATATTGTCGCGTACGTTGACCGCATGCTTCTCGGTGGTAATCGCCTCGATCGTCTCGAGCGACGCCCGCTGGACGTTGGCCTGCGAGCTCTTGAGACCGTCGAAGCAGATTTCCAGCCCCTTGCCGAAGCCGAGCTGCTTGACCGCGCGCAGCGCCAGCACGTAATCGTCGGGATAGGCTTCGACCATCTTCCTGAGAATATTGATGGCGCCGCGGTTCGAGGACTTGGCAAGCGACTGGATCGCGCGTTCGCGGACCTGCCAGTTGTCGCTGAGCGCGAACTCCTCGATCTTGTCCAGATCCTCGTTCCCGAGCAGGTTGATGACCAGTTGCTGCGCGGCGTTGCGTACGAATTCCTGTTCGTGGCCGGACAGTTCCCGGGCTACCTCGGACAGGTTTTCGTTGGAAAATTTCTGCAGGCTCGCGATTGCCTGTTGCTGGGTCCAGTCGTCTTCTACGCCGAGGCGCCTGAGGAATTTTTCGAAGTTGACCCTGTCCGCGTTCACGACGACGACGCGCGCGAAGAATTCGTTCAGTTCAGCCGATTTCGTTGTCAGGAAATCCGATAGATGCGGCACCAGGCTGGCATCGGCCTGCTTGGCGATTACCTTGAGCGAGAGCTCGAGCTCTATCCCGGACATGGACTCGATGTGGGGCAGCAGTATCGAAACGTCGTAATCGATGCTCAACCGGTCCAGCACCTTGAGCGCTTCGAGGACGACGACCTTGTTGGAATCGGTCAGGTACCTGGCCGCAATCAGCGGAATCTTTTCGTGGTTTACGCTACCGAGGTAGCGCAGCAGCGGGATCTTGAACTCGGGATCGTCGATCTTGTCGAGCTGAACGCTCAACCTCGACAGGTCGATCGGGATCTCGGTGCCATCGAGAAGTTTCATCAGCTGTATCGCGTGGCCCGTTTCGAGTTTTATCGCGTTGTTGATAATGTCGACCGGCTGAAGCTGCTGCCTGTGCGATGACAGAATCTCGATAATTTCCGCCGGGGACGCATCGGGTTCGTGCAGCTGGCGGAACAGCTTGGTGGCATCGACCGCGCTCTTGCGTGCCAGGATGTCGCTTGCCGCGGCGCGAAATACGGTATCGTCGTGCGACATCGCCTCGAGAAAATACTCTTCGGAAAAACCCTCCACCGATTCACGGCAGATGTTCTTCAACGCTTCGCGGTGCGGCTCTTCAACCCGGGTAATCGTCTTCAGCACTTTTTCCAGGTTGTCGCTAACCGATTCCTTTAGCTTTTCAGTCAGCGACAAACCTTTCTTGCTGTCGAGCTGATCGCATTCAAGGAACTGGTTCAAGGTCCGGTTGAATAATAGGTTTCCGAATTTTGCCATATGGAGCAGTAACGCCTCGCGGGCATAAGGCCCGCTATCTTTTCCGCCGAAATGTCTGATTTATCAGATGATTATAGATGAGTATTTCGATTGCGATACGGGTAATGAACCACATTTTTTTCGCTGCTTTGGTATTTTCGAGGGCGGCCACTGAAATGCCGTCGACGACTCTCGCCGCGCCGTCGCGAATCGCCGCGAACAACCGGTGAAGCTAACCCGCCTGACGTCTGGCGAGAAAAGCGCGTAAATGAAACTGGCCCTGTATCGGGGTGTAGCGCAATTCGGGCGCAACCGGGCAGGCGCAGCGCGCCAGGCAACCCTGACCGTGACACTCGGCCTCGGGGGATTGCTGCAGGTAACCGGCGCATCTCTTCACGTCGTAACCCTTGCCGTCAAAGGCGTCGACCGGGCAACGCTGCAGACAGGGCCTGTCCGCGCATTCGATACAGGGAGAATCGGCCATGGGCCTTTGCGGCTCGACCTCGAATTCGTTGCCGAGCAGTGCGAATCGATACGAATGCCACAGCCCGTACTCGGGATGCATCATGATCCCGATCGGCGACTGCTCGAGCGCCTCGGCGCGCTGCGCCCATCGCTGAAACGGATAAAAGGGAGGCCCATCGAACGGGTAAACCGGTTGCACCGGGAATTCCCTGGCGATCGTCTCGGCCACGCGCCGGCTCCAGCGATCCAGCGGATCGGGCTGTCCGTCGAGGTATTCTTCGGACCGGGCAAAAACCGGCCAGTAACTCGAACCGATGTTGCCGACCAGCGCAACCGTCGGCTTGTCGTCGGGTAATCCCAGCGCTTCCAGTTCACGCGGCTCGAGCCGGGTAATCCCACGCAGGTGCAAACCGTAACCGGCAAGCTGTCGCGCGAGGTTCACGCGGAGGTTTCCGTGCGCCAGTTGCAGGCCGGGCCGATCGCGGTCGCGATGACCGTCGACTCGAGGAACAGTTCGCCGTCGACCTCGTCCTTGATATGCACGTCGTCGAATTCGAGCGTTACCGTGGGGTCGATCGCGCCGGCTTCGAGCGCCTTTTGCTGCGCGATTCTGATCACTATTTCACGCGCTTCGCGCTTGGCCGCATCCAGGTTGTCGAAACTTTTCGGCTCGTCGTGATGAAACAGGCGGAAGATGCCCTGCTGGGGTTGCGTCACCGTGACCTGGGCGCGCTGAATAATGCTACCCATCACCGCGCCGAAGGCATTGGCGACATCGCCATGTTCGGGCAGGTGCAGGTCGATGTACATGTTGTCGGCTACATCCCGGTAATAGCTCGCGGCCGGGGCGCCGACCGCGACGATCGGGTAGTCGCTGCCGAAATCTAGCTTGAACAGGGGCTTGCGGCCCTGCTGCTGGTGGCTGCCGACCACCATGCGCGTTATCGTGTCGACAATGCCGCTGGCCCTGCTCGACTTGCCCGTCAGGTCGAACTCGTTCAGGCCGACCTCGACCAGCAGGCGCTGGACGGTGGTGGTCACCAGGTCGTAAACCTGGCGGCAGGCGGTTTCGATGTCATCGCTGTCCCATTTACCGTAACCGTAAAGAAAGCGCATCTGTCGCATCCAGATGCGCGCCGACAGTTCGGCCGCGTACTTGTTCCAGTGCGAGTTGATGCCGAGCACGTGTACCGCGTCGGTCGGCGTGAAGCCACTGTAAATGGCAAGTCCGAGGCGCTTGAGCTTGGCCATGGCGCGCGCGTGGGTACGGTTTTCCTGCACGATGGAATCGAGCTCGACGGGCCTGTCGGAGAGCGCCTCCCAGGCCTCGAGCTCGGCCGCGTTGAGCTGTTTCAACAGCGCCGCGTTGTTCTCCAGACGCATCACGAAGCGATTGCTGCGCGCGCTGGCCATACCCTGTAGCTGCGCCTCGAGTTTCGGAATCACCTCGGGGTACATGTGCGCCAGCAGGCTGGTCGGCACCACGCGGCGCGGGCCTATCGACAGCCCCCTGTGGCCACCGAAACGGATCTCGCTGTCACCACCGAGGCCGATCGAATTGACGCGCACCGCCTCGACCATCGGTTTCCAGTCGCCGATATTGGCGCCATCGGCGCTGAGTTCCGGCTGGCCGTTGCTGACGATCGCGATATCGGTAGTGGTGCCGCCCATGTCGGCGACGATCGCGTTGTCGAGACCGGATAGCCGGCAGGCGCCGATGACGCTGGCGGCGGGTCCAGAAAGCACGGTACCGATCGGCTTTTCGATCGCGTTTTCGAGGCTCGCGAGCGATCCGTCCCCCTTGACCAGCATCAGCGGCGCATCGATTTCATGATGCGTCATGATTTTCTGTACCGACAGGATCAATTCCTTGATCGGCGGCACCATGCGCGCGTTCAGCGCCGCGGTCAGCGCGCGCCGCGGCGCACCGAGGCTCGACGCCAGTTCGTAACCACAGATAACCGGCATCCCGGTGAGTTCGGTAACCAGGCGCTTGAGGCGGTTCTCGTGGCTCGAGTTGCGCGTGCCGAACATGCTCGAAATGGCGAACGCCGAGACCTGCTCCTTGAGTCTTTCGATGGCTTCCTGCGCCGCGGCCTCGTCCAGCGGCTTGTGCTCGCGTCCCACGGCATCGAAACCGCCTTCCAGCCGCACCACGAACTGCGCCGGGAGTATCTCGAGCAACCCGCTCTGCTTGACCTGCTCCGAACTGTAGCCCGGCAGCAACACGCATACCGGGGCGCCGAGGTCCTCGACGACCGAATTGGTGGTCAGCGTGGTCGACAACGAAACCATGGTTACCTCGGCGAGCGCCTCGGCGGGCAACTTCGCAACCACGTCGCCGATGCCGAGGCTCAGGTCGAACCGCGTGGTCAGACTCTTCTCGGCATTGACGATCTTCTTGTTGTCATCGACCAGCACCGCGTCGGTAAAGGTACCGCCGGTGTCGATTCCAAGGCGTAACGACATCTCTAGCTCCCGCAATGTTGCGGACTATAGCTACACCTTCGACGCCAGTCTACGTCCGCTAGTTAACCATTTGCGACATCGCGTACAATGCCGCTTTTGCAGATTTGATTCGTATGTCAGATAGCTGTGTTTTACCCGGTTTCGATGCGACCGAGGCGGCCGCCATCGCCAAACGCCTGTTCGCGCTCGAAGGTCCTCTGCAGCAGCTCGACGGCGAACGCGACCTGAATTTTCTGATCGGCGACAAGGGCTCCCGCTACGTTTTCAAGATCGCCAATGTCGACGAGTCGCCGGCGCTGCTCGAATGCCAGCACCAGGTTTTCGAGCGGCTTGCCGAGGCGCGCGTTTTCCCCGAGGTCGCGACCGCGCGCGCATCGGTCAACGGGCAGCTGATCGAGACCGTTTACAGCAAGGCGGGACATGAACACGTCTGCCGTTTAATGCCGTATATCGAGGGGCGCATACTGGCGCAGGTCGACAATCCGTCGCCGGCACTGCTCGAGGATCTCGGCGGCCGCCTGGCGCGGCTGGACCAGGCGCTCGAATCCTTTGCGCACCCCGCGCTCGAGCGTCCGCTGCTGTGGAAGATGGACAACGCGCTGGACGTACTCGAGGCTTTCAAGCCGCTGCTAACGCCGCAGCCTCGACGCGACCTGGTCGAATTTTTCGAAGCCGGCTATCGCGAGCGCGTATTGCCCCGCCTGGGCTACCTGCGGCGCGCGGTGATTCACAATGACGCCAACCGCGCCAACGTGCTGGTCGACGATGCGGGCGCGCGCGTGGTCTCGATTATCGATTTCGGCGACATGGTCGAAAGCTGGCTCGTCGTCGAGCCGGCCGTCGCGGCGACCTACGCTATGCTCGATCGGGACGAACCGGTGCGCGTCGCCGCCCAGGTGCTGCGCGGGTATCATGCCGAGCTGCCCCTTGGCAGCGTCGAAATCGACCTCGCCCTCGATTTCATCTGCATGCGACTGTGCATGAGCGTCTGCATCAACACCCACCAGAGCGCGCTGGAACCCGACAACCGGTATTTACTGACCGATGTCGAATCGATCTGGCAGCTGCTCGGGATTTTGCGCGAAACCGATGCCGCGGAAGCGCGCGCGATCCTGGCTCCGGAATAGTACGAAACGGCTCTCGCGGGCACGGCGGTCCGCGCTACTCCAGCACTCTCTTGCGGTAGCTGGCGCGGTGAATGTCGAGAATTTCGACGCTGACGCTGGCAGCCTGCGGCAATCGCGGTTCGATCGCGGCAAGCACCGCCTCGCTGAGCATGGATTTCTGTGCATCGCTGCGCCCGTCGAGCAGGTGCACGGCGACGTGGACGAAGGAGTCCCGGATCTGTCCCGTGCGGTGATGCCGGTAGCCGATCGCGCGTGTCTTGATGTCGTACTCGGGGAACAATTCGGAACTCATCGCGCCGGCGTGCACCGCGGCGACGAGATCGTCGATCGCAATTTGCCCTGCAACATCGTCAGAATATTCTATAATTACATGTGGCATTGTTCTCTCCTAAAGAGGACAAATTGAAGGGGAACAGATTCTGCAACGGATCTGTTCCCTTTTTTTTGCCCGCTGCCCGGGGGATGCCGGTTCCCGACTGCCCGAAGGCCCCGGCGTCACCCCCACGCAAGCGGGGATCGCGGCGGTCCGACGTTTCGGTCGCGCCGGGGGCGCGTCCGGGATGACAAGCCAGTCGTTTTTTCCGACTTTTATCGTCGGAAAAAACGCCTGGCCTGTCACATGTTGGGATAAGCCGGCCCGCCGCCGCCTTCCGGCACGACCCAGTGGATATTCTGGCTCGGATCCTTGATATCGCAGGTCTTGCAATGCACGCAGTTTTGCGCGTTGATCTGCAGCGCCGGCTTGCCGTCGACCTGCACAATCTCGTAAACCCCGGCCGGGCAGTAACGCTGCTCGGGCGCGTCGTATTTCTCGAGATTCAGCGCTATCGGCACGCTGGCGTCGCGCAGCTGCAGGTGCGCCGGCTGGTTTTCTTCATGGTATGTCCCCGACAGGTATACCGAAGAATTGCGGTCGAAGCTGACCACCCCATCCGGTTTCGGGTACTCGATTTTCGGGTAATCGCTCTTGTGCCCTATCTGCTCGTGATCGGCGTGATGGCCCATGGTCCACGGCGCCTTGCCGCGGAAAATATAGGATTCGAGCGCCGCGTTGACGAGCCCCAGCCACAGCCCTTTATGAAACCCGGGACGGATATTGCGTACCTTGTGCAGTTCCTGCCACAGCCAGGATTGTTCGAGCTTTTCGGGATAGGCGGTGGCCTCGAGCGCAGCGCCCGGGTTTGCCTCGTCGTATTGCGCGGGCAACAGCTCGAACACGGCTTCGGCGGCGAGCATCGCCGACTTCATCGCGGTATGAGTGCCCTTGATTTTCGGCACGTTGAGAAATCCCGCGGTGTCGCCGATTAGCAAGCCGCCGGGGAAAGTCAGCTTCGGGATCGACTGCAATCCACCCTCGGAAATCGCGCGCGCGCCGTAGCAGATGCGCTTGCCGCCCTCGAATAGCGGGCGAATGACGGGGTGGTTCTTGAAGCGCTGGAATTCCTCGAAAGGGCTTAAGTGCGGATTGCGGTAGTCGAGGCCGATAACGAAACCGACCGCGACCTGGTTATTTTCGGCGTGATACAGAAAGGACCCGCCGTAGGTGTCGGACTTGAGCGGCCAGCCGATCGTGTGCAGCGCCGCGCCCTCGTCGTGCGCTTCGGGTTTGACTTCCCAGATTTCCTTGATGCCGATACCGTAGGTCTGCGGCTCCACGCCATCGCGCAGGTCGAACTTCCGCATCAGCTCGCCGGTCAGCGAACCACGGCAACCCTCGGCGAAAACGGTCTGACGGCCGATCAGCTCCACCCCCGGTTGGTAATTTTCGCCAGGCTTGCCGTCCTTGCCGATGCCCATGTCGCCGGTGGCGACGCCACGCACCGCGCCGCCGTCATCGTAAAGCACTTCGGCCGCGGCGAAACCGGGGAAAATCTCGACCCCCAGATCCTCGGCCTGCTCGGCGAGCCAGCGGCAGAGGTTGCCGAGGCTGATGATATAGTTGCCCTCGTTGTGCATCTGCGGCGGCGTCGGCATCGAGATCGAGCCTTTCGCGGTGAGGAATTTGAACGAATCGGATTTGACCGGCACGTGGAGCGGTGCGCCCTTTTCTTTCCAGTCCGGGATCAGTTCGTCGAGCGTGCGTGGTTCGATCACCGCGCCCGAGAGAATGTGGGCGCCAACCTCGGCGCCCTTTTCGAGGATGCAAATGGTCAGCTCGCGATCCTGCTCCCGCGCCAGTTGCGCGAGGCGGATGCCCATGGTCAGCCCCGACGGCCCGGCGCCGACGATGACCACGTCAAATTTCATTGCTTCTCTTTCCACGATTTTTCCCGGTTGGTTGTCAGGTAAGGCCGGCGAATTATAGATTAACCGGGAGCCGAATACACAGGACAGTGCGCACGATATACCGGGCGTTGCGGCAGTTCTTGTTGATAAACGACACCATTCGTTTCTCGCCGGGACGCGAACGCGCCATAAAAGCACCCGCCGCGAACAATGCGGCCCAACGCGCCCGGGCGTCGATTCGGCATCTGCGCGACCTGCCTGCAGCGCGGCCCATACCCGCAGGATACCAGCGCGGATTCCGCGACCCGGGACTTCGGGTCGCGCCCGGCATGGCGCCACGACAGGGTATCATCCCGCACCGGGTAAACCGGTAGCCAGGAAGGTTATTCCTTGCATTAATTCCGTTAAATATTAGTATGGGCGTAATTTATGCATAATTAGACACATTCAGACATGCAGGATTTCTCGGCCGCCTTCGGGTTGGCGTTCTCATTGATCATCGGCGCCGATGCCGACCTGATCGAGATCATCGCGCTGTCGTTGCGCGTCAGCATTTCCGCCGTGCTGCTGTCGGCGCTGATCGGATTTCCGCTCGGCGCGCTGATCGCGGTGGCGCGCTTTCCGGGCCGGCAGGTGGCCGCGGTCATACTGAATGCGCTGATGGGGTTGCCGCCGGTGGTGGTCGGGCTGCTGGTCTACATGGCTATATCGCGCGCGGGCCCGCTAGGCTGGATGAACCTGCTCTACACTCCCGCGGCGATGATCATCGCGCAAACGATCCTGGTCACCCCGATCATCGCCGCGCTGACGCGCCAGGTCGTCGAGGACATGCACAAGGAGTATGACGAGCAGTTCCGCTCGCTGTGTATCGCGCCGCAGCGAGTGATCGCGGCGCTGATCTGGGATTCCCGCTACAGCCTGTTGACCGTGACGCTGGCCGGTTTCGGCCGCGCCATCGCCGAGGTCGGCGCGGTGATCATCGTCGGCGGCAACATCGATCATTTAACCCGCGTCATGACGACCGCGATCGCGCTCGAAACCTCGAGAGGCGATCTCGCCCTGGCGCTGGCGCTGGGCATCATCCTGCTGATACTGGCGCTATCGGTGAACGCCGCCGTCTACGGCCTGCGCAGCAGCGCTCGTCGCCTGGCCTATGCCTGACGCGTCGACGCCGATGCCTGCCTCGTTATCGCTCCCGCTCGAGGTCGATGGCCTGTGCTACCGGGCTGGCCCGGACCTGCTGATCGAAAAGGTCAGCGTCACCATCGAGAACGCCGGCGTCAGCGTTATCATGGGCCCCAACGGTGCGGGCAAAAGCCTGTTTCTGCGCCTGATCCACGGCCTGCTCGGGCCGAGCGCGGGCGAAATTCGCTGGGCCGGCAGGCCGCTCGACCTGGAAACCCGGCGCAGACAGGCGCTAGTGTTTCAGAAACCGGTGCTGATGCGCCGCTCGGTCGCCGCGAACATCGACTTCGTGTTGAAACCGCAGGGCGGTCAGTACCGGCAACGTCGCGACCAGGTGTTGCACCAGGCCGGCTTATATCGGCTGCGCAACCAGGCCGCCCGGCTGCTTTCGGGGGGCGAGCAACAGCGGCTCGCGCTGGCGCGCGCGCTCGCTACCGACCCCGACGTGTTGCTACTGGACGAACCCTGCGCCAGCATCGATTCCGCCGCGACGCTGCGAATCGAAAACCTGCTGCGGCAAACGCGCGAGCGCGGCGTCAAGATCATCCTGGTCACGCACGACACCGGCCAGGCGCGGCGCCTTGCCGACGACATGCTGTTCATGCACAACGGCCGCCTGCTCGAATACCGCCCCGCCGCCGAGTTCTTCGCCGCGCCGTCGAGCGAGCAGGCGCGCGCTTTTCTCGACGGTAAAATCGTCATCTAAACCGGGTCATCCACGACCATGATACCAGGGAGTAATTCACCAAAAACATGTTAAAAAAGACACTCCTAACCGGCACGCTGTTCATGCTGGGCATGGCGACAGCCTGTTCCGCGGATGACTCGATTATCCTCCAGTCGACGACGTCGACGGCAAACTCCGGGCTTTACGATCACCTGCTGCCGATAATACGGAAAGATACCGGCATCACGGTCAACGTGGTCGCGGTCGGTACCGGGCAGGCGATCAAGAACGCTAAGAACTGCGATGGCGACGTGCTGCTGGTGCATGCGAAATCAGCGGAACAGAAATTTGTCCACGAGGGTTACGGCGTCGCGCGCCACGACATCATGTATAACGATTTCATCTTCGTCGGCCCGCCCGCCGACCCGGCCAGGATCGCGGGCGGCAAGTCCGCACTCGACGCGCTGAAACGCATCGCCGACGGCAAGTCGAAGTTCATGTCGCGCGGCGACAACTCGGGCACGCACAAGAAGGAAATGGCGTTGTGGAAGCAGGCCGGGACCGACCCGACGCAGAGCAGCGGCAGCTGGTATCTCGAAACCGGGTCGGGTATGGGCGCCACGCTCAACGCCGCGGTGGGCAGCGGCGCCTACACCATGACGGATCGCGCGACCTGGATCAGCTTCAGGAACAAGCAGGATTACAGCATTCTGGTCGAGGGCGACGATTCGCTATTCAACCAGTATGGAATCATCATGGTGAATCCCGACAGGTGCAGCCAGGTCAGGCGCGACGCGGCACAGGCTTTCATCGACTGGGTGTTATCGAACAAGGGCCAGGCCGCGATTGCGGCCTATCGGCCCGACGGGCAGCAACTTTTTTTCCCGAATGCCAACCGGGACTAGGCGCCGGGGAAGCGGCGATCTATTCGGCGCCGTTGAAGTGTATCCGGAACTGGTCGCCGATGTCGTATCCGGCCAGTACTCGCGCGTGTTCGCGAAACGCGGGGGTCTGGCAGAAGCGGATCAGCGCCTGCCAGGTCGGTTCGAACCAGGCGCGCCGGTCGACCAGTATGTCGAAGCGTTCATCGATCACCGGCACGAAACCGAGGCGATGTTGACCGGCCAGCATCGCAAGTCCGAAGGTGGCATCGGCGCGTCCCTCGACGACTTCGACGACCGCATCTACCTCGCTGCGCGCCTGCGGCGCCCAGTCGATGTCGTTCGTGTCGACCTGCTGGCGGCGCAGCAGCGCCTCGAGCAGGATCTGGCTGCCCGCCCCCGGCTGGCGTGGCACCATGGTCTTGCCGGCAAGGTCGGCTAGTCCCGTATATGCCTGCTCGGCGCCCGGCGCGACGATGATGCCGCGCGAACGCTTCGCCCATTCCGCCAGCACGACGCGGGCGGTCGCGAAATGCGAATCCACTCGGACATTGTTCCAGCTGTCTGATTCGACGTCGTAAAGATGCATGCCGGCAGCGATGCCCTCGCCGTTGGCAAAGCGCTCGATGCCGTCCAGGCTGCTGTCGAAATAAGTGGCCAGGCCACACTGCGAGGCGCGCAGCGCCCATTCCAGCAGCGGGTCGTGACTGCCGAGGATAACCTGCGGCCGCGGCGCGAGCGCGGCGGGTTGAGAGACGTTGCTGGCCAGCCAGTCGTCGATCGCCTTGCGCGGAAACAACAGCTTGCCGGTGGCGCGCGAACAGGGTACCGCGCCGGACGCGACCAGGTCGTAGACCTTGCGCTCCTTGATCCGCAGCAGCGCGGCAAGTTCTCTGGTAGTCAGGTATTCGGTCAATGAAAGTCAGCACTGGAAGCGTCGGTTGAATCTATCATAACCGCGCCAGCCACGACAGCAAGCTCCCGGCCCGACTCTCGCCCGGACAGCGGCAAAGATGCGGGACCCAATACTCAACTCTACGAGTTAAGTATTGGGTCCCCTTATTAGTTAAGCCCCTCGATCGATTCGCGATGCCTGAAGGTTATGACCAGCACGTCGCGGTAGGCTTCCGCGCCGGGATCGAGCTGGGTGATCGGCGTAACGCCGTGATGAACCCGGCG
>JAOTTY010000258.1 GCA_029864185.1 Gammaproteobacteria bacterium
GCCACAAGTCGCACCACACGATGAACCCGATGGGGCACGACGTGCCGAACATGATCGGCGTCGATCAGAGCCGCGTGCAAAAAAGCCTCGGCAAGCTGATGCCCGGCTACATGATCATGGGTGAGCGTGGCATGGCGGACATGGGCGAAATGATCATGCCGCTGCCGAACAATACCTTGCCGATGATGACCGGTCAGGGCCAGTTCGGTCCAATTGAGATGGGTGGTATGTTCACTGTATTGAAGGTCAGGAAAAACCAGAAACCCGGCGATTACACTGATCCGGGCTGGTACCGGTACCCGGAAGGCACCGTTTCATACGAGGTTTAATTTTAATCACTTTTTTGAATAATCAGGAGTAGGTAAAGACAATGAAAAACACAGTCAAAACTTTTTACGCGGCGCTGGTCGTGGTCATGCTCGGTCTGACGCCAGTCGGCGTTTACGCCCACAGCGAAGAACATGCGAACGATGTGCAGTACGACCCGGTCGAGAACGAATTCGGCAGCTACCAGCCAGGAATGGAGGTGACCCGTACCATCGAGGTCGTCATGAACGACCAGATGCGTTTTTCGCCGGACCTGATCAAGGTGAACAAGGGCGACGTGATCCGTTTCGTGCACACTAACTCCGGGCAACTGATGCACGAATTCGTGCTGGGAACCCCGGAAGTGCTGGCGCAACACGCCGAGATGATGAAGAAATTCCCGGGCATGGAGCATTCCGAGCCCTACATGGCGCACGTTCCCCCCGGCAAGAAGGGTCAAATCATCTGGAAGTTTTCCAAATCCGGCGAGTTCAGCTTCGGCTGCCTGATTCCCGGCCATTTCGACGCTGGCATGAAAGGCAGGGTCATCGTCGGTTCCTAGCGATCAAGGGCGTCGACAAGGTTCCTGGACCAGGAATCCCGATAACGCCCTGCATCCCCTACCTCCGGGCCCGCCCGCCGATGGGACTGCTGGTCGCGCTGCCGTTGGTCGACCGTCGGTGCCATCACGGCACCGGCGGAAAACCGGCAATGTCGGACGAAGCGGACGTATAACCCGAGTCAGACACGGAGACTAACATTCATGCTTAAATTAAAACTCATCGCGGTGCTGTTTTTTGCGCTGGCGGGTTTCGGGCTGCAGGGCGCGGAAATACCGGCCGGGCAACTGCCTGCGATCAACGATTTCGCCATCGTCGACAACGCAGGCGAGCAATACATCGCAGCCACCGGCCAGGGCCTGTATCACAGCGTCGACCGCGGCAGTAGCTGGCGCGCGCACAAAACCGGTTTCGGCCTGCCGGCAACCATGGTCGAGACGACCCCCGGCGGCGCGGTCTACGCCTTCGTCGTTACCCTGGGTCTGCTCGAGCTCGACCCGGCAACTAACCAGTGGCTACAAATCAACAACCGCTTCGGCGGCCAGGTCCTGCAGCAACTGAGCTCCACTACGCGCAACCCGTCACGGCTGGTGGCGCGAAATCACTTCGGCAAGCTGATCGTGTCCGAGAATCGAGGCAAGGACTGGCAGAAGCTGCGCGGCCCTTACCAGGCGCGAACCGAGGACGAAAAGCGCGGACAGCGTACCTACGTCGAAAAATGCCAGTCCTGCCACGGCGTCGACGGGGTCGGCGAAACCTTTACCCGGCAGGCGCTGACCGACAAGGATTATATTATGGCGCCCGCGCTGGACGAATCGGCGCATGCCTGGCATCACACCGACGAACAACTAGCACAGACGATTATCGAGGGTTCGCCGCGCACCGCGCGCATGCCGGCGGGCAGGAACAGCGGCATTTCCGCCGCCGACGCGCAGGATCTCGTCGCCTACATCAAGAGCCTGTGGACGCAGCGCGAACTCGATTGCCAAGGACCAAAACACATGGAATGCATGTAATGGGCGCGACCGATGCCCTGCCGCGACACAGGAACACCCTCGGCCTGTTGCCACTGCTGCTGCTCGTCTCCTGCTCCCCGGGGCAGGAACATTTCGGCGGCAGACCGGCCAGCCTCGCGTCCAACGGCGAGCGCATTTACTTCACCGGCACCAGCGTCTCGGGCCAGGCCATTATCGCCAGCGGCGGCGACAGCATGATGAGCCGGCACCGCAGCATGCACGGCGGCGGCTGCGCCCTCTGCCACGGTGCCGAGCGCGAAGGCGGGCGGCTGTGGCCGCAATTCTGGATCAAGGCACCGGCGCTGACCGCCGAAGCGTTGTTCGCCGACAGTCACGAGCACGACGGTCACGGCGATCACGGCAATTACGACGCCGAATCCCTGCGCCGGGCCATCACCACCGGACTGAATCCCGCGGGCAAGCCCCTCGACTCGGCGATGCCGCGCTGGACAATGAGCCCCGCGGACCTGGACGACCTGATCGCTTACCTGCGGCAATCCGCTGCTGGCGACCAGGCCGCGGGCGGCTAAGCGTCTCTTATCGGGAGAGCTGACGCAAAAAAGAAATAGGTGTGCGGCGAGGACCGAGCATTCACTGTGATTACCCGTAACGCGGCTTGGTCGCGCTATCGCGTATAAAGGTACATACGGTCAGGGCTTCTGCATCCACGGTATATAGACACCAAGAAATCCGCTCCATCGTTCATGGGTGCGTTGCGCATTTTTTCGCATTATCGCAGGCTGCCGGTACTGGCTCTTAGCCTTGCCCGGCGGGCTTCCTCGTTTCATTTACCCGCCTCACTCGGGTCGGCCTGGCCCAGGCATCTCGAGTTTTAATCCTCGTCGATTTCATATCGCGCTTTTTTCTGTCTCATCATCGGCAAGGGTAAAATTGGAGGTTGTCGTATCTTCAAATTATAGTTTCTGAGCTTATTAGCAATACTTGCTCTCATTGCCAATTCACGGCGTATTTCCGATTCGCGACCTGTCGTCGGTTCACGATCAATAGTTTCACTTTGTTTCGCGTGCTTGAAAAACCTTTTGAACACATTGGGCTCCAGAGGTTTTCAAATTTTCCTATCAATGGACAAGCTAATAATCACTAGTTACGGATTACTATATAAAATTTAGTCTTTAAGTCGGCGTCCGCCATGGAAGTAATTCTCCTCTAGCTGGAGAACTAGCAGAAACACCTGTTTCGCTAAGCGAGCGGCCGAAACTGACCGATTCCCGTAGCCGGGCACGGCAATATCAGCGGCTGCTTTTGAGAAAACCGTCGCCCCGTCGCATGTCAACCTGCTTGCGCTTGCGTTCCCCTAGCGGCGATGTGGTTTTTATCGGATAGAATGTGGGTCAGGTTTTCGTAATTGCAGCTCGCGCATGACTATTCTAGGAGGAGGATGCAAAAAAAGGCACATGGGAGTAAGATTCATCGCCTAATAGTAGAAAAAGCCATTCAACGAAGGGGGAACGAAAATGCTTAAACACATTAAAATCGTTTCAGGCCTTGTAGTTGCAGGTCTGCTAGCAGTAACCAATCTAGCCATAGCCGCGCCGCCGAATCCTAAAGACGCGCATCCCAGTACCAAAAATGTGCACCAGATGGGATCGGAACCCAAACCGGCGACATTTTCTGTGCCGGACGGACAGCGGGTGATCAGTAGCGATCTCGCGTTTCAGGGCCGCATCGCCTACCAGGGCAATTACAACGGTTTTCGGGTCATCGATATTTCGGCGCCTGGTAATCCGAAGCTGATCGCAGAAACAGAGTGCAACGGCGACCAGGGAGATATCGTGGTCTGGGATCATATCCTGGTGCGCTCGTGGAATACCAAGCGCAGCGAGGATCGAGCCTGCGGCACCACCACAGTGCCCGCCGGATTCGAGGGGATTCACGTGTGGGATATCAGCGATCCGGCCAACCCGACCATTCTGGGTGCGGTCGAATTGCCTTGCGGATCGCATACCGCGACCGCGGCGGGCGTCGTTGAAGGCGACCTGATCGTGTACAGCAACAATTCGAGCAGCGGTGGTTGCGGCGTCGGCCTGGATCGCGCCGGCCAGGATGCGCTGGGTGACTGGATGGATGTTATTGCCATACCGTTGGACGATCCGGCGAGCGCCTCGCTGTTGACCAGAGTGCAGTTGGCGGGACCTCTCGATCCGGCCGTACGCAGCGGTTGCCACGATGCAGCTGTCATTCTCGGCGACGTCAACAAGGCTGCCTGCGCCAGCGCCGATACGATCAACGTCTGGGACATCAGCGATCCGAGAAATCCGATGCTGCAGTTTACGATCAACGAGCCGGGTATCGGCGACTCGACTTCGAATGGCCGCTGGCATTCCGCAGCGTTTACCTGGGACGGCCAGGTGATCGTGGCCGGATGGGAGCCGGGTGGCGGCGGCGCAGGTGAATGCGAGGCCACCGACCCCGACATCGACAAGACCCTCTTCTTCTACGACGCGAATACCGGCGCCAAGCTCGGCCAGTGGGTTCTGGAAAACGACCAGGGCGCAGACGAAAATTGCACCATGCACAACTACAACGTCGTTCCGCTTCGCAGCGGCGATTACCTTGTTGTAAGCGGTAATTACCAGGCCGGCACCTGGGCAATCGACTTCACCGATCCGGCAAATCCGCAATCCGTAGGCTGGGCGGACCCCGAATCGCTCGGTCCGGGACCCTTCTGCGGTGGCCAGTGCCAGATAGGTGGATCCTGGTCAACCTATTGGTACAACGGATTCATGTACGAAAGCGACATCACTGTAGGGCTACAAGTCTATGGACTTAGCGACAAGGCGCGTGCCGGGGCTATTCGGCTTCAGCGCCTCAACCCGCAGACTCAGGAATTCAGCCTGATGCCACGCTGAGTGGAGACTGCGAGTAGGCGCACGACTTCGGATATGTCCGTAATGTCGCCAAACGGGGCAAGTCACGCCTCGTTGGTTAGGTAATCAGGTTTCTGAATTGTTGAGAAGAACCGAGGCAGCGCAGGGATGCGCTGCCGCATTATTCAATGATTTACATCTCTTCCAGGCAGTATAAAGATGTCGAAATGCCGCCACGCCTGCCCTGATCAATCTCTGATTGTCTCACCCAGCGACGGAGGGTCTCTGCGGTACAGCCTATCTTGGCCGATATTGACTCGATTGTGGCCCACTGGGAATCCTGCTCATGCTGATGCTCGAAAACCATGCGGACCGCCCGTTTCCTGACCTCCGGGGAATACCGCTTACCCGTCTTCATTGCTAAATCCTCTCAAAGATTTTAGCCTCCGACAAACCCGGGGCAATTCCAATGTTGATCTCCTTGATTCGTTTACCGTATTCTCGAATGCCTTTAATCCATTCCAAACACAGGTCTATTGGGAAATATTCTTGGGTGATCAAACAACTGGAGAAAGACTCTTTTTTTCGCTGCAAAGTCAATTAATACAGAGTAGTGAGCGATTTACTGTTGGCAATTCTGACGATGGCGACAACTTCAACATGAAAGATGGAGACCAGTTTGGCAATCTGGCCGCTAGACATCAATATTATTATCAACTCAATATTGCGTTGTTGGATCTTGTGCCAATCGGCCCATACACAAGTATTTCGGCCAGTTCGTACGGTAATGTGACACTGGAAATCTCCCCCATCCCCATCCCCGCCGCCGTTTGACTGTTCGGCACGGCACTAATTGGATTGGTAGGATTCACTAGGCGAAGAAAAGCAGCTTGATTTTAAACAAATTTGAAGCCCCGACACTGTGCGGGGTTTTTGCGCTTGTGCACACTAATTGACGGCTGAATGATTCCTGATCCAGGTCACGATAATGGATTACAAGTTATGGGAAAATAAATAATAAAATGGTGAAAAATTATGAAACGGCACATTGTGC
>JAOTTY010000259.1 GCA_029864185.1 Gammaproteobacteria bacterium
CGACGATCTGCGCAGCAACGCGATTGCGCAGGCGATCGGCAATGCGCGCGCCATCGTCAAGCAAGGCCAGTCGGGCAGCAGCAGGGTCATGCTTGCGAGCCAGCCGGCAAAGGCATTGTACACGTCGGATAATCCGGTCGACGGCCGGCGCGCGGATGAAAAAGTGGAGCTGCTCAAGAAACTCGATGCCTACACGCGCTCGCTCGATGACCGCATCGAACAGGTCATCATCTCGCTGTCCGGTGGGATCGATCATATTCTGGTCGCCGCCACCGATAATACGCTCGCCGCAGATATTCGGCCGCTGGTGCGGCTCAACGTTACCGTGCTGATGCACCAGGGGGATCGACGCGAGCAGGGCAGCGCCGGCGGCGGCGGCAGGCATTCCTACGACCTATTCTTCGATACCGATCGCGCCTACGAGCTGGCGCGCGAGGCAGTCAGGCAGGCGACGACCAATCTCGAGTCGGTCGCAACGCCGGCTGGTATCATGCCGGTAGTGCTCGGACCCGGCTGGCCCGGCGTTCTATTGCACGAAGCGGTGGGCCACGGGCTGGAGGGAGACTTCAACCGCAAGGGTACCTCTGCTTTCAGCAATCGCATGGGGGAGCTGGTCGCTTCTCCACTTTGTACCGTGGTCGACGACGGCACCCTCGCACACCGTCGCGGATCGCTCAGCGTCGACGACGAGGGAGTGCCCGCGCAATGCACGACGCTGATCGAAAATGGCGTGCTCAAGGGCTACATGCAGGACAAGATGAATGCGCGCCTGACGGGCACGCATTCGACCTCGAATGGCAGGCGCGAATCTTTCGCGCATTTGCCGATGCCGCGAATGACCAACACCTACATGCTTGCCGGTGACAGCGACCCGCAGGAAATCATCGGCACGGTGAACAAGGGCCTGTACGCGGTCAATTTCGGCGGCGGGCAGGTGGATATCACGTCGGGCCGCTTCGTGTTTTCGCTGTCGGAGGCCTACCTGATCGAAAATGGCAAGATTACCGCACCGGTCAAGGGCGCAACGCTGATCGGGTCGGGACCCGAGGTGATGGGAAAAATTTCGATGGTCGGCAACGATCTGGAGCTGGATCAGGGTGTCGGCGTTTGTGGCAAGGAGGGCCAGAGCGTGCCGGTGGGCGTGGGGCAGCCAAGCCTGAAAATCGACGAGATTACCGTCGGTGGAACCGATTAGCTAACCGAAACCGCGGTAATCTCCATTCCGGAATCGCCGCTTTGCAGCGTCAGCAGCCCGAGGAATTCCCCCGCATACCTGGAGCTGCCGAGCCGCCACAGGAAGGTGATGCCGTTTTCCCGGTATATCGAATCGATATATTCGAAGTCGGGTTCGATGGTGGTCAGCACCGGAAAATCCTCGCAGCTCTGCCGAAAATGCTCTTCCGAGAGCTTGCCCAGCAGTTCGTTGGAAAAACCGCGCGAAAATCGCGCATAGTCGCGCTCGCGGGCGGCCGCGATTATGTTTCTCCAGATAGGTTCGGCAACCGCGCGCAGCTGTTCCTTGTGCAGCCTCGAGAATCGATTCATGTCAGCCCCGGTCTGGATTCGGTCTCACCCAGCAGCGCCAGGTGAACGTCCTCGTAAATCGATAGCATCGCCGGAATGACCAGCAGTATCAACAGGGTTGCAAAGGCAAGCCCGAACGCGATCGAAACCGCCATCGGGATCAGGAATTGCGCCTGGCGCGAGGTCTCGAACAGTAGCGGTAACAGCCCGGCAATCGTCGTCAGCGACGTCAACAGCACCGCCCGCAGGCGCTGACAGGCGGCCTCTTCGAGCGCCGCGTAGACCGACAGGCCTTTGGCCCTGATTTGCCGGTAAAACATGACCAGGATGATCGAGTCGTTAACCACGATGCCGGACAGGGCGAACAGGCCGAACATCGACAATATGGTCAGATTCATGTCCAGTATCCAGTGGCCAAGCACCGCGCCAGTCAATCCCAGCGGAATCGCCAGCATTACCAGCAGCGGCCAGCCGTAGGACGAAAATACCCAGGCCAGCACGAGATACATCAGCGCCAGCGCGATGATTGCGCCGATGCGCATATCGCCGAAGGTTTCCCGCTGACTCGCGGAGCGACCTTCGACGCTGTACTGAACGCCGTATTTGCTGGCCAGCGCGGGCAGCGTGAACCGGGTCAGGTCGGCGACGATCTCGGCGGTGTTGTTGAGCGCGGCATCGACATCGGCCGACACGTCGACCGACAGGTTGCCGTTGAAGTGTCGCAGGGTTTCGAAGCCCTGCGCGGAGCGCCAGTTGGCGACAGATTCGAGCGCGACAAACCTGCCGTCTGGCAGTCTGATCGGCAGGTGCAGCAGGCTGTCGAGACGGCGCTGCTCGACGCCGGGCAGCTGCAGCCGCACCTCGACTTCATCGGCGCCCAGCTGAAAGCGTTGCAGGATAATACCGTCGTAAGCGGCGCGTAACTGGCGACCGATATCGGTAATCGATAATCCGAGCGCCTCCCCGGCGGGACTCAACTCGTAAATCAGCTGTTCCCTGCCGTAAGGCAGGTCATCGTCGATGGCGCTGACCCCGGGGATCGCCTCCAGGGTCTGCGCCAGGTCCAGCGCCGCGGTCTTGAGCAGCTGCGGCGTCGATCCGGTCAGCCGCAGGGTTAGTTCACGCCGCGATGGGCCAACCTGGCGCGCGGTAATCTGAAATCCCTCCACCCCGGCGGGAACCCGAATGCGCGCACGCCAGTCGCGAATAAAGCTCGAATTATCGATGTTACGCTGATCGGGACTAACCAGCTCGACGTAAATCGCGCCGACACGCTCTCCGGTAATCGCTCGTTCATCGCCGACGGTAGAAGAATGCACGCGATAATAGGTTTCGACCACGGTCTCGTCGATACCGGCAACGGTTTCCTCTAAAGCCGCTTCGACCTGGTCCATGAAGCGGTCGACAATTTCGCCAGAGGTGCCGGAAACAAAGCGGACATTCGCATAGAGGGTGGTCGACTCGGGGGAGGGGAAAAACTGCCAGCCCGTTTTCCCGCCCAGGAACAGTCCGGCCGCGAACACCAAAAATCCGATCGCGACGGCGATCGTGGTCCAGCGAAACTCGATAGCAACGCGCACCAGGCGGCGGAACCAGTGCTCGCGAATGTGCTCGAAGCCTCGCGTCAGCATTTGCTTGAAGCGAGATTGTTTGGTCCCGCGGCCCTGGACGAAGGCGTGGCGCAGGTGGCCGGGCAGGATCAGGAAGCTCTCGATCAACGAGGCGATGATCACGCACACGATGACGATCGGAATCGCGATCATGATGCTGCCGAGCCGCCCCCCGATCAGCATCAGCGGCAGGAACGCGGCGATCGTAGTCAGGGATGAGGCCATTACCGGCGCAAACATGCGCCTGGCACCGCCCTCCGAGGCCATCAAGGGGTCTTCACCCATATCGAAATGAGCCTGGGCGTCCTCGCCGACGACGATGGCGTCGTCCACGATGATGCCGAGCGCCATGATCAGCGCAAACAGGCTGATCATGTTTATCGAACCGCCGACCAGGTATAGCACCGCCAGGGTGGCCATGAACGATACCGGGATGCCTACGGCAACCCAGAATGCCACCCGCGTCGACAGAAAAATGTACAGAATCAGCAGTACCAGCACCAGCCCGCCGGCGCCGTTTTTCACCAGCAATAAAATGCGCTCCTTGATCAGTTGCCAGCTTTCGTTGAACACCTGAATCTTGATATTGGGAGGTAATTGAGGGCGAGTTCGTGCCAGCCAGCCCTGCAGGATCTCGGCGGCTTCCAGCGAATCACCGGTTTCGTTGCGCCGTAAAACCAGCACCACGGCCCGCTTGCCGTCGACGCTGATCGTCGGCGACCCAGGCTCATGCGTTTGCCTGACACGGGCGATATTTCCGAGGTCGATGCGTTTGTCGGCCTCGTTGATTATCGCAAGATCGGCGAAATCCTGCGGGCTTCGGCGCTGATTCCTGCTGCGAATTTCGCGCGCGCCGTCCTCCTCGCCGATCAGGCCGGCCGGAAAATCCTGGCTTTCCGCGTCGATAAGCCTGGCCAGCTCGTCCAGACCGAGGCCGAGGCGTTGCATTTGCTGGGCGCTGACTTCGATGCGCAGCTGTTGTTCCGGTAGCCCGATTATCTGGATCTTGTCGATACCGGCATCGATCAGTTCGCGCTCGAATTGCCGCGCCAGCAGGCGCAGTTCCTCGATTTGCGTAGGACCGCTGATCAGTAAGCGGGCTACCGATTCGTAGCGCACCACCTGCGTCACCTTGGGCTGTTCGGCATCGTCGGGCAGGTTGGTAAAGTCATCGACCTGTTTTTTCACCTCGTCCAGCGCGAATGTCATATTACTGTTTTCATCGAATTCGAGCGTGATAGCCGAGGTCCCGGTGGCCGAGGTGGAGGTCATTTCCTTGAGTCGGTCGAGGCTGCGCAGGCGTTGTTCCAGCGGTATCGTTATCCCGGATTCGACGTCTTCGGCACTGGCACCGCTCCAGATGGTAGTGACGCTTATCTGGTCGAGTTCGAAATTGGGAAAAAACTGTACGTTGAGCTTTTGCAGCGCGATTACGCCGGACAGTATCATGATGACCATCAGCAGGTTTGCGGCTACCCGGTGGCGTGCAAACACGCCCAGTATGCTAGTCGCCATGGGTCTTGACCTTGAGTCCGGATACCGCATTGGGCAGGTGGGTGACCGCAATCTGGTCTCCGGGCCTGATATCCGCGCTGCGAATCAACACCAGCACCCGGTCGTCTTCATCCCTGGCCTGGCCGACGGTCTTGACGTCGACCGCCTGCAGCCGGTCGTCGACCACCAGGTATATTCTGGAATTCCCGTAGATCGCCTGGTACGGGACTGCGAAAACACCGCTTTCGACAGGCAATCTCAGGTTTAGCGGCAGCAGTTCGCCCGGCCTCAGCTCGCCGTCGCTGGTGGTGACCGCAAAAAACACGTCGATTCCGGTGGCCTCGGCTTCGCCGGCCACGCGTATCAACTCAAAGCGTCCCAGGTCGGCGCGCCTGGATACGCCCGCATCGAGCCGCTGACCGTTGGCAATGGCCTGCTGCACCGACTGAACGTAATTGATCGGCAGATGCGCGCGAATTTCGAGTTTATTCACCGGAAACAGCGCAACCAGCAGTTGTCCCAGCGATACGCGATCCCCGGCCGATACCGCGACCTCGCTGATGATGGCGTCGAATGGCGCGCGCAGATCGGAGCGCGTCATTGCCAGCCGTGCCTGGTCGAGCTGGGCCTCGCCGCGGTCCCGCCGGGCCAGCAGAATTTTGAGCCTCGCGCTATAGCTGTCGACGTCGAGCTGGCGCGATGTCAGCGCCAGCTGCTGCCGGCCCAGCTCGCTGCGCGCCGCATTCAACGCGGTGTCGGCGCCGAGGTTGCGCTGTTTCAACTGGACCAGTCTCTCGACCTCGGCCTGCGCCAGCTCGAGCAGTACGCGTTCGGTTTCGAGCGCCGCCAGGTTCGACTGGTGCCGGATCTTGAGTTCGACAATCTGATTATCGATATCGCGCAGGTCGGCCTCGGCCTGAAACAGCGCCGCCTCGAAATCGCGTCGATCCATGGTTAACAGCTGCTGCCCCTGTTTGACCCGGTCGCCATTGCGCACCAGCACCTTCTCGACGATGCCGCCGCCCGGCGCCGCGGCCCTGACGGCCTCGGGCGATTCGATGCGGCCATAAAGCGTAATCGTCGGAGAAAGCTCCTGCCTTTGGGCGCTGATGACGTCGATCTGCCAGACCTTTT
>JAOTTY010000260.1 GCA_029864185.1 Gammaproteobacteria bacterium
AGACTACGACACCGAGAAGATGCAGGAACGCCTGGCCAAGCTGGCCGGCGGCGTTGCCGTAATCAAGGTCGGTGCCGCTACCGAAATCGAGATGAAAGAGAAGAAAGCCCGTGTCGAAGACGCGTTGCATTCGACTCGTGCCGCGGTCGAGGAAGGCGTGGTCGCCGGTGGTGGCGTTGCGATGCTGCGCGCGCGCGCCTCGATCGCCGATCTCAAGGGCGATAACCACGACCAGAATATCGGTATCGATATTACCCGCCGTGCGCTCGAAGAGCCGATCCGCCAGATCGCTACCAATGCTGGTGACGAGGCTTCCGTGGTAACCAACACCGTGGAAGAAGGCAAGGGTAACTTTGGTTACAACGCCGCCACCGGCGAATACGGCGATATGATCGAAATGGGTATTCTCGATCCGACCAAGGTCGCGCGTTCCGCGCTGCAAAACGCATCTTCTGTAGCTGGTCTGCTGATCACGACGGAAGCGATGATTGCCGATGCCCCCAAGAAAGATGAAGGCCATGGAATGCCTGATATGGGCGGTATGGGCGGCGGCATGGGCGGCATGGGCGGAATGATGTAATTTCGCCTGCTGCGCTCGCGATAGCGGCGAAATGTGAGTTTCGCCGGTACGACAAGAAAAGCCCCGCATTTGCGGGGCTTTTTTTTTGGCCTGCGGCGCCTGGCCGATTACGGGGGACGAGCGGCGTTCCCGGCATGGCCCCGGCTGTTTGCTATGCGCATCTGCACGAGACATTTTTTCGATACAATTGATCCAGATCGTTTAATCGCAGTGGCGTTTGGGAGAATATACCTGGATGGCTGAAAATAATATCAAGGCGCTCGATGCCAAATCACTGTACCAGGCCTGTGATCTGAGCCAGTTCCAATTTCAGACGACGGCCGATCTCGAACCGCTGGAACAGCCGCTGGGGCAGGACCGGGCTTTCGAAGCGATCGAGTTCGGTGTGGACATCGAGCAACGCGGTTTCAACCTGTTTCTGCTAGGGCATCCCGGATATGGCAAGAACGAACTGGTGCAGCAAATATTGCGGCAACATGCAAAGCCGCAGGAAACCTGCTGGGACTGGTGTTACGTCAATAATTTCGAAACCCCGCAAAAGCCCAGGGTGCTTAAACTGCCGGCCGGCATGGGATTGAAGCTGCGTGCCGACATGGAGTCGCTGGTCGAGGATTTACTGACCTCGCTGCCGTCGTCCTTCGAAAGCGAGGAATACCGCGCTCGACGGCAGGAAATCGAACAGGAATTCCAGGATCGCCAGGAGCAGGCTTTCAACAGGATCAACCAGGAAGCGACGGACAAGGGCATAGTCATCATGCGTACCCCAGGCGGCTATACCCTGGGCCCCGTCGTAAATGGACGACCGCTCGACCAGAAGGAGTATGAAAAACTGCCCGCTTCGGAAAAGGAACGCATCGAGAAGTTGATCGCAGATCTTCAGCTCGAGCTGCAGGGAGTCATCCGCGATATGCCGCTATTACAGCGCGAGCTGCACCAGCGCATCAAGGCGCTGAACGAGGAAATCACCGAACACACCGTGGAGCAGCTGATCGCGTGGATGGAAAATACCTATCTTAACCAGCCGCAGGTGATGGAATACCTGCAGCAGGTCAAGCAGAACGCGATTACCAACGCCGAGGCATTCCTGCCCTCGGATCCGATGCACCAGCCAAACAACATGGCCAGTCGTGTCGCCGCTTATCATGAATACAGCATCAACGTGATCGTCGACAATACCGATAACGAGACCGCACCGATCGTGTTCGAGGATAACCCGACCTACCAGAATCTGACCGGTCGGATCGAGTATGTTTCGCAGATGGGAACCCTGATCACCGATTTTACGCTGATCAAACCCGGGGCGTTACACCGCGCCAACGGCGGATACCTGATACTGGATGCAGACAAGCTGCTGCGGCGCGCCTTTGCCTGGGACGGGCTGAAAAGGGCCCTGAAATCGGAGGAGATCAAGATCCAGTCGCTGGAACAGATGTTGAGCCTGGCGAATACCGTATCGCTGGAACCCGAGTCGATCCCGCTCGATGTCAAGCTTATCCTGACCGGCGAGCCGCTGCTCTACTATCTGCTCGAGGAGTACGACCCAGAATTTGGCCAGCTGTTCAAGGTTTCGGCCGACTTTTCGCGAACCACCGACCGCAGCCCGGAAAACGTGCAGCGGTATACTCGCCTGGTCGCGGCGATGCAGCAGAAAAGCGAGGCGCGACCGCTGGACAGGGCCAGCGTGGGCAGGCTTATCGAAGAGGCGTCGCGCGCCGCCGACGACACCGAGAAGTTGTCCCTGCATATCGACGACATGCGCGATTTGCTGAGCGAGGCCAATTACTGGGCAGGCAAGCATGATCACGCCTCGATTGCGATCGAAGACGTCGAACGCGCCATCGAGAAACGGGATTACCGACGCGATCGTTACCGCGAACTGACGCAGGAGCAGGTTTTGCGCGGCATCAGGCTGATCGATACCGATGGCGACAGAACCGGCCAGGTCAACGGCTTATCGGTGTTACAGATCGGCGGTTTCCGTTTCGGCCAGGCCTCGCGCATCACCGCAACCGCACGGCTCGGGCGCAGCGGGGTCGTCGATATCGAGCGCGAATCCAAGCTGGGTGGCGATATTCATTCCAAGGGCGTCATGATCCTTTCGTCTTACCTGGCGCATCACTATGCGGCGAACCAAACGTTGCCGTTGGCTGCGAGCCTGGCATTCGAACAGTCCTATGGCAAGGTCGACGGTGATAGCGCCTCGGCGGCCGAGCTATGCGCGCTGCTGTCTGCGCTCGGCAACATCCCGTTGAAGCAATCGCTGGCGGTGACCGGCTCGATAAACCAGCTCGGCGAGATCCAGGCGATCGGCGGCGTAAACGAAAAGATCGAGGGCTTCTTCGAAATCTGTAAGAAGCGCGGGCTGACCGGGCGGCAGGGCGTCATTATCCCGTCCGCCAACCGGGTGCACCTGATGCTGCACAAGGACGTTCGTGACGCGGTGGAGCAGGAGCTGTTCCACGTATACCCGGTCGATCGGGTCGCGGAGGTGATGCAATTACTGTCTGGCATGCAACCCGGCGAAGCGGATGAGCAGGGCAGTTACCCCGAGCAAAGTTACAACTATCTGATTCAGCAGCGCATCGAAAAACTGCAGAACCTGCAGAAGCAGTTTGCGCATCGCGGTGGTGACGACGAGGCGGCGCCCTCGAAGGAGGACAGCTGATGCCCGCCGACCTGCCCGAGAAAAAGGAGCAAACCGTAATCCTTGCGGCCGATGCAAGCAGCTACGCGATTCCAATCGTTAACCTCGCGGTGGAGATAGCCGCGTCTGTCGATTCGAAGCTGCAGGGAATGTTCATCGAGGACGAGGACCTGCTGATGCTGAGCGGATTGCCCTGTACCCGCGAAATCACCCTGACGACCGCCAGTGAGCGCCATACCAGCGTCGTTCAAATGCAGCGTATGCTGCGTTCCGTGGCGAGGCAATTCGAACAAACCCTGCAGCGGGAAGCGCAGTTACTCAAGATTGCCTGGAGCTATGAATACGTGCGCGGCCGTGTTCGCGACGTCGGTTTGAAACCGCGGCTGGACGTGACTTATACGATCCTGGCACGCAGCGGCTCACGGCGTTACCAGCCGAGGCATGGTGAGCGGAGCTACAGAATCCTGCTGATCGGCGAACATTCGCTACAGCAGACGCAGGCGCTGTCGGTATTGCTGCGCCACTACGGCCATGCAAAGATCGAAATTACCTCCGTTGAAACCTCCGGGGACAGCGACGCCGGGCAGGATTTGCTGCGGCAGTTGCAGCACCCGGTCGGCAATATATCGCTGCTCGGGGTAAGCCGGGAGCAGGCGTTTGAAGGCCTCGTACAATCAGGTTCGAGCTATGACTGCGCGATTGTTTCAATCCACCAAAAACTGGACGATCTGGTGTTGATCATCAATACGCTGCAGTGTCCGGTTATCCTGGTAGCCTGATCATCTACGAGTCGCTGAACGGCCAGGGATCCATGGTCGAAATCTCCTCCGCGATGCGTGGTGCGAAGGCCATTTAGACAGAATATAGCGCCCAAGGTCGATGCCAGGAGCAATCTCGATCAGGCGAAGTCCGCCCCCGTCGAGCTCGAACACCGCGCGTTCGGTAATATTGAGAATACGCTGTCCGCGCCGGAGCGCGTATTTGCCGCTGAAAGTCGGATGGCCGACCAGTTCGAAAAATTTCGCGGTGTTCCCTTGTTTAACGATATGCAGCTCGCCGTCGCGGCATCCGACTTGGAGGCCGCCGCTGGTAAAGGTGTCGAGATACAAAACCTCGCGGGCGTTCTGGCTGATATTGATGAAGCCACCGGCGCCCGCGGTGCGGGTGCCGAAGCGGCCGACGTCCAGGCGTTCGACGTAAACCAGAATTATTGCCCGGTCGGTGTTTGCGAAAGCCACCCCCCGGAACCCGGCGCGGGACCTGCTCCGGCGTTAAAGGCGCTCGAGTTCGGACATTTCCCTGATACAGGGAGGGCACCAGGTCGCCCGGAGGGTGATGACCCGCCATTTACCGTGGCCCGATAGCGTTTGCCATCGAAGTCGCGAAGCTCGTAATCGCAGGACTCCGCGGCCCGGGCGAGACCAGAGTTAACCACCAGGGCAAGCACGGGTATGAAACTTCGAAATGCCATGTTGAGACCCTGCCGGTATCTGCAGGGACCAGAAAGACGATGTTTCCACGCCGGGATTGCGGCCGAATACGGCGGTCGATGGCGGTACCGGAACTTTACCGCGGGTTTCGGGCGGACCCCGGGCGCCAGGTGAAATTGATGCCAACCGCCACCGGCCGCGTCAAATACGGCACCCGGTCAGGCGCAATGGCGATTGCGGCGGAAGCCGTCAGGATGGCAGGAAGTCGATCGGGTAGGTGACCGTTATTTCGGCGACGTTGGCCGCGGCGAACTTGAACTTCTTTATACGCAATTCCAGCTTTCGCTCGAGCGCCTCGTCGCCGAGCTCGCTCGACAGAATTCTGACAGCGGTGACCGCGCCGTTAGGCATGATCGTCAATTCGACCACGACCTTGCCCGCCAGCGACGGATTCTTGCGCAAGGCCCGGTTATAGAGGTTGAAGATACTGCCCTTGTTTTGCTGAAAGACGCGTTCGATTTCATCGGCGCTGCGCTTGTTCCCGCCCGAACCCGTGCCCGACTGCTGCTTCGACGTGGTGGCCTTGGCCAGCTTTTCATCAGACTCGATTTTACTCTCGACCCTGGTGGTCTGGCGCTGCGTCAACTCGTTGGTCCTGATGGTCCGGTTCAGGGTATCGGTCTTGATCCCGCCGCTCGATTGAGATGCGCTCGAGGTCAGCAGGTCGCTGGTACTGGCGACCTTGATCTCCTGCTTGCCGGCGGTTTGCTGCGGCAGTTTGAGCGTATCGTCGAGATCGAAACTCTCGCGCAGGTCTTCGAGTTCATCGCTAAGTGCAATCAGCCCGCTCTGCTTGGCAACGTCACGCGCGCTCTCCTTCTTTTTCTCCGGCTCCTTCTTTTTCTCCGGCTCCTTCTTTTTCTCCGGCTCCTTTTTCTTCTCCGGTTCCTTTTTCTTTACCTCTTCCTTGGGGGGTTCTTTTTTCGGCGGCGGTTTGACTTTCTGCTTCTCGAGAATCAGCTTGGCCAGCCGGGGCGATACGTCGATCAGGTTTTTCTGCACCACTTCGGGTAGCTTGATCTGGTTTA
>JAOTTY010000261.1 GCA_029864185.1 Gammaproteobacteria bacterium
GCCACGGCAAGTTTTCCCTTAGCCGGATCATTTGCCGATACAAAAGCTCGAAAAGATTTTTCCGAGCAGATCCTCGCTGGTGAACTCGCCGGTTATCTCGTTCAGATATCGCTGCGCCGCACGCAGATCTTCGGCTATCAGTTCCCAGGACCGCGTCGTGGCAAAGGTATCGGCTGCCTGAGCGATGCAGTCGCGAGCGCGGATCAGAGCGTCGACATGGCGGCGCCGCGCCATGAATGCCTGGTTATCCTGATTGTAATCGGCGGCCTCACCGGTAATACGCTGGATCAAAGACTCGATACCCTCGCCCGATACCGTGGAAATGAACAGCGCGTCTCCCCGATTGACATTATCCGCTCCCGGCAAGTCGCATTTACTGAATACCAGTTGCAAATTGTCGACGGGGAGTTTGTCGATAATTTTTCGGTCCGCGGCGGTCAACCCCTTGCTGGAATCGACCAGGTATATGACAACATCGGCCTTCGCGATCGAATCCCATGCACGCCGTATTCCCTCCTGCTCCACCGGATTCTGCGATTCGCGCAAACCTGCGGTATCGCTGACCTTGAGCGGTATACCCTTCAATGAAATATGTTCCCGCAAGACGTCACGCGTGGTGCCTTCGATCTCGGTAACGATGGCAGCCTCGTATCCGGCGAGATAGTTTAACAGGCTTGATTTTCCGGCATTGGGTAATCCGGCCAGGGAAACGGTCAAACCCTCCTGCAGCCTGCGGCCGTGCTCGGCCTGATCGAGCAGGTTCTGTAAGTGCTCGCTACAGGCAGCGAGTCGGCTACTGATGTCTGAAATGTCGAGAAAATCGATCTCTTCCTCGGCAAAATCGAGCGCTGCCTCGATGTATGCCCTGAGATCTATCACCGCTTCGACGAGCGCGTTGACCTGCCGCGAAAATTGCCCTTCCAGCGAGCGTATCGCAGCGCGTGACGCGGCGCGGCTACCGGCTTCGATCAGGTCCGCGATCGCCTCCGCCTGGGTTAGATCGAGTTTGCCGTTCAGGAAAGCCCGTTCAGAAAATTCTCCGGGCCTGGCCAGGCGCGCGCCCAGTTCACCCAGCCGTTGCAGCAGCATGTCGAGCACGACAGGACCGCCGTGAGCCTGGATTTCGAAGCTGTCTTCGCCGGTATAGCTATGCGGCGCCTTGAAATACAGGCAAATTCCGTGATCGAGCAGCTCGTCGTCGGCATCGTAAAAGCGTCGATACTGGATTCTGCCGGGCGCTATCTTGCTGGCGCTTATCGTTTCGCCGATGGTAAGCGCATGCGGGCCCGAAAGACGCAGGATGCCGATGCCCCCGGTTCCCGGAGGCGTTGCAATCGCGACGATGGTTTCATGCGTGGGCATGTCGGCAGCAAAGAAGCCAGAGCGGCGCTACTTGGTCGAGGCTTCGATTCGTTTGGTGATGACCCACTGTTGCGCTATCGACAGGGTATTGTTGACAACCCAGTACAACACCAGTCCCGACGGGAAAAAGGCGAAGAAGATAGTGAATACGAACGGTAGCGCCATCATGATTTTTGCCTGTATGGGGTCTGGCGGCGGCGGATTCAGCTTCTGCTGGATTACCATGCTGATTCCCATCACGATAGGCAGCACGTAATACGGATCCATGACCGAGAGGTCCTTTATCCAGAAGATAAAAGGAGCCTGGCGCAGATCGACGCTTTCGAGCAGCGCCCAGTATAGCGCTATGAAAACCGGGATCTGGACCAGGATGGGTAAACAGCCGCCCATCGGGTTGATTTTTTCGGTCTTGTAAAGCTCCATCATCGCCTGGTTCATCTTCTGGCGGTCGTCGCCATAGCGTTCCTTCAGCGTTTTCAGGCGCGGGCTGACTTTGCGCATTTTTGCCATCGAGCGGTAACTGGTTTCGGAAAGCTTGTAAAACACCGCCTTGACCGTCAGCGTAAGTAATATGATCGCAACACCCCAGTTGCCGACGAATCCATGGTACCAGGACAGCAGCCAGTAGAGCGGCTTTGACAGAAAAGTCAGGACGCCGTAATCGACGGTCAATTCCAGGCCCGGAGAAATTTCTTCCAGTCGATTGACGATCTTCGGCCCTACGAAGAGCCGGCTGGAAAAATCACCGCTGCCACCGGCAGGCACCAGCAGGTTTTGCGAGCGCATACCGATGGTGTAGGTCGCCGGATTGCGCCTGGTGTTTGCGATCGTGTAGATCAGGTTTGTATCTTCCTGTCCCGGTACCCAGGCCGACAGGAAATAATGCTGGATCATCGCGATCCATCCACCCTTCGACTCGAGCTTTAACTGGCTGTCTTCCATGTCGTCGAAGTCAACTTTTTCGTACTTGGTTTCCTCGTTGTAATAAACCGAGCCGGTATAGGTGTACAGCAAGCGTGACGTTTCCAGCGGACGGCTACGTTGAATCTGCCGGTATTCGCTGCCCAGCCAGTCCTGGCTGGAACGATTCTCGACCTGGTGCCTGACTTCGACCAGGTAATTCCCGCGCCTGAAGTGATAGGTCTTGGTGACCTCGACACCGTCCTGCTGCCAGCGCAACGGCACGACCAGTTCATCTTCGCCGTCGGCGAGTTCGTAGACAAGCTGGTCGACCGAGTAATCGCTATAATGGGTAGGCGCCCGTTCATCCTTGGTACGCAATCCACTCTGCAGGATGTGTAGCGAATCGCTGTCGTTGTGTACCAGTTCGAGCCAGTCGTTGGGTCGATCCAGCGAGGTTGGATACTTTTTGAGTTTGAGAGAGCGTACCACGGCGCCCCGGGTATCTATCAGCGCCTGCAGCACATCGGTATCGACCTTTAGCAGGCGCTGGGGTTGCGTCGTCGTGGCAATTTGTTCGCTAGTGGTATCGCCGGAAGCAACGCTCCCCACTTCGCTGGCGAGCTCCGGTAAGTCAGAACTTATCGTCTCCTGCGGTACGCTGCCGGTTTCACCGGATGTCTGAGGCCCGGTGACGGGTACCGGCTGGGGGCCATAGTCAGCCTGCCACTGCTGCCACATCAGCATACCAACGAAAATTAGCGCGGCGATCAGAAACAGCCGCGAGTTATCCATGATTATGCTCGTTAGCGGAGCCGGGCACCGGGTCATAGCCACCAGCACGCCACGGGTGACAGCTGCCAAGCCGCTTGCCGGCTAACCAGAGCCCGCGCAATATGCCATGGGTTTCGATGGCTTCGCGCGCATACTGGGAACAGCTAGGGGTATAGCGGCAGTTGTTGCCGAGGAACGGGCTCAGCAGGTAGCTATAGATCTGAATCAGGAATATCAGGATTTTTCGCATTGCTCGATGATGCTGTTCCAATGTTGATCGATGCTGGCTCGTATCTGCTTCGCATCGGCTACCAGTATTTCGCGCCTTACCATAATTACGATATCCCGCGTTGGCAACCGATTTTGATTTTTGCGAAAACTTTCACGAAACAGTCGTTTCAACCGGTTACGTATGACCGCCGATGATACCTGCTTGCGCGCTATCGCAAATCCCAGGCGGGGCCAGTTACCTTGCTTTTGTCCCACCAGTAGCGTCATACGGCTATCACCGTATCGGGTGTTGTTCTTAAAAACCTGGCGGAAATCTATAGCGCGGGTTAGTCGCAGCCGTCTTGGAAAAGACTCGCTGACCTGAACACCCACTTTATGGCGTGAGTCGCGCTCTACCCTTTGCGCGGCGCGCGCGGATCACACTGCGTCCGCCGCGGGTTTGCATGCGCGCGCGGAATCCATGTGTCCTGGCACGTTTCAAATTACTGGGTTGAAATGTACGTTTCATCGCAAACGCCTCGGCTCTCTAGTTTGTCGCTTTCAACAAGGCGCGACAATGTACTGTTAGTGCCGCGCCACGTCAATATTTTATTGTGTGCAATCGATATATTTTACACATTTACCCGGCAATACGCGCAGGCGCCACGATAAGCGCATAAAAGAACCTTTTTTTTCGGCTTCGCCCCTTTGCTCGGGCTGTGGATAAGTATAATATTGACAGCTCCCGATCCGGCATCGGGAATTGCCTCGGGATCGGGCAAAAAGATCGAAAAATCTAGAAAACCAGGGGATTTTCCGAGCGCTGAGATGATGCGCTTCGGGAGAGCTTTTTATTCCGCGCATTACCGCGGGAAATCGAGGACAACGGAAAAACTTTGAATTCAATCTGGCAACAGTGTATCTCCTGCCTCGAAGGCGAAATCAGCGAGCAGCAGCTGAATACCTGGATATTGCCATTGCAGGTCGAACAGGAATTAAACACGCTGAGGCTGCTGGCGCCGAACCGGTTCGTAATGGACTGGGTGCGCAAACACTTCCTGGAGCGAATCCGTGAACTGGTTACCAGCCTGGACGACAGCAAGTCGATTTCGGTAAGCCTCGCGATTGGGTCGCAGACTCGAGAAATGGATAAAGGCGATAACATCAGGACGCCTCCGCCGCGGGCATATCGTGCGTCGGGGCTTAACGAGGGCCAGAAATTCCGCAACTTCGTAGAGGGTAAATCGAACCAGCTCGCGCGTGCGGCTTCGATCCAGATCAGCAGTAATCCAGGTTCCGAATACAATCCGCTTTATGTTTACGGCGGGGTAGGGCTCGGAAAAACCCATTTAATGCACGCAATCGGAAATCAGATTCGTGAAAACAACCCGGAAGCGAATATTCTGTACGTCAATTGCGAGAGATTCGTCTCTGATATGGTCAAAGCCCTGCAACATAGCCGTATGAACGATTTCAAGAATTCGTATCGTAGCCTCGACGCGTTGCTCATCGACGATATCCAGTTTCTTGCCGACAAGAACCGCTCGCAGGAGGAATTCTTTCATACTTTCAATTCCCTGTACGAGGCACACGCACAGATGGTGATTACCTGCGATCGATTCCCGAAGGAGATCGAGGGCCTGGAGGACCGCATCCGTTCTCGACTGGGGTGGGGTCTTGCGGTCGATATCAAACCTCCGGATCTCGAAACCCGCGTAGCGATTCTGAAAAGCAAGGCGGAGCAGGTCGACGCAAAAATACCCGACGATGTCTCATTTTTTATAGCGGAACGTTTCAAATCGAACATTCGAGAACTCGAAGGGGCATTGAAGCGGGTAGTCGCACATGCGCGTTTTACCGACGAACCCATAACCCAGGACTTCGCACGGCAGGCTTTGAAGGAGTTACTCGCGGTCCAGGACAAGCCGGTAACGATCGAAAATATCCAGAAACTGGTCGCCGAGTATTTCAAGATAAGGGTAGCTGATCTGCTGTCGAGCCGGCGCAACCGATCGATAACGCGACCGCGACAAATCGCGATGGCGCTCGCAAAGATCCTCACCCGACACAGTTTGCCGGAAATTGGTAGCGCGTTTGGAGGACGTGACCATACCACCGTGCTGCACGCATGCCGCAAGATCGAGTCGCTGAGAGCCGAGGACCGTCGCATCGACGAAGATTTCGAAATTCTCTCACGAATGTTGAGTAATTAGACATCCAGGGTAAGACAGCGGGGAAGCTGTGTATAAACTGATGATAAAAAAAAGTAGCGAATTTATCCCCCGGTTATGCACAGTTTAGTAATAGTATGCGGACAGGTTAGAATGAACAAAGGGCAGCATAAGATGCTGATTTTAAATAAGTTTCTCGACTTACCCCGGTGAGTCGAAGTTACTAGTAATTACAGCAAGCTAGATATATATGATGAAAACAACTATTAAAAGAGAAGATATGCTCGCGCCTTTACAACAGGTCATTGGTGCTGTA
>JAOTTY010000262.1 GCA_029864185.1 Gammaproteobacteria bacterium
CGACGTCAGCTTTCGCGATCAGTTCCATCGCCGCCTTGGAGCCGTTATAGCCGAGCGGGCCGGCGGCCAGCGGGTGCGAACCCGGGAACGCATCGTTGTGCTGGTAGTTGCAGCACACCGGCGCATCCAGGCGCTCCGCCAGCTGCTTCGAGGCTTCGATGCCGCCGGCAAGTACCACGCCGGCGCCGTTCAGGATGACCGGGAATTTCGCCGCCGACAGCAGCTTCGCCGCCTCGGCGATGGCCCGCGTGCCGCCGGGCGAGCGCTCCAGGCGCACCACCTGCGGCAACTCGATGTCGATGACCTGGGTCCAGTAGTCGCGCGGCACGTTGATCTGCGCCGGTGCCGAGCCGCGCCACGCGTTTTCGATGACGCGGTTCAATACCTCGGCGATGCGGGTCGGATCGCGCACTTCTTCCTGGTAACAGACGCAGTTTTCGAAGATCTCCATTTGCTTGACTTCCTGAAAACCGCCCTGGCCGATGGTCCTGTTGGCCGCCTGCGGGGTCACCAGCAGCAGCGGCGTGTGGTTCCAGAACGCGGTCATGATCGGGGTCACGAAGTTGGTAATGCCGGGGCCGTTTTGCGCGATCGCCATCGACATCTTGCCGCTGGCGCGGGTGTAGCCGTCGGCGCTCATGCCGGCGTTGCATTCGTGCGCGCAGTCCCAGAACTTGATGCCCGCTTCCGGGAACAGGTCCGAAATCGGCATCATTGCGGAGCCGATGATTCCAAAAGCGTGCTCTATGCCGTGCATCTGCAGAACCTTGATGAATGCCTCTTCAGTCGTCATTTTCATAGCGTTGTCCTCGGGACCGGGTCTAAATCAGGTGGCCGGGTAAAATAAGCCAACCGCCGTTTCATGGTAGTACCAGTTGTAACCTATTCTTTATACCAGCTATTGCCGATGGTGATTGCCGCGGCAGGGTCGGTGTGCGCGGTAACGGCACCGACGGAGCAAACCAGCCAGGGAAGGGGATACAATACTTGAATCCACAGGAATCAACTACCGTGTTCCCGGAATTCGGGGCTTCAGATCATGTCGTGGATCAGCGCGGCGAGCTGGCGGATGCCGGGCTCGATCTGCTTCGCCGAGATCGACGAATAGCCGAGACGGATGAAGTTCTGCGGCGGATCGTTCTGCATGAAGCAGATATCGCCTGATTCGATCAGGATACCGGCCGCGCGCGCGCGTTCCTTCAGCTTGCGCGTATCGAGCCGCGCGGGCCCCTCGACCCAGTAGGAGGTGCCGCCGAAGGACGGGATACGCGACGATTCCGGCAGGTGCCGGTGGAGCGCCTTGCCCATCACCTGCCAGCGATTCTCGTAGGTCTGGCTGAGCCGGTGAATCAGCGAATCGTGATGACCCATCGACAGGAACAGCGCGACGATGCGTTGATTGTTGGCCGGCGGATGACGCACCATCAGGCGCCGCAGCGCGCGCGCCTCTTCGATCAGCGTCTTCGAAGCGACCATGTAACCGAGGCGCAGTCCGGGGGCGAGCGTCTTCGACAGGCTGCCGACGTAAATTACCCGGCCGGTCGCGTCCAGGCTCTTCAGCGCCGGCGTCGGATCGCCGACGAAATTGATTTCGCTCTCGTAGTCATCCTCGATGATCAGGAAATCGTGTTCCTCGGCCTGCTTGAGCAGCAGCTCGCGACGTTCCAGCGGCATCGTGACCGTGGTCGGCGACTGGTGGCTCGGGGTCGTGTAAATGAATTCGCACGAATCAGGCCCGCTGCCGGGCACGACGCCGTGCTCGTCGACCGCGAGCGGCACCAGGCAAGGCGACTTGAGCTCGAAGATATTGCGCGCGTCGGGGTAGCCCGGATTCTCCATGCCGACCCGGGTGCCCTGCTCGATCAGCAGGTCGGCGAGAATATACAACGCCTGCTGCGCGCCCATCGTGATCAGGATTTCGTCGCGCGCCGCCCAAACGCCGCGACGCGGCAGGATGCGCGCCTGGATCTGCTCGATCAGCAGCGGGTCGTCGGTATCGATGCGATCCGGCGTGACGTCCTGGATATCGCTGACGCTGAGCGCCTGGCGGCAGCATTCGCGCCAGTCGGCCACCGGAAACAGGTCGGGATCGAGTTGCCCGAACAGGAACGGGTAGGGGTATTTCTTCCAGTCCTGCGGTTTGACGATATTGCGCTGCTGCGACGGGTGGAACTTGATATGCCGGTTCCAGTCCGGCGGCTGCCGTTCGCCGTCGAACCTGAGCGGCTCGACGCGCACGCGCCCGTCGAGCATGGTCTTGTCGATAAAATAGCCGCTGCGCTCGCGCGCGACCAGGTAGCCTTCGTCGATCAACTGCTGGTAGGCGAGCACCACGGTATTGCGCGCGATTCCGAGATGGCGCGCGAGTTCTCGCGACGACGGCAGCGGCACTTCGAGCGGCAGTTTGTCGTCGAGAATGGCGCTGACGATCATTTCGCGCAGCTGCCGCTGGTAGCTGATTTTGCGGTCGCGCGACAGGCGAAACAGCTGTCCCCACATCATGTTGTCACCGCGGTTTTGCATGCTCTCCTGAATTGGTCTCATCAATAGGGATGATCTGGCTCTATTGTAACCCGTTCGATTCATTTTAGCCTCTGTTTCCCTTAATCCCATTCAAGATCGCCCGTTGGCGCGGAGTCCGCGATGAAACCCGAAAACATCAATGAAATTGTCGGCAGCGACAGGAATCACCTGTGGCATCACCTGGTGCAGCACAAACCCTGGCAATCGACCGACCCGATGGTCATCGTCGAGGGCAAGGGTATGCGCGTCAAGGATCACAACGGACGCGAATACCTCGACGCGGTGTCTGGCGGCGTCTGGACCGTGAATGTGGGCTACGGCCGCGAGAGCATCGCCGACGCGGTGCGCGATCAGATCGCCAGGATGTGTTACTTCGCGAACTCCGCGGGCAATATCCCAGGCGCGCTGTTTGCCGAAAAACTGGTCGACAAGATGCCGGGCTTAAGCCGCGTTTATTACGCCAATTCGGGCTCCGAGGCCAATGAGAAGGGCTTCAAGCTGGTGCGCCAGCTCGCGGCGCTCAACAACGACGGCAAGAAACACAAGATCATCTATCGCGATCGCGATTACCACGGCACCACGATCACGACGCTCTCCGCCGGCGGCCAGGCGCAGCGCAAGGATCAATACGGTCCCTTCACCCCGGGCTTCGTCGAGATCCCGCACTGCCTGGCCTATCGCGACCCGCGCGGCGCCGACCCCGATTACGGCGTGCAGGCGGCGAGAGACCTGGAAAAGGTCATTCTCGCCGAAGACCCGGACACGATCGGCTCGGTCTGCCTCGAGCCGATTACCGCCGGTGGTGGCGTCATCGTGCCGCCCGAGGGTTACTGGGAGACCGTGCAGGAAATCTGCAGCAAGTACGGCGTGTTGATCCATATCGACGAAGTCGTCTGCGGCATGGGCCGCACCGGCAAGTGGTTCGGTTACCAGCATTACAACGTCAAGCCCGACATCGTCACCATGGCCAAGGGCGTCGCCAGCGGCTACGCGGCGATCTCGGTGATGGTGACCACCGAGGACCTGTTCAACGAGTTTCTCGCCGAGCCGAGCGACAAGCTGCATTATTTCCGCGACATCAGCACCTTCGGTGGCTGCGCCGGCGGACCCGCGGCCGCGCTCGAGAACATGCGCATCATCGAGGAGGAAAACCTGCTCGACAATGTCAATAAAATGGGCGACTACCTGATGGATCGCCTGTACGAGCTGCAGGACAAGCACGCCGTTATTGGCGACGTGCGCGGCAAGGGCCTGTTCTGCGGCGCGGAACTGGTCAAGGACCGCACAACCCGCGAGCCGCTGGACGAGGGCGTTGTGGCCGCAGTGGTTGGCGACTGTCTGAAGCAGGGTGTCATGATCGGGCGCACCAACCGCAGTCTGCCGCAATTCAATAACACGCTGTGCCTGAGCCCGGCGCTGATCTGCACCAGGGACGATATCGACGAAATCATCGCGGCGATGGATGTTGCGCTCGGGAATCTTGCATTGTAGTCGGCAACGGGGATAATCCCCAGCCCATGAAGCGTTGCCTGATTTTCATCTTCGCGCTGTGCGCCGGCTTTGCCGGCGCGGCCGCCAGCGCCGCAGATCAGCGGCTCTCGGAAATTTCCGTGGGCTATTCGATGCAGTTGCCGACGCCCGCGTTGTTCTCCCGGCACAAGAAGACATTCGACCGCGCGCTCGGGCTTACGGTTAACTGGATTCCTTTCGAAAGCGGCAACGATATGAACGCGGCGCTCGCCGCTGGCGATCTGCAGATCGCTTATTCGCAGGGCCATGTCCCGTTCCTGGTGGCCGTCACCCGGGGCCTCGAGCTGACCATGGTCGGCATCGCCGTCGGCTACCCGGAAGACGATAATTGCATCGTGCGCTACGACGCCGGAATCAGCCGCGATAACGCCGCCGAGCTGCAGGGTAAAAAAGTCGCGGTTCAGGCCGGCAGCGTCAGCCACTACCGGATGCTCAGGGTGCTCGAGCACCTCGGCGTCGATCCGTCGCTGGTCGATATCGCCGCGACGGCCGACGGCACGGCGACCGCCACCGCGCTGCAGCATGGCGACGTCGTCATGGCCTGCGCCTCGGGCGGGGCCCTGCGCGCCATCTCGACGCTCGGCAAGCCGCTGATGACCGGTGCGGAACAGGCGCAGATCGGCCTCAAGCTGTTCGATACGGTGACGGTGCCAACCGCCTTCCTCGACCAGCACCCGGAAATCGTGCAGGCCTTCATGGACGTCGTCGAAGCGTCCAATAAACACTGGAAAAAGAATCCGGAGCCGATGCATGCGGCCATCGCCCGCGCCGCGCAGATGAATCCGGAGGGCGTTCGGCGCACGCTCGAGGGATTCATCTTCCCGTCGGCGCTGGAGCAGAAATCCGACGACTGGCTGGGGTCGCTGGTGTCGGCCTATAGCAAGGATCTCGCCGATTTTTTCGTGACCCAGGGCAGGCTCGACAATGCGCTCGAGAGCTACGATGGTTTTGTGACGACCCGTTTTCTGCGATGAAAGGCGGCGTTGGCCTGCATGATAGATCCTGCAGATAGCGGGCTGACAGGCCAGGGACCGCAGGTTGCAAATCACCGACATCGTTGACCGGCTGGCTGCGGATGGCTTCCTGTTTATCGAATCGGCGCAGGCCATCGAGCTATTGTCGGATATTGCTGCCGTACCGGTCGGCGATGACGTAGTATTTCTGAACAGCTGGGATCGGCTGGAGGAGGATCGGTACATGGCCGACGGCGGCAGGTATCGCAAGCGCCGCCACGCCGTCTACGCGATTCTCAAACCCGGCGAGCAGGCGCAGTTGATGCCTTACCAGCCGCATTACCAGACGCTAGACTACAACCCGCTCAATGGTGGGGTGGCGCGTTATTTCGCGCCGATACTGGACGACCTGCAGCAGAGCCTGACGCTGCCGACGCTGCTCGAATTCGGCAACCGGGTGTTCACCCGGATGAGCGGCAACCACCAGTGGCATATCGAGCTGCACCAGTTTCGAATCGAGGCGCGCGACGGCAGGATCGGCAAGCCCACGCCCGAAGGGGCGCATCGAGACGGCGTCGATTTCGTCATCGTCGTCATGATCAAGCGCACCAACATAGACAGCGGCGCGACGACGATTTTCGATCTCGACCACAACCAGGTCGGCGAATTCATGCTGCGCGAACCCTTCGACATGGTGCTGGTCATAACCTTCAGGCATCG
>JAOTTY010000263.1 GCA_029864185.1 Gammaproteobacteria bacterium
ACGACGAGCAGCAACAGCAGGACGCGGTGCAGCTGATGACGATTCATGCCGCCAAAGGGCTGGAGTTCGACCAGGTCTACCTCGTGGGCTTCGAGGAGGACAGCCTGCCGCATCATCAATCCCAGGATCCCGAAGGGCTCGAGGAAGAACGCAGGCTGGCTTATGTCGGAATTACCCGCGCCGCCGCCGGTCTGACCCTGAGCTATGCCAAAATGCGGCAAAAATTCGGCGAGCTGCAGCACTGCGAGCCGAGCCGTTTCCTGTACGAATTGCCCGCAGCGGACCTTGAGGGCGCGGAGCATACCGCAAGCCAGTTGTCGGAGGATGAAAGACACCAGCGCGGGCTGGATACCTTCGCCGACCTGAAAGCCCTGCTCGGGACCGCCGATTAATTAGCTATTGTCGCGTGGGTGCGGGTTACACAGACAGTGCGGAGATGGCGGTCGCCACCGCAAGCCCGGTCTGACGGCCATTCGAAATCTGTCCGGAAATTTCCGTGGCGATGTGCAGCTGCCATCCCGCGACCCGCCCGCACCCCAATCCATGGCAGCAGGATTCCGTATCAACGCCGGGGCAGACCCGGCGGCATGGCGGGTATTCCGAGCTTTGCTATTAGTGCTCGAGGATCTGGCTCAGGAATAACTTGGTGCGCTCGTGCTGCGGATTATCGAAGAATTCATGCGGCTCGTTTTCCTCGATGATTTCGCCGTCATCCATGAAAATAACCCGGTTGGCGACCGTCTTGGCGAAGCCCATTTCGTGGGTTACGCAAAGCATGGTCATGCCTTCCTTGGCCAGCTCGATCATGACGTCGAGCACTTCCTTGATCATCTCGGGATCGAGCGCGGAAGTGGGCTCGTCGAACAGCATGATGCGGGGATTCATGCACAGCGAACGCGCGATCGCGACGCGCTGTTGCTGGCCACCGGAAAGCTGGCCGGGGAACTTGTTGGCCTGCTCGGGTATTTTTACCCGCGTCAGGTACTTCATCGCGGTGGCCTCGGCTTCCTTGCGCGGCACCTGCTTGACCCAGATCGGCGCCAGCGCGCAATTCTCCATGACCGTCAGGTGTGGAAAAAGGTTGAAGTGCTGGAACACCATGCCGACCTCGCGGCGGATGGCGTCGATATTCTTGAGGTCGTTGGTCAGCTCGACGTTGTCGACGATAATCTGCCCCTGCTGGTGTTCCTCCAGGCGGTTGATGCAGCGTATCATCGTCGACTTGCCGGACCCCGACGGCCCGCAGATGACGATCCGCTCGCCCCGATTGACCTCGAGATTGATATTCTTGAGCACGTGAAACGAACCGTACCACTTGTGCATGTTCTTTATCTGGATGGTGACCTCATCCGAGATCTTGAGATCGGGAGCCATGGTTTCCTGGCTGCTCATGTCGGGTTCTGGTGTGCTCATAGTCTTATACCTGGTGGGTTAGTGTCCGGTATGGAGTTTGCGTTCGAGATAAAGCGAGTATCTCGCCATCGAAATACAGGAAACGAAGAAAAAGATTGCGACGAAGACATATACCTCGGTCGACAGGCCCTGCCACTTGGTGTCGGCGAGCGACGCGCGGCCGACGCCGAGCGGATCGAGCAGGCCGATGATGATGACCAGCGTCGTATCCTTGTAAAGGCCGATAAAGGTGTTGACGATACCGGGAATGGATATCTTCAGCGCCTGCGGCAGGATGATCAGTCGCATCGACTGCCAGTACTTGAGCCCCATCGCATCGGCGGCCTCGATCTGTCCCTTCGGAATCGCCTGCAGCCCGCCGCGCACGACTTCGGCGATGTAGGCAGCGGAGAACAGGATGACCATGATCAGCACTCGCAGCAGCAGGTCGAAGGTAGTCCCCGGCGGCAGGAAGTAGTTCAGCATCGTCGACGCGACGAACAGCAGCGTAATCAGCGGCACGCCGCGGATAAATTCGATAAAGGCAACGCAGACGATGCGTACGGCGGGCAGGTGCGATTGCCTTCCGAGCGCGAGCACGATACCGAGCGGCAGCGAACCGACGATTCCGGTGACCCCGATAACGAGCGTCAGCATGAAACCGCCGAATTTTTCGGTCGGCACCGGCTCCAGGCCCAGGCCCCCGATCAGCAGCCAGCCGATGATGAATGGCGCGATCATCGCGTAGTAAAGACCCTGCTTGCGGTAAGGCGCGGTATCGTAAAGCACCGGGTATAACGCCGCCAGCATCATGAAAAACGACAGATTGACACGCCAGCGCTCGGCCTCCGGGTAAAAGCCGTAGACGAACAGTTCGAAGCGCTGCCCGATAAACGCCCAGCAGGCCCCTTTTCTGCCAGTCTCTTCCATGACCGCACGGCACTCGTCACGCGAGGCGCCCTCGAAAACGGCGTTCAGAAACAGCCAGCTGAGCATCGGCGGTACGATCAGGTACAGGAAGTAGAGCGTCAACACCGTGATCACGATGTTGGTGGTCGATCCCAGCAGATTCTCGCGAATCCAGCCGATGAAGCCTACCATGCTGGGTGGCGGCGGCAGGTCCGGATGGGTGCCCGGTGCGTAGGTTTGCTGTTCGTTCATGTTAACGCTCCACCAGTTTGATGCGCTTGTTATACCAGTTCATAAACGCCGAAATGAGCAGCGAAAAAGACAGGTACAGCGCCAGCACGATCGTCATGCATTCCATTTCGCGCCCGGTCTGGTTAAGCGAAATCCCGCCAATCGTCGCAACGATATCCATATAGCCGATCGCAATCGCGAGCGACGAGTTCTTGGTGATATTGAGATACTGGCTCGACAGCGGTGGAATAATGACGCGCAACGCCTGGGGAATGATAACCAGCTGCATCGTGCGGCCGGGGGTGATGCCGAGTGCGAACGCGGCCTCGGTCTGGCCATGGCTGATCGCCTGGATTCCGGCACGCACGATTTCCGCGATGAAGGCAGCGGTATAGAGCGACAGCGCTATCCACAGGGCGACAAATTCTGGTCTCAAAACCAGCCCACCCTTGAAATTAAAACCCGCGAGTTCGGGATAATCCAGGTTTATTGGCATACCGGCGAGAAAAAATACGATGATCGGGAAGAGTATAATGGCGCCCAGGCTTATCAGAAGTACGGGGTAAATTTTGCCCGTCGCGTCCTGGATCTTCTTGGCATAACCTCTAAACCAGATCGCGAAGGCGATACCGATAATGAAGGCAATCAATACCGCCCACATCGCCGGCTCAAATATGGGTTTAGGTGTATAAAAGCCGCGGTTAGTCAGAAACAATGTGCCGTCGAAGGCCATCATCGCATTCTTCGGAACCGGCAGCGTGTTCACGATGATACCGTGAACCAGTAAAATATGGAGTAACACCGGAACGTTGCGTACGTATTCGATGTAGACATAAACGACCCGGTTGATCAGCCAGTTGTGCGACAGGCGCAACACACCGAGCAGGAATCCGACAATGGTCGAGAGAATAATCCCGGCGACCGCAACCAGCAGGGTATTGATGATGCCGACGATGGCAGCGCGCCAGTGCGGGCTGCGGGAATCGTATTCGATCAGGGTTTGATTGATATCGTAATTCGATGCATCCCACAGGAAAGAGAAACTGTATCCCTTGCCGATGGTTTCGAGGTTAACGATCGCATTGCGAACGATATAAAAGAAAAATGCAAACAACAGCGCGATCGTCAGGACCTGAATCGCAACGGAGCGCGTCTCCTTGTCGTAGACGATCCGGTACCATAGCGGTTGTTGAGTTGTTGCTTCCATGACCGTTACCCCTTATATCTATAATTATCGATCATTTCATTCGACTGCAGGTAGATTGAACCGGCGGCCTGGCGGCCGCCGGATCGAACCTTTTATAACTTAACGCAGCGGCGGTGAATACAGAATACCGCCCTTGGTCCATTGCGCATTCAAACCGCGCGACAGGCCCAGCGGCGTGTTGACACCGATATTGCGCTCGAAGATCTCGCCGTAGTTGCCTACCGCGGAAATCGCGCGTACCGCCCACTGCTTGTCGAGCCCGATCATGGAGCCAAAATCGCCTTCGGTTCCGACCATACGATTGATCGAAGGATTGTCGCCGGCCTTGGCAGCGTGCTGCTTGACGTTGGCCTGGGTCAGTCCGAATTCCTCGGCTTCGATCAGCATGTTCAGCACCCAGCGGGTGGTATCGGCCCACTCGTCGTCACCCTGGCGTACCGCTGGCCCGAGAGGTTCCTTGGAAATAATTTCCGGCAGAATCACGTGTGCATTGGGATTGTCGAAAGTACTGCGGGTAGCCGCGAGGCCCGATGCGTCAGTCGTGTATACGTCGCAACGTCCCGCGAGGTAGTTGGTCTGCCCTTCTTCGTTGGTTTCGATGGTAACCGGCTCGTAGCTCATGTTGTTGGCACGGAAATAATCGGCCAGGTTGAGCTCGGTGGTGGTGCCGGTCTGGATACAGACCGAGGCGCCGTCGAGCTGCTTGGCGGAAGTTACGCCGAGCGCCTTGGGTACCATGAAGCCCTGACCATCGTAGTAGTTGACGCCCAGGAAGGTCAGTTTCAGGTCGGCGTCGCGGCTCATCGTGATCGTGGTGTTACGATACAAAATGTCGCCCTCGCCCGAGTTCAGCACGGTAAAGCGGGTTTTACCGGTGGTCGGCACGAATTTGACCTTGTTCGGATCACCCAGTACCGCGGCTGCGGTCGCGCGGCAAAAATCAACGTCGAAGCCTTCCCAACGACCCTGGTCGTTCGGCGCGGCAAATCCGGCAACACCGGTGGTTACCACACAATTCAGCTCGCCGCGGGCTTTTACGTCCTGAAGCGTACCAGCGTTCGCCACACCTGAAGTCGATGCAAGTGCGACGGCTGCCGATACTGCCAGCGTATTAAAAAGTTTCATTGGTCACTCTCTCCAATTGTTATTTCTTTAATGAAGCGCCGACCCGATTATCACGGACTCATTGCCCTTATTTTATGATCGTGTCGACAGGTTAAGGAGTTTTGTTATGTTCCTCCGTGCGCGAAAAGTAACATAACAATGGCTTCCAGCCAAGGTATTGCTTATATCGCCTGACCCATTTTATAAGTAAATTCTATTGCAACCCGCGGCCGGGAGCCCGTATAACGCCATTAATGATCAGAAACATGCGCAGTAGTGACGCCGATTTCGTGCTGGATATCTATCGACGTGGACTCGATACCGGCGAGGCATCTTTCGAAACCAGCCCACCGGACTGGCCGGCATGGCAGCTCAAATACCATTCTTTCTGTCGGCTGGTCTGGGAACAGGACGGTGAAGTGCGGGGCTGGGCGGCGCTGGCCCCGGTATCGGCCCGGGAATGCTACCGAGGCGTTGCGGAAGTCAGTATTTACGTCGATACCCGACACCTGGGACAGGGTATCGGCGGCAGGCTGATGGCCGCGCTCGTCGAGGAATCGGAACAGCACGGTATCTGGACCCTGTACTCGTCTATTTTTCCCGAAAACCTGGCGACTCTGCGCCTTCATTTGGGCCATGGCTTCCGGAAAGTCGGGATTCGCGAGCGTATCGCCCGACGCGACGGGCGCTGGCGCGATACGCTGCTGCTCGAGCGCCGCTCGACCAGGGTCGGCGTCTGAAGCAAACCGGAATGACGAGAACAGCAAGCGCTCAGATCGGTGAAAGCGGGTACCTTTTCGCTTCCAGCAGACAAAACCGTTAAAGATCCTCGCCTGCGCGGGGATGACTCATAATAAGTCGAGTCGG
>JAOTTY010000264.1 GCA_029864185.1 Gammaproteobacteria bacterium
TCTTTGAGCCGTGGGAGACGGAGTTGGGTCGATAGCGGAATCCCATACCAAATTTTTGGGGGTCCGCTTTTTGTCTAATATTGAGATTTAATAAAAGTTCGATTTCTTGAATTGACTGCCTGTAAATAACTCAACGGAATCCGGTAATATTAGCTTCGATAAATAATCTAAATCTCGGCTCTCCTTTATTTATTTATTTTCACCTGGCGCTTCCATAGGTTAGCGCAACTTGTTATCAGATGTTTGAGCACCCTTTCAAATCTGCCTCTTTTATGCATTTTGAGACAGCATGTTTTTCTTAAACACAAGCTACTGGTATTAATCACGAAAACACGAAAGTGAACTGGCTTTTTGGCATTAGAGAAAAGCGGGGATTTTTTGACCTGGCTCGAGAATTGTGGCTGCCGCAGAGACTGATTCATGTCAAAATAACAGCCCTACCCCCTTGATAATTACAGATTTTTTTACGGGCCTCGAGGAAACCGGGGGATAGGGCCAGATTAACTGGCGGAGAGGGTGGGATTCGAACCCACGGTACGCCAAGGCGTACAACAGATTTCGAGTCTGCCCCGTTCGACCACTCCGGCACCTCTCCGCTGGGGTCGTGAATGTTAGCATCTCTTCGCGCGAAATCTTACCCTTTCTTTTCCATCCGCCGCCGACGACCCGCCCGAAAGAGGCCGGGAAATCCCGCCGTTCTGATAAATTTCCCGGGCTATCCGCGCATTCTTTCACCCGGAATTCGGGGGACAGTACATCAATTTCATGGATTATCCCTGCATTCGCACAAAAAAGGGCCGGGAATCGTTTAAAAACCAACCGGTATTCTGTTCCCGGAGACCTCGATTGGGTTAATCTCATCGCCAGGCACCTGGCGATGAGACCGATAGCATGAACAGGCCTGACCCGGCGCAGGAATTCGAACCCGCCTACCTGTCGTTGCTCGACGATGGCCGCTTGCGCGCAAGGACCGAGCGCGCGTATCGGCGCCTGGCCGATTGTGACCTCTGTGCCCGCTACTGCCACGTCGATCGCCTCGAAACCGTCAAGGGCGCGGTTTGCAGAACCGGCGTCAACGCAGTGGTGCACGGTTACGGCCCGCATCACGGCGAGGAAGATCCACTGCGCGGCACGTGGGGTTCGGGCACGATTTTTTTCAGCTGGTGCAACCTGCGCTGCGTTTTCTGCCAGAACTGGGACATCAGTCAAAAGGGCGCCGGTCACGAGGTCACGCCGCCAGCACTCGCCGAGATAATGCTGCAGCTGCAGGCGCAGGGTTGTCACAACATCAATTTCGTCACGCCCAGCCACGTCGTGGCGCAAATCGTTGCCGCGGTCGAGATTGCCGCCCACCGGGGTTTGCGCCTACCGCTGGTCTACAACACCGGCGGCTACGACAGCCCCGAGGCGTTGGCGCTGCTCGACGGGATCATCGATATTTACATGCCGGACATGAAATACGGCGATTCCGCGATTGCCCACCAATATTCCCATGTGCGCGATTACGTCGAGATCAACTTCGCCGCCGTGCGCGAAATGTATCGCCAGGTCGGCGACCTGCGGCTCGACGCGGACGGTATCGCGCAGCACGGCCTGCTGGTGCGCCACCTGGTGCTGCCGGACGATCTCGCCGGCACCGAGGCCGTAATCGCATTTCTCGCCAACGACGTTTCCAGGCACACCTACCTGAACCTGATGGACCAGTATCATCCCTGCTATCGGGCAGGCGATTATCCGCCACTCGACAGGTCACTGAGCCATGACGAGTATCGGCAGGCGCTCGACCTGGCCGCGAAGCATGGTCTGCAGCGGCTCGATTCCCGCCGCCGGTGCCGGTCGCTGGTTTGAAAATCCGATGAGATCGAGATGGCGCGTCGCATGACCGTTTTGCTCATCGTCGTTATCGCCCTGGTGGGATTGCTGGTTTACATGATCAAAATGCCGGGCGAGTCGTTCCGGGGCGCGCTGCCGCCGCTCGATGAGGGCGGCCGCGAACTGGCGCTCAAACTCGAGCGTCACGTCGAGACGCTGTGCATTAATCCCGCGGGTCGGCATTACCTCGAAAAAAAGGGGCTCGCCGCCGCGCGCGATTACATCGCCGCGCAATTCGAGGCATCGGGTTATGCCGTCGGCTTCCAGTCATACGAATTCGGTGGCGACGATTACGCCAATATCGAGGTCACCCGCGCCGGCAACCGCCTGGTCGATGAAGTCATCGTCGTCGGCGCGCATTACGATGCCGTTGTCGGTGCACCGGGCGCAAACGATAACGGTTCCGGCGTCGCCGCGCTGCTGGAACTGGCGCGTCGCTTCGTTGATATCGAGCTGCCACGGACGCTTCGCTTCGTGGCTTTCGTCAACGAAGAGCCGCCGCATTTCCTGACCGGAACCATGGGCAGCGACGCCTACGCCAGGCGCGCGGCCCGGCAGCGAGAAAACATCGTCGCCATGTTCGCGTTGGAGACCATCGGCTATTACCGCGACGACCCGGGCAGCCAGCACTATCCGCCGCCACTGAATTTGTTTTACCCGCAGCAGGGAAATTTCATCGCCTTCGTCGGCAATCTGCGTTCGCGTGCGCTGGTCACCCGCTCGCTACGCGCCTTCAGGCAGCACGCCCGCTTTCCGTCGGAAGGGATTGCCGCACCGGCCTTCATCCCCGGCGTCGACTGGTCGGATCACCGTTCCTTCTGGAAGCAGGGTTATCCCGCCTTGATGATCACGGATACCGCGCCGTATCGCTACCCCTGGTACCACTCGGCGCAAGATACCCCGGACAAGGTCGACTACCAGCGGATGGTTTACGTCGTCGACGGACTGGCAAAAATGATCGAAGCCCTGGCGCGGGGCGAGTGAGCGAATTCCGTCCCCGGGGAACAGCCGTGCGCTCTTTACCATTTCGCAATATTTATGCTTAAATTTATCCCCCAATAAAAATAAACAATTTATTTAAAAACCAGGGAGCACCTGATGAATGAACTTCTGCCATTCGTGGCATCGGCTATTCTGCTTTCGCTCTCCGGCCACAAGGTTTACGCGGCCGGGGATGCGAAGAACATCAGGAAGCTCAGCAACTCCAAAAGTACCGGGGGAACTCGCGGCAAGTTCATGGAGCAGGACAGGGAACTTGCCACCAACATCCCCCGGAATATCCTGCCCCACATCAAGATGCCGCCCGCGTTTGGATCGAGCTTTTCGCGGTTGTCCCCGATGCCCGGCATATGGCGATCAGTTGCAACAAGGCCGCGGTCTGAATCGGCACGCGCAAGGACCGGGTATGGCAGGCAACCGACCGGGACCTGGATGACGTCGTCGAGTGGTACTCGGGAATCGAAGTCGATGCGTTCGATTTCGACCAGGCGCCGGACATTTCCGCAGGGATATTCGCCGCCGTCCGCGGCAGCGGTATGACTATTCCTGCGCGATCCGGTGTTAACGCGTTACGCCACCTATTCAGGCGCGCCCACCGGGTTACGCCAGGCATCGCCCGCAAGTTCCGCGGCTAAAATCTCCCCCGCCGACCGGCAACCGGTAACGAGCAGGGCCGCCTCGAATCGCGCCCGATTCCTGCCGGTGAAATTATCGGCGGTAACCCTGGCGTTAATCTGCGCCTTGCCGGCGGTTTGCGCGGCCCAGGACAGCGGACTGGGTCCAATTACGATAACGCCGATCCGGGTAGAAAAAAGCATCGACGAGATACCGGCGGCAGTCAGCACCGTCGGCCAGGACAAAATTCAGCTCGGCAACGAACAGCTCGGCCTGGATGAATCCCTCGGCGGCGTGCCCGGCCTGTTCATGCTCAATCGATACAACTTCGCGCAGGACTTGCGCGCCTCGATCCGGGGCTTCGGCGCGCGCTCCAGTTTCGGCATACGCGGCATCAAGATCATCGTCGACGGGATTCCCGAAACCTTGCCCGACGGGCAGGGGTCGGTGGACGGCATCGATATCGGCTCCGCCAGGGAGATCGCCGTTATTCGCGGGCCGTCATCCTCCTTGTACGGCAATGCATCGGGCGGCGTGATATTGATTGAATCCGAGAGCGGGCCCGTCGATCCGTTTGTCAGCGCGCGCACCACCGCCGGCGATTTCGGCTTTCACAACAATCAGCTGAAAATCGGCGGCGAAAACGGCCGGCTCAACTACCTCGTAAATCTGTCGGACACGTCCAGCGACGGCTTTCGCGACCACAGCGAATACGAAAATACCCAGCTCAACGGCCGCTTCGAAACCACGATCAAGGGCGGCTCCTCACTGCTAGCTACCCTGCACCATACCGATCAGCCGGTGGCCAACGATCCGGGCAGCCTGACCGTGGCGGACGCGGAACTCGACCCGGAACAGGCGCGGGCGCAAAACGTTACATTCGATGCCGGCGAAGCACTGGAGCAGACCCGGCTCGGTTTGCTCCATAAAACGGGCCTCGCCGGGGGTCGCGACTTCGAGGCGCGGATTTACCATACGCAAAGAGACTTCAGCAACAGACTGCCGTTCCAGAACGGCGGCGCGGTGGAGCTCGATCGCAATTTCAACGGGGCGGGGCTCAAGTTTACACTGCCGGGCGACCTGGCCGGCCGGTCGAATCGCCTGTTGCTGGGCGTGGATTACGATCGCCAGGACGACGCCCGCAGCCGATTCGACAATCTGTCGGGTGCGCTCGGTGCGCAGACCTTCGACCAGGACGAGCTGGTGACTTCGCTCGGTGTGTATCTGCAAAACGAAACGCGACTCAACGATAGCGTCGAACTCACCTTCGGTATTCGCCATGACGATGTGAAGTTCGACGTCAGCGACGATTATCTTGCCGACGGCGACGATTCCGGCGAGATAGACTTCGACCATACCAGCCCGATGGCGGGAATCAGTATCGACCTGGGCGGCAACACCCATTTCTATGCGACCATCTCCACCGCGTTCGAGACGCCGACCACCACCGAGTTTGCCAATCCCGCCGGAGGCGGATTCAATCAGTCGCTCGAACCGCAGGATTCGACCAACTACGAAATAGGCCTCAAGGGAATGGACGACAGTCAGCGCTTCGACCTGGCGCTGTTTCACATCGATGTCGATAACGAGCTGACCCCGTTCGAGCTGCCGGCCCAGCCCGGACGCACATTTTTCGAAAATGCCGGGTCGTCCACCCGTGACGGACTCGAAGTTTCCTATAGCCGGCATCTTACGCGGCAAATCGAGATGACCGCGGCTTACACCTACTCCGATTTTGTATTCGATCGCTTCTCCGATACTAACGGCGACGTTTTCGACGGCAACCGGATCCCCGGGATTCCGCAGGAACTGCTTTACCTCGACCTGACCTGGAACGGGCAAGGTGGATATTACGCAACCTGGGACTGGACCTATACCGGCGAGTTATACGCGGATAACGCGAACGATACCCGCGTCGATTCGAGCCAGGTGTCGAACCTTCGTATCGGCTATAACGGGAGTTACGGAGAGTGGGAAATCGCTCCGTTTATGGGAATCAATAATCTGTTCGATGAGGACTATAACAACAATATCCAGATCAACGCATTCGGTGATCGTTATTTCGAACCGGCCCCGGAGCGGAACGCCTATATCGGTATTTCGATTCGCACGCGCATCGGAAGTTAACCGATACCCGCCACAAACCAGCATACCGCCGGTAATGCGAAGACACCTGATTCGGGGACAGTATACCGATTAATCTCAGCCCGTTC
>JAOTTY010000265.1 GCA_029864185.1 Gammaproteobacteria bacterium
ATATCCGTGCGCATCGGCAGCGTCACTTGCTTGTTGCCGGTGGTGGCGATGACATTCACGCCCGGCAGCTTGGCGAGCCGGCTCGCGGTTTTCAACTCCACTTTCTGGATGCAGTCCACCGCGTCCGTGCGCAGGGCCGTGGTGCGCGCCGACGGGTCTTCGATCCCCAGCGACTCGATTGCGTCGAAATGCGCCTTGCCTTCTTTCCAGTAATTGGGATAGCGCTTTGTCAGCGAGCGAATTCCGGGTTCGTGATCCGCCAGGGCGTAGCCGCCCGTGCCGATTCCGGATTGCCAGTCGATGCTGCCGTCTCCGTTAGAGGGACAGATCAGGATGTGGTAGTCGCTCAAGATAAACGGAAAGTCGGCATCGCCACCCTTGAGATTCACCACCACCTTATTCGCCCCGTCCGCCTTGACAGTATCGACTCCGGTGAGGATGCCGGCCGCGGCCGACGTCGATTTTTCACCCAGGTGATGGTTCAGAGAATCCACCACGTCCTCTGCATTCAGGGTTTTGCCATTGTGAAACTCCACGCCCTTGCGAATATTGAAAATCCACTGGGTGGCATTCGCGTTGGATTCCCAGCTCTCGGCGAGTTCTCCCACCAGTTCGCCGCTGGCCGCGACTTCGGTCAGGTTGTTGCGCAACTGGCCGAACTGCAGGTTTATCATATAGGAGTCCAGGATCTGGCCCGGGTCCAGTACGTCGCTGGTCGCGCCGCCGGTCAGCCCCTGCCTGAGCATGCCGCCTGTCTTCGGCGCGGCCCGGGCCGCTTCACTATAGAGTATGGGCGCCATCGATCCCACGCCCACGGCCATCGCCGCGGACAGGAACTTGCGGCGGCTGATGCCGTTTTCCGTAACCAGTCGTTGCAGAAATTTGATTTCGTCGTCTTTGTTCATGTGCTCCTCCGGTATGGGTCTGTTGTTGTTGTGATACAGCGTGTCGATAGCAATATGCCTCGACATATCAAGAAATTATAACCCCGAATACACCGCGGACCGAAACAATATATCCACCGGTCCAGTTAGCTAAACCGTCCCCCGAAAAACCGAAAAAGTGGCCTGAGTTCCCCCCCGATTATCCGCGTAAATGAGTATACTTTCTCGGGAATACATGCAGCCGGAGGCACGATTTGGCCAAAACATTCATCATTACCGGGGCGACACGCGGAATCGGCCGCGCGATCGCGCTCTCCATGTCGCAGGAAGGCCACAGCGTGGTGCTCAACTATCACGCCAACGAGGTGAACGCGCAGCAAACGTTCGAGGCCTGCCAGGCGGTCAGCGATCGAGTACTCCTCGTCAAGGCCGATATCAGGCAATCCCGCGAAGTCGATCGCCTGATCGACAGCACGCTGACGCGTTTCGGCGCTGTGGACGTGCTGATCAACAATGCAGGCATCAATATCGACCGGCCGTTGCTCGAGCTCACGGAGGAAGAATGGGATCGCGTCGTCGACACCAATATGAAGTCGGTCTTTCTGACCTCGCAGGCGGCCGGCCGGGTGATGATGGCACAGGAGTCCGGTGGCCAGATTATCAACCTGGGCGCGCTCACCGGGATCACCGGCCGCGCCAATGGCCTCAACTACTGTGCCGCCAAGGCCGGCGTACTGGTGATGACCAAGTGCCTGGCGATTGAGCTGGCGCCCAGGGTGCGGGTCAATTGCGTCATTCCCGGCACGATAAGAACCCCGGAGGTCGACGAACGCTTTGACCTGGCGACGAATGAGCCGGAGCTGGCCCAAAAAATCTTACTGAAGCGGATCGGCGAGCCCGACGAGATCACCGGCGCAATCCGCTTTTTGACCTCGGAAAATGGAGGCTACATAAACGGGCAGAAGCTGATTGTCGACGGCGGGTCGTTCCTTTACTGAACCACGATGCCGATTACGGGACAGTATATCTGTTTCATTCCTGGAGCATGCGGCTGGAAAATCGGTACACTGTTCCCGTAGATTTAATTATAAGGGTGCGAATCCAAGTTTCAGCCTAGAAGATTTTCGCCCCATTTAAGGTAAACAAGTCCTGATATCCCAATGTCAAATGTAAGGCCGACACCATCCATATGCTTTCATATTTTCATGGCATGCAAACGGGATCGAAGATGACAGCCTTGCTGTCCGGCTGCGTCGGCCGAAGGTGGGCGGCGACTTGAACCTGCCGCTGGAACAGCCACCCGCGCCGCGCGCTACACTGAGCCAGATGTGGCGTGACTTCGGCCTCACCTATGCCGCTAACGGATTTGTCGGCTGGCTGTTCGCGGTTACCGCGCCGGTCGCGATCATCCTGTCGGTCGGCAGCCATGGCGGACTGTCCGAGGCCGAGATCGCATCCTGGGTATTCGGCGTGTTCTTCGTCAACGGACTGATCACAATCCTGTTTTGCTGGGTTTACCGGGAACCGCTGGTGTTTTTCTGGACCATTCCCGGCACGGTACTGGTCGGGCCGTCGCTCGCGCACCTGAGTTTTGCGGAGGTCATCGGTGCGTTTTACCTGACCGGTTTGCTGATGTTCCTGCTCAGTATCACCGGCTGGGTGCGGCGCGCGATGGACGTGGTGCCGATGCCGATCGTGATGGGCATGGTCGCCGGTGTCTTCCTGCGCTTCGGGCTCGACCTCGTGCGCGCGTTGCACAGCGACTTCGGCATAGCTGGACCGATGGTCGTCACCTGGATCGTACTGAGCGTATTGCCGGCGCTCGGACGACGTATGCCGGCGCTGATCGGCGCCCTGCTGGTCGGGATCGGCGCCGCGCTCTTCGGCGGACGCTTCGAGGCCGGCACCTTCGCCACGCTCGACTTCATCGAACCCGTGATCCAGGCGCCGGCCTGGTCATTCGCCGCGGCGATCGAACTCGTCGTGCCGCTCGCGATCACCGTGCTCGTCGTCCAGAACGGACAGGGCATTGCGGTGCTGCGCGCGGTCGGCCACCGGCCGCCGATCAACGCGATCACCGCCGCCTGCGGCATCGGCAGTATTATCGGCGCCATATTCGGCGGCGTCAGCAGCTGCCTGACCGGACCGACAAACGCCATCGTCAGCAGCTCCGGCGAACGCGCCCGCCACTATACCGCCGGTATCTTCGTGGGTTTGCTCGCACTGGTTTTCGGCCTGCTCGCGCCGACCTTCACGCGCTTCCTGCTCAACGCACCCGAAGCCCTGGTCATGACCCTGGCCGGGCTCGCGCTGCTCAAGATCCTGCAGGCCGCGTTTGCGACCTGCTTCGGCGACCGCTACACGCTTGGCGCGCTGGTCGCGTTTCTCGTCACCGTCGCCGACCTGCCGCTGTTCAACATCGGCGCCGCCTTCTGGGGCCTGGTGGCGGGCATCCTCGCATCTCGACTGCTCGAGCGCGCCGATTTCACCGGCCCAGGCCGCTGATTGTCGAGACTCATAGCGGGTAAGCAAGCAAATCTCTACGGTCACGGGAAGCCGCGTCATCGGTGGGAAAAATATAACAGTCGCGCGTCCCTGCGTCGGGCAACTCCCGGCGCATTGTTCAGCCCGTCAGGCCCGGCACCATGGCTTCTTTGGTTCTATTCATTGTCAACCAGCGGAATCACGGGACTACTCCTCGAAGCGACGCAGGCGCGCGCGCAATTCTTCCAGCTCCTCGAGCAGGTCGAGCGCTAACGCAGCGCCGGGCGTATTGACGCTCAGGTCGCGCTGCAGGTTGCGGGCAAAGCGGATCCGGCGCAGGCTGACGCCCTGGAAACGCCAGTTGGAGGGCTTGTTTCCCCGGGGATCGATGACGCCCTCTTCGACCAGTTCGACGATCTGCGCCTCGCTTAACTCGCAGGCGCGGCACAGTTGAGCCAGGCTCATCTCCACGTCCTCTTCGACCAGGTCGCCCGTAAGTAATGTCAGCTTTTCACTATTCATAACGGCTCATACCCCCAGTCTGGTGCGTGGATTGAAATCGACTGCCTGCCTGAACTTGCTGTAGGCCTGTTTCGCGGATTCCGAATCGGCCGGCGGCAGCGCTATCTGCAGCACCACGTAAAGGTCGCCGGGCTGCTTTGCCGGGATGCCCCGGCCCTTGAGCCTCAGCTTGCGGCCGGTGGCCGAATTCGCCGGTATCTTCAAATCGACCGTGCCGGCAGGGGTCGGTACTTTAACCGTGGCGCCAAGCGCGGCCTCCCACGGGGTCACCGGCAGGTCCAGGTAAACGTCCTTGCCCTCGACATGGTAATAAGGGTGGCGGGCGAACTCGACTTCCAGGTAAAGATCACCCGCGCTGCCATCGCCGATACCGGCGCCGCCCTGTTTCGCCAGGCGAATATGCTGACCCTGTCGCACGCCCCTGGGAATGCGAACATTCAGGGTGCGCTCCTTCAGTATGGGCCGACCGTCCGCGCCCAGTTCGGAATGTTTCAGCGTCAGCGTACGGCTTGCGCCCTGGTAGGCATCTTCGAGATCGATCAGCACTTTGGCGTGGCTGTCTCTGCCGCGCGCATGAAAATCGTGATGCCGGGTCGTGCGACCTTCAGCGTAACCGCGCCGCCCGAACAGACTTTCGAAAAAATCGCTGAACTGCGAGTCGTCGATACCCGCACCGTGAAACTCGAATCCCTGGTCCCAGTCGGGTGGCGGCCTGAAATCCTGGCCCGCCTGCCAGTCCGCGCCAAGCTGATCATAGGCTGCACGTTTTTCGGGATCCCTGAGAACCTCGTAGGCTTCGCCAAGCTGCTTGAAGCGCTCCTCGGCATTCTCTTCCTTGCTGACGTCGGGATGATACTTGCGCGCCAGCTTGCGATAGGAACGCTTGATTTCATCCTGGGTGGCATTCCGCTTGACCTCGAGAATGTCGTAATAATCTTTAAACTCCATGGGTTACTCCGAGCCGGGCGGGGACAGACTTAGTCTGTCCCCCGCTGTTCTCAGGTGCGCGGCATCTTGTTTTCCGGGTCGTAGAGCGGCTTGTAGCCGACTGCCTCGATCTTCATCGGGAATTGCTCGCCCAGGTATTCCGTGAGCAGTTCGCGGCCCTCCTGGCAGAACTCGTTGGGCAGGTAGGCAAGCCCGATGTTTTTGCCGAGGCTCGGGCCGTAGGCGATGCTGGTGATGTAAGAGCGGCGCCCCTTCGAGTCGATCGGCACCTCGCCCGTTTTCGGGTCCATCAGCGGTAACTGTCCTACGGGGTAGCGCGCGATGCCGTTCGAATCGACGTTATCGGTCATGACCAGCGTGCACAGGTACGCGGCCTGCTGTGCGAGCTCGCGCTGTTCGAGGAAGGGCGCCTTGCCGTGGAAATCGGCTTGCTTGACTACGGGACGAGCGAGGCCCGCTTCGTACAGATTGTACTCGGTCAGCAGGTCGGCGTTCTGCAGCCGCAGGCTCTTTTCCATGCGCCGGCTGTTGGCGTAGGTTTCGATGCCGACCGGTGTTGCGCCCTGTGCGTAGACCAGGTCCCACAGCGACATGCCGTAGCTGAACGCCACGTGCAGCTCCCAGCCCTGTTCACCCACATAGGAGATGCGGAAGGCCTCCACCGGGATTCCTCTCAGCGTCAGGTTTCGAGTTGCGGCGAACGGGAAATTTTCATCGTCCCAGGCGGCGGGTTCGTCGGCAATCGCCTGGATCGTCTTGCGCGCGTTCGGTCCCCAGACACCGAGGCAGGCCATGTGGTCCGAGCGATCGTCGATGTAGACCTGCCAGCCGTTATCTTCGGCCATGCGCCTGAGCCAG
>JAOTTY010000266.1 GCA_029864185.1 Gammaproteobacteria bacterium
GTGTTCGAAAGCCTTACGTCAAAGGTGTAAAGCGGTACTCCGCGATCCACCATGGCGCGAATCAGACGCTGCGCGGTCGGGATGTGGTTGGTGTGAGTCTCGAACTGGTTACTGCCGAAATTGACGACAAAATCGGTTTTGTCGTAATCCCAGTTGTCGTACATGCCACCCCACAGGCTTTCCTGCCCAACCCACTTTGCCGCTTCACATACCGACGTGTGATTACCGATAGTCTTGGTGCCATAGGCGGCCATAAAATCGTACATCGTGGCTGCCTGGCTGGCCTTGTGTCGACCGTACTGGTACATGAACAATTCGGGGGTGCCGGCATCACGCAGTGGTTTGAGCCTGGCTGCAATCGTATCGAGGGCCTCATCCCACGAGATACGTTTCCATTTGTGCTCACCGCGCTTCCCGATTCGCTTCATTGGATAAAGAATCCGGTCGGGGAAGTAAACCTGATTGACCCCGGCCTGCCCTCTCGCACAGAGTTTACCGAGGGTTCGAATTGAATTCGGATTTCCCTCAAGTTTCTTCAGGCGACCATCCTCTACATAACCGATGGCTGCATCTCTGGTTACGCATTGCCAGCAGGCTGTCGGTATCGCCTTGAGCTCTTTGCGGGTGGTCGGTGAAAAACCGCGACCTCCTTCCTCGAGCTTGATCGACCCGGCGAGTGCAGTCTGACTCGCTCCCGCACCGGTTGCCAGGGCCCCGCTGACAGCAGCAAGTTTCATAAATTTACGGCGATTAATTTTACTCATGTCTATTCCTCTCTTTCGCTTACTGTCTGGGTTTACACGACTTGATCCACAAAGTGATCCAGCTTCTTTTTCTTCCGTTTGGTATACAGCGTCTTAAGCATGTTGTCCGGATCAATGTAGAACACATGCGGCCTGGTTCCCTCTTCAGGCAGCAAGACGTTGTCATCTTTTGCCAGGTTATGCTCCCTGACCAGTCTGGATACCTCGCTATCCGGATCGTTGAGATCCCCGAAAATTCGCGCCCGTCCCTGACAGGTATTGACGCAGGAAGGCTCCAGCCCGTTGTCGAGACGATGCACGCACATGTCGCATTTATCCGCGGCCTGCTTGTCCGGATCGCCCCCTGCCTTGACAAAGGGGTCGAATGAACGAACGCCATAAGGGCAGGCATCGATACACTTGCCGCAACCGATGCACAGCTCCTTGTCGATCAGGACCAGGCCGTCAGGCCGCTTGTAGGTCGCCCCGCCACGGTAGCGTATGGTTTTTCCGTCGGCAGTCTTGTATTTGAGCCGCTTCCCGGGATATTCGGGACAGGCTGTTACACAGGGCGGAACGCCATCCTTTTCGTCGCCTTCGCAATGGTTGCACATCAAAGGCAGGAATCCTTTCCTGGTATTCGGAAAGGTGCCGACGGTTTCTTCCTGTATCACGGCCCTGAATCGACCGAGCGACACGTTGTTCTCCGATTTACAGGCCACGGTACAGGCCCTGCAGCCTATGCAGCGCCTCAGGTCCATCACCATTACCCAGCGGGGTACCCTGGCTTCCGAGGCGCCGAACGTGACTGTCGGTGTTACCGACATTACCGCGGTGCCGACGACAGCAGTTCCGGCTCCCCCGAGGAATCTGCGCCGACTGATATCTGGTGTTTTCTGTTCGCTCATTTGCTCTCTCCCGTTCGTCGTTTTCATTCTCAACAGTTAGGTTTTCTGATTTATCCTTGCCTTTGGCCTCTCAATTTGAACCTGCATTTTCAAGTAGATTGATGGCGTCTTCGAACTTGCCAAAGGCCTCGTCGATGATTGTGATTGCGTACTTCCTGTTGTGTACACCGTTGCCGATCCGAACAATATTCAGTAAGCCGGCACCTTCCGCTATCATCGAATTGACCCGCTTCAATTGCTCTTGATTCAGGTCGTTCTCGACTTCGTGTAGAAGCTCGTTCACTTCTGTTTCTAACTCCTCGGCATCCGAGACCTCGCTCGCCACCGTTTCTTTCCAGTCGGCAAGCATGTCCCGGTGCTTCTCCGTATGGCAGGCCGCGCAGGTGTCGCCCGACGCGGTGCGCACGTCATGCCCCTTGCTCACGGTCTTCTTCAGGTGACAGCCCATGCAGTTGGTGTTGACCTCGTACATCAGGTGAGGCGCACCCGAGATATCGCCGTTAACCGGTGCGCCAGCTAGCAAAAGCTTCTGGTACTTGTGCTGGTCCACGTGGCACAGCTCGCAATCCCGGCGCACGAAATCGAGGTGATCGGTGCGATTGCGGTGCTCGATTACGCTGTGGCAATCGAAGCAATCGGCCCTGGCCGGAATGTGCGCATCGTGCATCAATTGACGATCGCCGGCGGTCGCGAGCAGCGTCTGGCTGCGGTTGTGGCAGGTCAGGCAACCGTTGGAAACGACATTACCGGTGTTGACCTCTCCACCGCCGTTTACCACTTCAAAATGACAACTCTCGCAGGCGACACCGGCCTCCTGCATTGTCTGATGTGTAATCGGTTTCTTGGTCGTGCTGTCGTCGCCAATTTCCAGCTGACTTTGCAGCGACCGCGTGGGAATCTCATGGCAGATATCGCAACGCGATACACCCTGGTTGAAATCGATCGCTGGCTGGTCGACAAAGCTGATTTTCATCATTTCCCCGCCGCTCATTACGGCCTTGTCAAGCGTCGGCTTTCCCAGTTTCAGGTGACAAAGGTAACAAATATCCTGCGGCACCTCGAAGTGCCTGTCCTTGGTAACCTTAAAATGACAGGTATCGCAGGTTATCGCGTGGCCGCCGAGAATCTCCTCGTCGAAATGAGCCTCGTGCTTGAAGCGAACCTTTTCGGTGAACTGAATTTCCCTGGCCGCGACCTGTTCACGTTCGTGGCATCCGGATTGCAGGCAGGCGCCGTCCTTGATCACCGGCCGGATGGGCAGGGGCGCCTCGGGATCATACAAATAGGCAGCCAGGTGGCGCATGCCCTCGTACTTGGCCTTGAGCGAGGAATGTTCGCCCGGCAGGAAATGGCAATCGATGCAATCCGCCTGCATGTCCTCGGAATTATTGCTGGCGTGGTGGTAGTCGGACTGCCAGGCTTCGTATTGCTCGGTCATCGTGTGGCAACTGCCCCCGCAAAAAGAAGACCGCGAGGTGTAATACTCGACACCCCCCCAACCGACTAACAGAAATACCGCTGCGCCAACAAGCAAAATTCCCGACAGCCGCCTGATGCCTTTCGTCTTCATCCATTCGCCATATTCGTTACCGGCCAACGGTAGCCGCAATTAAAACAGCCACACCGGTCCCGTATCGATTGCAATCGCCATGCCAGTCGCGATTTTGACCTAGCCCTCAGTACTTAAACGTGGGTAGCGGGGGGAGTCGAGCCCATTTCGTTACCCTGCCGTAACCTTTTCAGAATTCGCGGACCAAATCGTTTAATGCTTTAGTTTCATAGACTTATCCAGGATTCCCGGTTAAAGGCGTTACCACTCGGTAACAAATACTTCCACTCGAAAACTCATCACCAGCGAGCCTGACGCCAGACGCATCGACAGGAGTCAAAAAAAAGGACGCGACTAATTGAGTTGCGACAATTATTTGTAATTTAAACTGAAATATAATCGTTGCGTATATTGCGCTTGGCGACCAGGAAAGGACTTCGGTAGTCGTACTCACCTGACGCGGGAGGATGAAAATTCCAGGTTCATGATAGCTCGAGCAATAACAATTCGGATGACTGGCATTATGCTACTGGCCTGCTGCAGCCCGGGGATTGCAGCCGACCACGAGCGCCCCGTCCGATTTGGACTGACCGCGGTCGTGGTCACCGAAAACCTGAGATTTCTCGATCAGTGGGACCTGTACCTCGAGGAGAAAACGGGGCGTCAGGTCGAGTTCGTACTGCGCAGATCCTACCGCGAAATCATGGACCTGCTCGATTCGGGCATTATCGATTTTGCCTGGATTTGCGGATTCCCCTATGTCCAGCCGCGAACGCCGGAGTCGATTCAGTTGCTGACGGTGCCGGTTTATCGTGGCGCACCCCGATACCATTCCTACATCATCGTGCCGCATGGCAGCGAGGACAGGGGTTTCCGAGATTTGCAGGGCAAGATATTTGCCTTCTCCGATCCAGACTCGAATTCTGGCTTTCTTTACCCGTTGTCGCTGATGATCAAACAGAACGAAAATCCCGAAACCTACTTCCGACAGACATTTTTTACCTTCAATCACGCCGAGACGGTGCAGGCCGTGGCCGAGCAATTTGCCGACGGTGGCGCGGTCGACTCGTACATCTGGGAGTACCTGGCGGCATTCAGTCCAGAGGTAACCGAGAAAACCCGAATCATAAAAAAGTCTCCGAGCTTTGGCTTCCCGCCAATAGTCGCCCGTGTCGGGGTAAACCCGGACACTATCCGGCAAATGAAGGAAACACTGCAGAACATGGATCTGGACGACACGGGCCGTAGTCTGCTCGGACAGCTGAAACTCGACGGCTTCGAGCCGCAAGCCGATTCTTTGTTTAACGAGATACGTGCGATCGCGACTGATGTCAGACACTACCAGTCACGTTTTTCACCGCCGTTCAACGATTGACCCCAAAGAAAATGGCTGTATTCAAACCGAAATCCTGGCCCCTGGCGATAAAGTTGCCGCTGACCATCACCGCCGTGGTCACGATTGTCGGTTTCATGATCGGCGCTTTCATGGTGGCGCAAAACTGGTCGCGACTGCACGAGGCACTCGGGGAAAAAGCGCTGCTGCTGTCGGAGTCGGTGGCCACCATCGCACCCAAGGCCATGTTGCGTAAGGATTACTGGGCGCTGTACACTAATCTTAGAAACATAACCCTGCAGCAAAAGGAAATCGTCACCGCGATGATTCTCGATACCAACGGAATCGTTCAGGCGCACCTGCAACCTGCCGACAACCCCTTGGGTCTGCCCTTCCTGGCAACCAACGATCTCGAGCGCGAGCTGCTCCAACGAGCGTTGGCGGCTCGCGAACCGCTCATGGTAAGTCATGGCGGATTTGCCAAAACTGGATTTCAGGAAGTGGCCTTCCCGCTCTATTCGGACCAGAAGCACCTGGGAGTGGTTCGGATCCGGCTGTCGGTAGGATTACTCTACCAAAAGGCTATCGATTCCGCGCTAATGGTGCTTGCGCTGGTTATTTTTTTCGTGCTCGCCGGCAGCGCGCTGGGAACGATCGCTTCGCGACGCATGGTGGGTCCCCTGACAGCGGTCACGCGGGGACTCGAGGCCGTGGGTCGAGGCGAAATGACCGACTTCGATCCGATTCCAATCCGGGAGCGCGACGAGATAGGCCGCCTGACGGCGACCTACAACCAGATTATGGCCGAGCTGGCGGAAAAAAAAATGCTCGAGGAGGATCTGGCGATGAGCGAAAAACTGATCGCGCTGGGGCGTATTACCGCCGGCGTCGCGCACGAAGTCAATAATCCACTGGCCGGCCTGCTCAACTGCATCGATACATTGCGCAAGCACCCGGACGACAAGGAATTGATCGATCGCTACCTGCCGGTGATCGACCAGGGCTTGCATCGCATCAAGGACATCGTGCACAACCTGCTGGTGGGTTTAAGAATCGAAGAAGGCGCCGAAGTCGAGGACCTCAGGCAAATCGACAAGCTGCGCGAATTGATCACAGTCGATGTCGGCGACAG
>JAOTTY010000267.1 GCA_029864185.1 Gammaproteobacteria bacterium
TGGTCAACATCAGCACCAAGACCAAGGCGAAACCCAGTGTGTCGAAGCAGTACAAGATACCCGAATTACCTGAGGGTTCGCCTTTTGGCGAGCTGTTCGACAAATTCTTCGATCGTGACGAATTCGATCGCCGGCACCGCGATGCGCAGTCGTTGGGCTCGGGTTTTGTTATTTCCGACGACGGCTACATCCTGACCAATCATCACGTTATTGCCGGCGCCGACGAGGTCATCGTGCGTATGGCGAACCGGAAAGAATACGTGGCCAGGGTCATCGGCTCGGACGAGGCGTCCGACGTCGCGGTACTGAAAGTCGACGGAGAAGATTTACCGACGCTGAAGCTGGGTGATTCGAACCGCTTGAAAGTCGGCGAATGGGTACTCGCAATTGGTTCCCCGTTCGGATTCGACGCGACTGTGACGGCCGGAATCGTCAGCGCCAAGGGGCGCAGCCTGCCCAGCGACAACTATGTCCCGTTCATCCAGACCGACGTGGCGATCAACCCGGGGAATTCAGGTGGCCCGTTATTCAATCTCGACGGCGAGGTCGTAGGCATCAATTCGCAGATATACAGCCGTTCAGGCGGTTTCATGGGACTTTCCTTCGCGATTCCGATAGAACTGGCGGTCGACGTGGCCAACCAGTTGAAGGAAACCGGATCGGTCTCCCGTGGGTGGCTCGGGGTTTTGATCCAGGAAGTTACGCGCGAGCTGGCCGAGTCTTTCGGCATGGAAAATCCACATGGCGCGCTGGTGGCAAAGGTGCTTGACGACAGCCCCGCCGCCGCCGCCGGGCTCGAGGTGGGCGATGTGATCGTCGAATTCAACGGCCAGAAAGTCTTCCGCTCCAGCGGATTACCGCCGCTGGTTGGACGCGCCAAGGTCGGCAAGAAAGCAGAACTCACCGTGATCCGGGACAAGAAACGCCGCAATATCGGGGTATTGATCGCCGAATTGCCGACGACGATTACCCAGGCGGCGTTTTCGCCCGAGGACAGCCCGACTGTCGGGCAGTCGGCTCTTGGCATGAAGGTCGAGGAACTCGACGCTGACGCGAGGAAGAAACTCAAGATCGAGCATGGTGTTCAGGTTACCGAGGTGGACGAGTCCGGACCCGCCAGCGACGCCGGAATATTGAGGGGCGATGTGATTACGATGATCGATAATCGCGAGGTCGATTCGATCGACGATTTCGAAAAGATTACCGGTGAGTTGAAGACCGGTAAATCGGTGGCCTTGCTGGTACAGCGCCGCGCGGGGCCTGTTTTTCTCGCGATTCGTCCCGAAGACTCCTGATGCGGGGCTGATTGGAGATAATCCTCTATTATCGTGAACAATGCCACCTGTGCGATGCGATGCGCAAAGCGCTGGTGGCATTTTCACAAAAACGACGACCGATCAGCTGGCGAGAGGTCGATATCGACCGCGATATCGGGCTGATTCGGCTCTACGACGCGCGGGTACCCGTTCTTTGCGCCGGGAGTACCGAAATCTGTCACTTTTTTTTCGACGAATCGGCATTGCTAGCCGCGCTGGCTTTAGCGTAAACTTCGAAGGTTTCATGCATCCATGCCGGCTACCTCCGCGCTGGCAACCCACCCTGAACTACCACGAGGCCGCGATAAAAACCTGATGCGCATGGAGTTAATTCGCAATTTTTCGATAATCGCCCATATCGACCATGGGAAGTCGACCCTGGCCGATCGCTTCATCCAGCTTTGCGGCGGGTTGAGCGAGCGGGAAATGGGAGCTCAGGTGCTCGATTCCATGGATCTGGAGCGCGAACGCGGCATCACCATAAAGGCGCAGAGCGTTTCGTTGCCATACCAGGCGCGCGATGGCCGGGAATATACGCTGAATATCATCGATACGCCCGGTCATGTCGATTTCTCCTACGAGGTTTCGCGGTCCCTCGCCGCCTGCGAAGGCGCTTTGCTGGTCGTCGACGCGTCGCAGGGCGTCGAGGCCCAAAGCGTCGCCAACTGTTATACCGCAATCGATCTCGATCTCGAGGTAATCCCGGTGCTGAACAAGATAGACCTGCCTGCCGCCGATCCCGAACGGGTAAAACGAGAGATCGAAGAGATAATCGGCCTCGATGCATCCGAGGCGATCGAGGTTAGCGCCAAGACAGGAGTCGGCATCGTGGATTTACTGGAGCAGATAATCGAGAAAATCCCTGCGCCCGGTGGTTCGGAAGACAACCGCACCCAGGCCCTGGTGATCGATTCCTGGTTCGACAGCTATGTCGGTGTCATCGTACTGGTGCGAGTGATGGAAGGTCAGATACGGCCGAAGCAAAAGATAAAGATGATGTCCAGCGGCAACGAATTTCTGGTCGAAAAGGTGGGTATATTCACTCCCAAGCGAAAGGATACCGGGCGCCTGCAGGCGGGTAGCGTCGGCTACATCATCGCCGGTATCAAGGATATCGAGTCGGCACGGGTTGGCGACACGATAACCCTGGCGCAGCAGCCTGCCGATCGTCCTCTGGACGACTTCAAGCAGGTGCAGCCACGCGTGTTTGCCGGGCTGTTCCCGGTGAGTACCGACGACTACGAGGACTGCCGCGAAGCGCTGAAGAAACTGAAACTGAACGATGCTGCTTTGCAGTTCGAACCCGAAACGTCGCAGGCGTTGGGTTTCGGATTCCGCTGCGGGTTTCTGGGTATGTTGCACATGGAGATCGTGCAGGAGCGGCTAGAGCGCGAATACGATCTCGATCTCATAACCACGGCACCAACCGTTGTCTACCAGGTTGAAACCACGGCAGGAGATCTGATCGAAATTCACAACCCGGCAGATCTGCCGCCGGTCAACAAGATCAATGAAATCCGCGAGCCGATTATACAGGCGAATATCCTGTTGCCCGAAGAGCACATCGGCGCGGTCATCGCGCTTTGTATCGAAAAGCGGGGTGTGCAAAAAAACATGCAGTTTATCGGAAACCAGGTTTCGCTGGTTTTCGAGTTGCCCCTGAGCGAAGTGGTGCTGGACTTTTTCGACCGGCTCAAATCAGTCAGCAGGGGATATGCGTCGTTCGACTACGAGTTCCTGCGCTTCGAGGCTTCAAACCTGGTCAAGCTCGACGTTTTGATCAACGGGGAAAAGGTCGACGCCCTGTCCCTTATCGTGCATCGCGCTAATGCCGATTACCGCGGGCGTGAGCTGGCGTCGAAAATGAAAGAATTGATCCCGAGGCAAATGTTCGATGTCGCCATTCAGGCCGCCATCGGCTCCAACGTGATTGCGCGCACCAACGTCAAGGCTCTGCGTAAAAACGTGACCGCGAAATGTTACGGAGGCGACGTGACGCGAAAACGCAAATTGCTTGAGAAGCAAAAAGCCGGTAAAAAGCGCATGAAGCAGGTCGGCAGCGTCGAAATTCCGCAAGATGCATTTCTCGCGGTTCTAAAGGTAGGCAGCTAATTTTTCGGTTTATTGCACGAGCCAGAGACATACTGAATGGTCCATTTTGATTTTGAGTTCCTGTTGCTGATCCTGACCGCGGTCACCGGTTTACTATGGCTGGCCGATGTGCTTTTGTTTTCCCGTTTTCGCAGGCAGCCGGCGGCCAAGGAGCAGGCAAAGGAACCCATTATTATCGAGTATTCCCGCGCCTTCTTTCCTGTCTTGCTGATCGTGCTGGTACTGCGCGCGTTTTTCTTCGAACCCTTTCGTATTCCGTCGGGGTCGATGATGCCGACGCTGCTGGTCGGTGATTTTATCCTGGTAAACAAGTACCGCTACGGTTTGCGCATGCCGGTCTGGCAAAATCGGATTACGCAAGGAGACCGCCCGAAACGCGGCGACGTTGTCGTTTTCCGCTATCCCCAGGACGAGTCGCAGGACTATATCAAACGCATCGTCGGTTTGCCGGGAGACCACATTAGTTACTATAATCGACGCCTGGCAATCAATAACCAGACCCTGAAACTGGATTCGAACGGGGTTTACCAGGGACTCGGCGATCTTAACCAGATGCGAAATGCGCACGGTTGCGACAGCAGTGGCGCCAGCTGCCAGGTTTACGTTGAACATATCGGTGACGCGAGCTATACGGTAATGACGAATCCGAAATCCTCATTGGGTGTCAATGGCGAGGTGTTCGTTCCCAGTGGTCATTATTTCGTAATGGGCGATAATCGTGATCATAGTAACGACAGCAGAATCTGGGGCTTCGTCCCCGAAGAAAATCTGGTGGGGAAAGCGGTTATGATCTGGATGCACTGGGACTGGCGTAACGGAGGAAGCGGGCTGGATTTGTCCAGAGTGGGCCGGGATATTTCTAACTGAGGTGATGGTAATGAAAAGAACCACGAACATGCGACGCCGTCAAAAAGGTTTATCGACGGCAGGCTGGCTGCTGGTCGCGGGCATATTTGGTCTGCTGATAATCAGCTTTTTCAAGGTTTTCCCGATGTATTACGGGAACTTCAAGCTTAAATCGGCACTCGAGGCGCTGCAGCAGGACACCGATGTCGATCCGAAATCGAAGGGCGATATCTGGCAGTCGCTGCAGAAACGCCTGTTCGTCAACGAGGTCAGGAATATCACACGGGAACATGTAACGATGGAGCGCAAGGATGGCAGAACCACGGTGACCGTCACCTACGAGGTCAGGGACGATTACATCGGTAATTTGTTTATCGGTGCGCGCTTTGCCGAGAGTATAGTGATCGATCGGTGAATACCGAAGAATTTCACTTATTAACAGGTTATCAATTCAGCAACGAGAACTTACTGCAGCAGTCCCTTACCCATCGCAGCGTCTCGTGCGGCAGCAATAACGAGCGGCTCGAGTTTCTCGGCGACAGCGTGCTCAACCTGGTCATTTCGAATCACATTTACCATCGCTTCGTCGAAGCCGACGAGGGTCAACTGAGCCGCGTCCGGGCCTCGCTGGTGAAGCAGGCGACGCTCGCCAGGGTTGCGAGGGAGTTAGGCCTCGGAGACCATATCAACCTGGGCGGTGGCGAACTGAAAAGCGGGGGTTATCGCCGTGCATCGATACTTTCGGACACGCTCGAGGCCGTGATCGGCGCCGTTTACCTGGATAGTGACTATGCGCAGACCGAGGCCGCGGTGCTACGGCTGTTCCAGCGGCAACTCGACGACATCGACGACGGGGCAAACCTGAAAGATCCCAAGACACGGCTGCAGGAGTATTTGCAGGCGCGGCAAAAGGATTTGCCGGTTTACCAGGTCGAGCAGACCACCGGGAAGTCGCACTCACAGATTTTTGCCGTCAGCTGCAGGATCACCGAACCCGAATTGCAGGGTATTGGCTCGGGCAGCAGCCGCAAAAAGGCAGAGCAACAGGCGGCGCAGCAGATACTGGATAAACTGGGCTTATGAACGAGGGCTTCCGCTGCGGCTACGTCGCTCTTGTCGGCAAACCTAACACGGGCAAATCCACTTTGATGAATGCGCTGGTGGGTGAAAAACTGAGTATAACCGCGCACCGGCCTCAGACCACCAGGCACCAGATACTGGGCATAAAAACCAGCGAGGATTATCAATGTATCTTTGTCGACACTCCCGGTATCCACGACAACAACAGCAAGGCCATCCATCGTTATATGAATCGTGCCGCCACCAGCATGCTCGACGACGTGGACCTGATTTGCGTCCTGCTCGATATTACCCAT
>JAOTTY010000268.1 GCA_029864185.1 Gammaproteobacteria bacterium
ACGCGCTTGTATTCGTTCAGGATACGGCGCAGGGTCCTGATATCGGTATTGTCGGTCATCGCTTCCTGGCGCGTTCGCGCAGTTCGAATTTCTGTATCTTGCCGGTCGACGTCTTCGGCAACGGGCCGAATACGACCTTGCGCGGCACTTTGAAACGCGCCATGTTGTCGCGGCAGTAATCGATAACGTCCTGCTCGCTGACCTCCGCGCCTTCGCGCAGGGTCAGAAACGCGCACGGCGTTTCGCCCCACTTGTCGTCCGGCATCGCGACTACGGCCGCTTCGAGTACGGCCGGGTGACGATAAAGCACCGCTTCGACCTCGATGCTCGAGATATTCTCCCCGCCCGAGATGATCACGTCCTTGGATCGATCGCGAATCTCGATATATCCGTCCGGATGGCACACGGCGAGGTCGCCCGAATGAAAGTAACCGCCCTCGAAAGCCTTTGTCGTCGCGGACGGATTCTTCAGGTAACCCTTCATGACGATATTGCCGCGAAACATGATTTCGCCGATGGTTTCGCCGTCGCGCGGCACCGGTTGCATCGTCTCCGGATCCATGACGACGAGTTTCTCGAGCATCGGATAACGCACGCCCTGGCGTGCTTTCATCTCGGCCTGCTCGGCGATCGGCAACGCGTCCCACTCGTCGTGCCAGGCGCAAACCACGGCCGGGCCATAGGTTTCGGTCAGACCGTAGGCATGCGTGACCCTGAAGTTCAGCCGCGCCATGGCCTCGAGGATCGCCGGCGGCGGCGCGGCCGCGGCGGTCATGATGTTGACCTCGTGGTCGATGCCGGATTTCAGCGCGTCGTCGGCGTTCGCCATCAGGCTCAGCACGATCGGCGCGCCGCACAGGTTCGTGACCTTGTGGCGCTTGATTGCGTCGAAAATCGCGTCAGCGCGCACCGCACGCAGGCACACGCTGCTGCCGTTTAACGCGGCCAGCGTCCACGGGAAGCACCAGCCGTTGCAGTGGAACATGGGCAGGGTCCACAGGTAGACCGGGAACGCGTCCATGTTCCAGCCGAGCGCATTCGATATCGCGTTGAGATAAGCGCCGCGATGATGCGTGACCACGCCTTTCGGGTCGCCGGTCGTTCCCGAGGTATAGCCGAGCGAGATCGCACGCCATTCGTCCTCCGGCAGTCGCCATTCGAATTCCGGGTCGCCCTCCCGGAGAAACGCCTCGTACTCGAGCTCGCCGATGAACTCGCCGCCGTCGTAGGTCGGGTCGTCGACATCGACGACGAGCGGCTTGTCGTCGAGTAGCGCTACCGCGTCCCTTACCGTCGCAGAGAACTCGCGATCGGTGAACAAGACCTTGACGTTACCGTGTTTCAACTGGAAGGCAATCAGGTCAGCGTCGAGACGGATATTGAGCCCGAGGATGACCGCGCCCGCCATCGGGATCGCGAAATGCGCCTCGACCATGGCCGGCAGGTTCGGCAGCATTAGTGCAACAGTGTCGTCGTCGCCGATCCCGCGCTGGCGCAGCGCCGAGGCGAAGCGGCGGCAACGCGCGTAGGTGTCGGCCCAGTTACGCCGCAATTCGCCATAGATCACGGCCGTGCGTTCAGGATAAACCGACGCCGCGCGATCGATGAAGGTCAGCGGGGAAAGCGGTGTAAAATTGGCCGCGTTTTTATCGAGATCGGTCGAGTACTGGCTGGCCATCTACTTTCCTTTCCATTCGGGCTTGCGCTTTTCGATAAAGGCGTCGATACCCTCGCGCGCATCGTGCGAATCCATGTTGCAGGTCATACGCTCGGCGGCATAGGCATAGGCTGCCGTCAGATCCATCGGCAGCTGTTTATAAAACATATCCTTGCCGAGGCTGATCGCGTGCGCGGATTTGGCGGCGATTTTACGCGCCAACGCGAGCGTCACCGCCTCCAGTTCATCGCCGGGTACCACTTCGTTGACGAGACCGTACTGCTGCGCGGTTTGCGCCGAGATAAAATCTCCGGTCAGCAGCATGTGCAGCGCCTGCTTGCGATGCATGTTACGCGACAGCGGCACCGCCGGCGTGGAGCAAAACAGCCCGACGTTTATTCCCGACACGGCAAAACGCGCGTCCTCGGCCGCCACCGCAAGGTCGCAGTTTGCGACCAGCTGGCAGCCGGCCGCGGTGGCAATGCCGTTCACCCGCGCGATGACCGGCTGCCGCAAGCGGTTGATGGTCAACATCATCCGGCCACACCTGTCGAACAGCGCCTGGTGAAATTCACGGTCTTCGCTGGAGCGCATTTCCTTGAGATCGTGTCCCGGACAAAACGCCTTGCCGCTGGCGGCGATGATGACGACGCGCACCGAGTCGTCGCGGTCGATCTCGTCGAGCGTGGTCTGCAGCTCGGTCAGTAATTCACCGGAAAGGGCATTGTACTGGGCGGGTCGATTCAGGATCAACGTGGCGATGCCGTCGTTGTCCTCGCGCAACAGAATAGACTGGCTGGAGATCTGGTCGGCGTTGGCACTCATCTGCGAATCCTCACTGGAACTTGTTCCTGATGTAAATCGAAAAATAATCCCCGTAGCGGGCCTGTAGCTCGGGTAGCTTCCAGTCCTGGCCGGTCACCTTACCGCGACACAGCGGGCTTCCGCAATGGCAATCGAGCGTATAGTCGTCGGAACGCTCCATCGCGTAGTCGTGGCACAGTTCCTCGCCGGCGGCGATATCGCGCATCGCGATATAGACCACCTGACCGCGGAAGCCAACGTTCGGGTCGCAGGAGTGGTTGATGAATACCGACATGTCCTCGACTTCGTCTGGGCTCTGCGGCGCCAGGTAAAAATTATCTTCGATCTGCAGCGCCATGTCGCCGGCCGCGGCGGTGGCCCGCGCCAATTCGTCGCGGGTGATGATATTGCCGGCTTTGATCGCGACGATCTCGTCCCTGGCGATATCTGCAATTGCAACCACGCCTCGCCCTTCGAGGGTATCGCGACGAACTTCGATCTTCGGTGAGCGGTAGGTTTTCATTCTGGCTTTCCGAATGGCAGCTACCGTGATTCTACCATTTTCCGATGGAATTAGAATTTGGAAACGAGTTCACCGGGTTGCGCGCGGATAGCTTTCAGTGCGCCCGATTCATTCACTTTCCCGGATGACGCGTTGCACAGTCACCCGTCGTGGATGATCGAGAGTCGGAGTCCCGTTAATCGACCTCAACCGGTGCGCTAGTTGACACCCGTCAAAATTCCGCAGCCCCGTGGCGTTATTCTGGGCGCCCAGGCCGGTTACGATTCGCCCCAAGGAAATTTTAGATGGCCAAATCCCGACAACAATCCCACGAAATCCTGAACGAAGGCGTGGTGTTTCATGTCCATGGCGTCACCAAGGTTTACCAGATGGGCGAAGTGAAAGTGCACGCGCTGCGCGGCGTCGATCTCGATCTTTACCGGGGCGAATTCACCGTTCTGCTGGGTGCCTCGGGCAGCGGCAAATCAACGCTGCTGAATATTCTCGGCGGACTCGATACGCCAACCGACGGGCATGTCCTCTACGGCGAACGCGACCTGACCCGGGCCAGCGAAAGCGAGCTAACCCGATATCGGCGTTTCCATGTCGGATTCGTGTTCCAGTTCTACAACCTGATCCCCAGCCTGACCGCACTCGAAAACGTCGCCGTCGTTACCGAAATCGCGAAAACCCCGATGCAGCCGCGAGAGGCGCTGCAACTGGTTGGCCTCGGCGAACGCCTCGATCATTTTCCGGCACAGTTATCCGGTGGCGAGCAGCAGCGCGTGGCGATAGCCCGGGCGATCGCCAAGAAACCCGACGTTCTGCTGTGCGACGAACCCACCGGCGCGCTGGACTCGAAGACCGGCATCGTCGTTCTCGAAGCACTGCTGCGGGTCAACCAGGAGATGGGGACCAGCACCGCGGTGATCACGCACAATGCCGGCATCGCGCAGATGGCTGACCGGGTGATTCATCTGGTCGACGGCCGCATCAGCGAGGTCACCACCAACGAAACCAGGCTCGCTCCGAGCGAATTGAGCTGGTGAGTAGCCGGCAATGAACGCAATCGATAAAAAACTCTGGCGCGAACTGTGGCATCTGCGCATGCAGGTAGTCGCGATCGCGATGGTCATCATCGGCGGCGTAAGTATTTTCATCATGTCGCTGAGCACCCTCGATTCGCTGTTCGAAACGCGTGCCAGCTATTATCGTGAGCATCATTTTGCCCAGGTCTTCGCCTCGCTCAAACGCGCACCCATGTCGCTGGTCGGACGCATCGAAGCGATTCCCGGGGTCGATAAGGTGGAAACCCGGGTAGTTGCCTATGTCAGTATCGATGTCCCGGGGTTCGAAGATCCGGTCAGCGCTCACCTGGTATCACTGCCCGGTAATAGTCGCGGACTCCTGAACCAGGTCTACCTGCGCCAGGGCCGTCTGCTCGAGCCAGGCCGCGGCAACGAAGTCCTGCTCAGCGTCAAGTTCGCCGAAGCCCATGACCTGCAACCGGGTGACAGGCTGCACGCAACAATCAACGGTCGGCGCAAGACCCTGAATATCGTTGCGCTGGCGATGTCGCCCGAATACGTCTACCAGATAGCACCCGGAGCGCTGTTTCCCGATTACCAGCGTTACGGAGTGCTGTGGATGGCGCGCGATCCGCTGGCCGCGGCCTATGATATGAAAGGCGCCTTCAATAATGTTGCGCTGACCCTGGTCCGGGGCGCCAATGCACAGGGCGTAATCGATCGGCTCGACCAGATGTTGAAGCCCTACGGGGGCATCGGTGCCTACGCGCGCAAGGATCAACTCTCGAGCCGTTTCCTGACCGAGGAGCTCAAGCAGCAGCAAACCACTGCCACCGTGTTTCCGGTCATATTTTTTGGCGTGGCGGCATTCCTGCTAAACGTGGTCATTAGCCGACTGATCGGTCTGCAGCGCGAGCAGATCGCCACGCTAAAGGCATTCGGTTACAGCGACCTCGCGGTCGGCTGGCATTACGCTAAGCTGGTGCTGCTGATTGTCGGGATCGGCACTGGCGGCGGTATCGTCGCCGGCATCTGGATGGGCAGGGCACTGAGCAACGTGTACATGGAGTTCTTCAGCCTGCCCTTCATGATCTACGTACTAAACCCCGGAGTCATAATCGCCGCCATCCTGATCAGCACGACGGTCGCGATGCTCGGAACCCTGTATGCGGTGCGCGGTGCCGCCAAGCTGCCACCGGCACAGGCCATGCGTCCGGAACCGCCGGCGTTATACCACGCTACGCTTGTCGAGCGGCTCGGCCTGCAGCGCTGGATCTCGCAACCCACACGCATGATCTTGCGGCATATCGAGCGCCGTCCGCTGAAGGCACTGATGACGCTGCTCGGCATAGCGCTGGCCTGCGGCGTGATGGTGGTGAGCGGTTTCCAGGAAGGCGCTATCGATTACATGGTCGAAGTGCAATACGGAATGAGCCAGCGGGAAGACATCATCGTAAACTACACGGAGCCGACCTCGGCGCGATCGCTTTATTCGCTGCGTGGGGTGCAGGGTATCGAGCATGTCGAGGGATTTCGCGAGGTGCCGGCCAGGCTGCAGTACGAGCATCGCTTTTATCGTAGCTCGGTGCAGGGGATCGAGGCCGGCGGCAAGCTGATGCGGTTACTCGATAAC
>JAOTTY010000269.1 GCA_029864185.1 Gammaproteobacteria bacterium
AAGGCATTATCGCGGCCTGCTGCTGCGTCGAGAAATCGATCTGGGTCAGGCGGTAATCGATACTGCTCGAACCGAGTCCGCGCAACAGCTTCTGCGCGAGGAAATGCTCCTCCAGGGTCGCCTGGGGGCTTATCAGCGCCGCAACGTCAGGGCCCGCCTCGGATAGTATATTGGCTGCGGCGTTGAGCGCCGACTCCCAGTCGACCGGCTTCAACTCGCCGCCGTCGCGCATCAACGGCCGGGTAATGCGCCGTTCCGACCTTAGCGCGGTGTAGCTGAAGCGATCACGATCGGAAATCCATGATTCGTTGATCGCATCGTTTTCGCGCGGCACCACGCGCATCACTTCGCTACCGCGGGTGTGTACATAGGTATTGGTGCCGACGCAATCATGTGCCGATACCGCGGCGTGCTGGGTCAGTTCCCAGGGCCGGGCGGTATAGCGCGACGGTTTCGCCGTCAACGCACCGACCGGGCAGACGTCGATAACGTTTCCGGACAGCTCGGACACGATCGCCTTCTCGATATAGGTGCCGATTTCCATGTGTTCGCCACGTCCGGTTGCGCCGAGCTCCGGCATGCCGGCGATTTCATCACCGAAACGAATGCAGCGCGTGCAGTGAATACAACGCGTCAGGTCGGTCGCGATCAACGGGCCGATGTTCTTGTCCATGACCACGCGCTTGGCTTCGCTGTACCTGGAAACTCCTTCGCCGAAACCCATCGCTACATCCTGCAGCTCGCATTCGCCGCCCTGATCGCAGATCGGGCAGTCCAGCGGATGGTTGATCAACAGGAATTCCATGGTCGACTTCTGTGCCGCCAGCGCGACCTTCGAGCGGGTGCGCACCACCATCCCGTCCATGCACTGCGTGGCGCAGGCCGGCATCGGTTTGGGCGAACGCTCGATTTCGACCAGGCACATGCGACAGTTGGCGGCAACCGACAGGCGTTTGTGATAGCAGAAACGCGGAATCACGATGTCGTTTTCATCGGCCACGTCGATCAGCAGCCGTCCGGGCTGGGTTTCGATTTGCTGGCCGTTTATCGTGACTGTAATGTTATCGCTCATTGGCTGTTTTTCAATCTGGTCAGGCGGCGTTATCGAGGATCGAGCGTTTGTGCTCGACGTAGTATTCGAATTCGTGACGAAAATGCTTGATAAAGCTCCACACCGGCATCGCCGCGGCGTCACCGAGTGCGCATATCGTGCGACCCTCGATCTTGTGCGAGACTTCTTCGAGCAACTGGATATCTTCCGGGCGACCCTTACCGTCGACGATACGGGTCAGCATGCGATACAGCCAACCGGTGCCTTCCCGACATGGCGTGCACTGGCCGCAGGATTCGGAGTAATAAAAGCGCGAAATTCGCTTCAGCGCGACGACCATGTCGGTCGTTTCGTCCATGACGATCACCGCGCCCGAGCCCAGCATCGATCCCGCCTTGGCGATCGAGTCGTAATCCATGGTGCATTCCATCATCACGTCGGCGGGCAGCACCGGCACCGAGGAACCGCCAGGTATTACGGCCTTGAGTTTGCGGCCGTCCCTGACGCCACCCGCCATTTCGAGTAAATCACGGAACGGCGTGCCCATCGAAATTTCGAAATTACCCGGCTGGTTGAGGTGACCGGACATCGAGAAACACTTGACCCCGCCGCTATTGGGTATTCCGAGATCCGCGAACCATTGCGCACCATTGCGGATGATCGACGGCGCGGACGCCAGCGACTCGGTATTGTTTATCGTGGTCGGCTTGCCGTAAAGTCCGAAGTTTGCCGGAAATGGAGGCTTGTAGCGCGGCTGCCCTTTCTTGCCTTCCAGAGATTCGAGCAAAGCGGTTTCCTCGCCACAGATGTAGGCGCCGGCGCCGAGCGCCGGGTACAGGTCGAAATCGACCCCGCTACCGAGAATGTTCTTGCCCAGGAAACCCGCCTCGTAAGCCTCTCTTACCGCGGTTTCGAAACGCTGCGCCGGCTCGTCCATGAATTCGCCGCGCATGTAGTTGTAGCCGATGGTGGCGCCGATCGCATAGCCGCAGATTGCCATGCCCTCTACCAGTGCGTGCGGATTGAAGCGCAGGATGTCGCGATCCTTGCAGGTGCCTGGTTCCGACTCGTCGGAGTTACAGACCACATATTTCTGCACCGGCGCATTGCGCGGCATGAAGCTCCACTTCAGGCCCGTCGGGAAGCCTGCGCCGCCGCGGCCGCGCAGGCCCGAAGCCTTGACTTCCTCGATGACGTCCTCGGGCGACATACCCTCCTGCAGGATCTTTTTCAGCGCCTCGTATCCGCCTACCTTCAGGTAGGTTTCCATCGACCAGGGCTGATCGTATTGCAGGGTTGCGTAACAGACTTCGTTAGCCATCTTTACTCCAGCGCATCCAGGATCTCGTCGACCTTCTCAGGGGTCAGGTTTTCGTAGTACACGTGATCGACCTGCATCATGGGACCGCCCTTGCAGGCCGCCAGGCATTCTTCCTCGCACTTCAGGTAGATACGTCCATCCTCGGTGCTTTCGCCGATTTTTATACCGAGCTTGTTTTCGACATGCTCGACGATACTGTCCGAGCCCATCAGCATGCAGGATATATTGGTGCAAATCGCGACATTGTGTCGCGCCACCGGCCTGGTTTCAAACATCGAGTAGAAAGAAGCCACCTCGTAGACGTGGATCGCGGGCAACTCGAGGTATTCCGCCACGGCATCCATCAGGTCGGTGGTCAGGAATCCATGGTTCTGGTGCTGCGCGGCGTACAGGGCCTGCAGTACCGCGGAACGCTTGTGCTCGGGGGGGAAGCGAGCTACCCAGCGGTCGATTTCGCCGCGGGTATGTTCGTCGAGCAAACCGATTTTCGATTGGACCTGGCTGGCCATCAGCGATCGATCTCCCCGAATACGATGTCCTGGGTGCCGATGATCGCGACCACGTCGGCCAGCATGTGCCCCTGCGCCATTTCGTTCATGCTCGACAGGTGGGCAAATCCGGGGGCGCGGATCTTGACCCGATAAGGCTTGTTGGCGCCATCCGAGATCAGGTATACGCCGAACTCGCCCTTGGGATGCTCGATGCCGGCATAGGCCTCCCCTTCCGGCAGCGTATAGCCCTCGGTAAACAGCTTGAAATGGTGGATCAGACCTTCCATGTCTGCCTTGAGCTCTTCGCGCCTGGGCGGTGCTACCTTGTGGTTTTCAGATATGACGATGCCCGGATTTGCGCGCAGCCATGCAATGCATTGCTCGATGATCCGGTTCGACTGGCGCAATTCTTCCATGCGCACCAGGTAACGATCGTAGCAATCGCCGTTGGTGCCGACCGGAATATCGAAATCCATGCGATCGTATACCTCGTAGGGCTGCTTCTTGCGCAGGTCCCATTCGACACCCGAGCCGCGCAGCATCGGCCCGGTGAACCCGAGCTGATAGGCACGTTCCTCGGATACCACGCCGATACCGACGGTACGCTGCTTCCAGATTCGGTTATCGGTTAGCAGGGTTTCGTACTCGTCGATGTATCCCGGAAAGCGACGCGTAAAATCTTCTATGAAATCAAGCATGCTGCCCTGCCGGTTTTCATTCAGCCGATCGGCTTCCTTCTTGCTGCGCCAGCGGCTTTCGAGATACTGCGGCATACGGTCGGGTAAATCGCGGGCAACGCCACCGGGACGATAATAGTTCGCGTGCATACGCGCTCCCGACACTGCCTCGTAAATGTCCAGCAGGTCTTCGCGTTCGCGAAAGGCATAGAGAAACACCGTCATCGCGCCGACGTCCAGCGCATGGGTACCAATCCACATCAGGTGATTGAGAATGCGTGTAATTTCATCGAACATTACCCGGATGTACCTGGCGCGCTCGGGGATTTCGATTTCGAGCAGCTTTTCGATCGCCAGAACGTAGCCGTGCTCGTTACACATCATCGATACGTAGTCGAGGCGGTCCATGTATCCGATGGTCTGGTTATAGGGTTTGGTTTCTGCCAGTTTTTCGGTAGCCCGATGCAGCAGCCCGATATGCGGATCGGCGCGTTCGATGACCTCGCCGTCCATTTCCAGCACCAGGCGCAATACGCCGTGAGCCGCCGGATGCTGCGGTCCGAAATTGAGCGTGTAGTTCTTGATTTCAGGCATCGTTCTGTGCCTCGTCCTGCGCTAGCTGCTCGTCATCCAGGTAGCGGTGGTCCGAACGCTTTACGCGCGGCACCAGCACCCTGGGCTCGATCGAGACCGGTTCGTATACGACGCGTTCACGTTCCGGGTCGTAGCGCATTTCGACGTGCCCGACCAGCGGAAAGTCCTTGCGAAACGGATGCCCGACGAAACCGTAATCGGTCAGTATACGTCGCAGGTCAGGATGGTCGCTAAACATGATTCCGAATAAATCGAAGGCTTCGCGTTCGTACCAGTCGGCGGACCTCCAGATACCGGTTATCGTCGGGATGACCGGGAAGTCATCATCATCGGCATAGACGCGCAGTCGTAAACGCTGGTTATTGGCGTAGGACAGCAGGTGATAAACCGCGGCAAAGCGCCTGCCCTGCGGAGACAGCGAATCGAGTTCATCGCCGAACTGCAGCCGCCCGCTGCTGGCATTATCTACTACCCCGCGGCTAAAACCGGAGCGGCTGGCGTCCTCGGTAAGCCATTCGTCGCGACCGAATTGAGAGTAATCGACCCCACACAGGTCTACCAGCTGCTGGAACCGGAACCGCGCGTCGTCGCGCAACTCTGTCGCGACCGAGATCAGGTGTTCGGCCTTGATTTCCGCGGTGACCTCGTTGTAGGCGAGCTTGATCGAATCGATCCGTTCCCCCAGCGCCGCACGCAATCCATCAGCCAGTTGCTGTTTCGAATTCGACATGCTAGCGGGCTATCGTGTTGGTGCGCTTGATCTTGTTCTGCAGCTGCATTATTCCGTAGAGTAAGGCTTCCGCGGTCGGCGGGCATCCGGGAACATAGATGTCGACCGGTACCACGCGGTCGCAACCGCGCAGTACCGAGTAGGAATAGTGGTAGTAGCCGCCGCCGTTGGCGCAGGAACCCATCGATATTACCCAGCGCGGCTCGGCCATCTGGTCGTACACCTTGCGTAACGCGGGCGCCATCTTGTTGACCAGCGTGCCGGCCACGATCATCACGTCCGATTGTCTCGGGCTGGGCCTGAAGATTATCCCGAATCGGTCGAGATCGTAGCGCGAGGCACCTGCCTGCATCATCTCCACCGCGCAACAGGCAAGTCCGAAGGTCATCGGCCACATCGAGCCGGTGCGCGCCCAGTTGATCAGCTTGTCGGCGGTAGTGGTTACTATGCCCTGCTCGAATACCCCTTCTATTCCCACTCGAGGGCTCCCTTTTTCCACTCGTAGACGAAACCGATTACCAGCACCGCGAGAAAAATCGCCATCGCGGCGAGGCCGAAGGTTCCAATCTGGTCGAGCACGATCGCCCAAGGGAAAAGAAATGCAATTTCGAGATCAAAAATGATGAATAGAATGGCAACCAGGTAATAGCGCACATCGAATTTCATGCGGCTGTCCTCGAATGCTTCGAAACCGCATTCGTAGGGTGAATTTTTTTCG
>JAOTTY010000270.1 GCA_029864185.1 Gammaproteobacteria bacterium
TGAACCGGCGGCGAGCACTATCGCGGCGATTTTTGGTCTGGCGTCAGCCACCGCAGCAACCTCCGCCTTCCTCGGTAGCGACTGCTTGCGGCGAAACCATCGCTGCCTGAGGCGCATTTTTTTCTCCACGGCGTGCACGCACCATTTCGGCCAGGACCGACAGCGCGATCTCGGCTGGGGTTCGCGCGCCGATTTCGATGCCTGCCGGGCTATGGATGCGATCGAGTTGAATCGTGTCGACTCCTGACCTGGCAAGGCTGGCTTTTAATCCGGCTATCTTCCTGCTACTCGCTATCATCGCGATATGGGGCGCGCTGGTGGCGAGCGCGGCCTTGAGTGCGCTAAGGTCGTGCTTTCCCTGTGTCGCTATGACAATGAAATCCCCATCGACCTTGGAAAAATCAGTCGCCCGGCGAACGTTCTCGGGAAGATTGCCGGCGACCGGATCGGGACAGGTCAGCGTCACCGCAAAACCAAGATGCCCGGCCAGGTAACACAGGCTATGCGCCGCCGGCGAATTGCCTAGAATATTCAGTAGCGGCCGTTTGATCATCGGCTCGATAAAAATTACCAGCGTGCCACCGCTAAGGCAGCCGGAGGTATAGTCCACGATACCTTCCAACGGCTCCCATTCGCCCTTGGGTCCGACCCGGATCAGGCTCGACTCACCTGACTCCAGGGCGCCACGAGTTGCTTCGATAACCGCAGGCTGCGCGCAACCACCGCCGATCCAGCCCTCGACAATGGCCTCGCCGGTGACCAGCGCCTTGTCGCCCGGTTTGCCTGAAGTCGGTGAAACCGCCTGCACCACGGTGGCGAGCGCCAGCGGCGTGCCTGCGCGCTGCAAACCGTCGAAACAGGCTTCGAGTGAGGTGGTATTCAATTTATTGATCAAGTCTTTCATTTCGATCTATATCCCCGCGAGATGCTGTTCCAGCGCGCTTAGACTTTCCAGGTTGTGTGCCGGTGCAAAAATATCGATTAACGGCAAGGCTGCCATTATACACCTTGTGCTTGGCCGGTAGTTTTCATTGCCGAGCAGCGGGTTTAACCAGATCAGGCGGCGCGAGCGGCGCTTGATTCGCCGTAACTGTTTGCAGAGCTCCTCTGGCTCACCGGTGTCGTAACCATCGCTGACAATGATCACGACGCTGCGCGAACCGAGTACATTGCGGGCGTAGTGACGATTGAAAGCTTCGAGCGATTTGTCGATGCGGGTGCCGCCATCCCAGCCGGCAGAGATCAGCGCCATCTTTTCGCGCATTTTGCGACGGCCCGGCTCGCGCATAGTCTCGCCAATGTGTACCAGCCGCGTATGAAAAGCAAAAGCGTCGGCACCCTTGAATGCACCCAGAATGCCTCGCGCGAAGCGCAGGAACAGGTAACTGTAGACGCTCATCGAACGGCTGACATCGAGCAACAACACCAGTTTAGGAGTCTGGCGTCGCCGTCGGCGAAAGCTGAGCAACATGGGTATTCCGCCATAGCGCAAGCTGGCGCGCGCGGTACTGCGCATGTCAACGCGCTCACCTCGCCGATCGATACGCTGACGTCGCAGCAGGCGTTGGCGGATACGTCTGGCGAGGCGTTCGGCAAGCTCCTCCATGCTGCGTAATTCGGCGGCGTTGCTTAGCTGGTCGAAATTCCTGGTGTTTATCGATTCGGTAGCACTGGCACCGCCGTGGCCAAGGTTCCCATCGCTGGCGCCTTGCGCGTCGAGCGCGTTGGCATCGGGGATGTCGAACATTGCGCCATCTCCGTGTTGACGCGGCTCGGCCAGCGCCGATTGCCGGGGTGCCTTGCCGCCGATACTGGCCTGCGTGTTCTGGCGTGGCTGCTCGCGCTTCCAGTAAGCATCGAATACCGTGTCGAAACGCTCCCAGTCGCCGACCGAGGAACACATCAAGGTTTTCAGACCGATTCGCAATTGGCGTTGGTTGGTGACATCGATGCTCGCGGCCAGGCGCTGCGAATCGACGCTTTCCTGGATGCCGACATTGAAGTTCTGTGCACGGGCGAAACGCGAAAATCCGGTCAACTGCGCAATCAGCTGCCGGTCGGGCTGTAACTCCGTGGTTCCCGGTTTCACGACGCCTTCGCCACCAGGCCATGAATGACTTCCGCTGGCATCGCGTCGATGTCTTCGCGGGTTTTCAACAAACAACCGAGCGTTGCCACCACCGCATCCGGATTGTCACCCAGGGATTTCATATCCAGTCGCAACAACGCAGCAGTCCAGTCCAGCGTTTCGGCGACACCGGGTACCTTGCGTAAGTCCTGTTGGCGCAGATTCTGTACGAAGGCGACAATTTGCGCGGCCAGGTTGGCGCCGATGCCGGGTGCGCGGGCCAACACGATGCGTAATTCCTTGTCGTAATCGGGATAGTCGATGTAGTGGTAAAGGCAACGGCGGCGCAGCGCGTCGCTAAGTTCACGGGTGCCGTTAGAGGTCAGAATAACCAGCGGTATGCTGCTGGCCTTGATTGTGCCGAGCTCGGGAATACTGATCTGAAAATCGGATAATACCTCGAGCAGGTAGGCCTCGAATTCTTCGTCTGCACGATCTATTTCGTCGATCAACAGAACCGTTGGTTGCTCTTCGCTGATCGACTGTAACAGCGGGCGCTTCATCAGGTAAGTCTCGCTGAATAGCTGCGCCTCGCTAAGGCCTTCCTCGTGCAAAATTTCCTGGCGGCGGATCGCCAGCAATTGTCGTTGATAGTTCCATTCGTAAACCGCCGTATTGACGTCGAGCCCCTCGTAACACTGCAAGCGTATCAGGCTCCTGTCAAAAACGTCGGCAAGGATCTTTCCTACCTCGGTTTTGCCGACGCCCGCGTTGCCTTCGAGCAATAACGGGCGATTCAACTCGCTCATCAACCACAGGCTGGTGAGCAATGCCTGGTCGGCAATATACCCCGCGTCCGTGACGCGTTGTCTCATTTTGTCCAGGGCTGCCTTCATCGGTAAGCTCAGGTCTTGCTCTTGAAAAAGCTTTTTATGAAACCGATCAGCGCTTGCCATGCAAACTTGAGGCCGTTGATCTCCTGCACCTGTGGCACCGGTCCGGATTCTGTTTGTGCCGAGTCTTCGCTGCCCGCGCTCGCCCCCAGCTTGCTGCTGAAGTTTTCGGCGAACTGACCGAGAATCTGGTCGGCGACCTGAGTCATCATGCGGCCACCAAAATTCGCCAGTTTGCCGTCGACGGTCACGTCCGCATCGCCGGTGAGTTCGCTCGCGCCGGATTCGCCGCTGCGCACGCTGGCGGTTAAATCCATGCTCGCGCTGGAAGTCCCCTTGCTGTCCTGACCCTTGGCGATCAGGTGGATCTGATGCTCGCTCGGATTAATTTCCTGGACCGCGATGTCGCCTTTGAAGGCGACATGCATCGGGCCTATCTTGACCTTGACCGTTCCCTTGAAATTATTTTCATCGACCGCTTCGGTGATTTCTGCACCCGGCATGCAGCTCGCGACCTGCTCTATGTTTTCAAGCAGGCTCCAGGCATCGCTAACCGAGCCATCGAGCGGGAAAACCTTGTTAATTGTGACTTGCATAATTACTGCCAGATTTGAAAGGTGAAGATGGCGGCAGCTTCAGACTGCCGCCATCGGGGTCGAGATTAGCTGTCCAGACCGAGTTCATGAATGGTTTTCCACACATTGAAAGCGGTGTGGGGCATGTCGATGTGGGTTACACCCTTGTGCGCAAATGCATCGACAACCGCGTTGCTGAAACAGGGGATGCCGCCAACATGGGGCGATTCGGCCACGCCCTTGGCGCCGAGCGGGTGATGCGGCGACGGGGTTACCGTATAGTCTGTTTCCCAGTGCGGGGTTTCGACGAAGGTCGGGATAAAATAATCCATCAAGGTGTTGCCCTGCAGGTTGCCGTCCTCGTCGAAGCTGATCAGCTGGCCCATCGCGACCGCGAATGCCTCGTTCAGGCCACCGTGAATCTGCCCGTCGATGATCATCGGATTGATCCGTGTGCCGCAATCGTCGAGCGCGTAGAAGCGGCGGACGCTGGTTTCGCCGGTGTGACGATCGATATCGACCACGCACAGGTAAATGCCGAAGGGGTAGGTAAAATTGGGTGGATCGTAATAGTTAACCGACTCCAGACCCATCTCCATGCCTTCCGGTACATTGTTGTATGCTGCCCAGGCTACTTCCTTCATGGTCTTGGCCGCATCAGGGTTACCCTTGACGTGGAAGCGATCGACGTCCCATTCGACGTCTTCGGGACTGACTTCGAGCAAATGGGCGGCAATTTTTTGCGCTTTGGCGCGAATCGTACGTGCCGCCATTGCAGTTGCCGCTCCACCCACCGGGGTGCTTCTCGAGCCATAGGTGCCCAGGCCATAAGGCGCGGTATCGGTATCGCCTTCTTCGATCTGGATATCGTCCGAAGACAATCCCAGTTCGGTGGCGATGATCTGCGCGTACGTGGTCTCATGACCCTGGCCCTGGGTAATCGTACCCATGCGCGCAATTGCGCTGCCGGTTGGGTGGACCCGGATCTCGCAGCTGTCGAACATGCCGACGCCGAGAACGTCACAGGCCTTGCTCGGGCCGGCGCCGACGATTTCGGTGAAGGTGCACAGACCGATGCCCATCAATTCGCCCCTGGCGCGTTTTTCGGCCTGCTCCTTGCGTAGGCCTTCGTAATCGCAGGCTTCGAGCACTTTTTCCAGCGCGGGTGCGTAATTGCCGCTGTCGTATTCCCAGCCGAGTGCTGACTGGTAGGGAAACTGATCCGCCCTGATGAAGTTACGACGGCGAATTTCTGCCTTGTCGATATCGAGCTTTTGCGCGAGCACATCGATCATGCGCTCGATCAGGTAGACCGCTTCGGTCACGCGAAACGAGCAGCGATAGGCCACGCCCCCGGGTGCCTTGTTGGTGTACACCCCGTCGACGCGCGCATAAGCGACCGGTATATCGTAGGAGCCGGTACAGATACTGAACAAACCCGCCGGCCACTTGGTCGGCTGGGCGTGCGCGTTGAAGGCGCCATGATCGGCCAGTGCATGGAAGCGCAATGCCGTGATGCGACCGTCCTTGTCCGCGGCCAGCTCACCCACGCCATGGTAATCGCGCGCAAACGCGGTGGACGATAAATTATCGATGCGGCTTTCGATCCACTTGACCGGACGGCCCAGCACGATCGAAGACACGATTGCGCACACGTAACCCGGGTAGACGCCGACCTTGTTGCCAAAGCCGCCGCCGATGTCGGGTGAGATGATGCGCACCTTGCTCTCGGGGATGCCCGACAGCAGCGTTACCACGGTACGCACGATATGCGGCGCCTGCGAGGTGATGTGAACCGTCAGCGATCCGTTGACCTTGTCGAAAGAGGCGACGCAGCCGCAGGTTTCCATCGGGCTCGGGTGTACGCGCGGATTCAGAATTTCTTCACGCACGGTGACTTCGGCCTTTTCAAAGGCACGATCGGTGGCGTCCTTGTCGCCCACATCCCAGGTAAAAATGTGATTGTTATGGGTGCGTTTGCCCTGTCCAGCCTCGTCTTTACCGACTAGGTCTTCGCGGATAATCGGCGCATTCGCG
>JAOTTY010000271.1 GCA_029864185.1 Gammaproteobacteria bacterium
CCAGGGCTGGCTCGTGCAAACCGCGCTGACCATCGCGATCCTGCTGCTGTTCAATTCGATTATCAACGACTTCATAACCAGCCCGATGATCGCCGGGATTTTTCGCTACCTCGGCATACCGTTGCTATTTCTGCACCTGGTCGGGATTCTCGGCGGCCTGATCGAAATCCTCGAATCGATATCGGTTTCGATCGGCAACATCGAGATTTCCGCCTACGGCGTCGCCCGCGTCGCAATCTTCGGCTCGATGCTTTTCTGGGTCGGGCGGGTTTCAAACCGGACCGGGCGCGAAATCATCAACCGGCAGGCCAATCTCGACATACGCACGCGCGAGGTCGCGGCGAAACTGCTCGAGGTGACGGTTTTCTTCGTCATCTTCCTGCTGTTGCTGCAGGTCATGGGTATCAACCTGACCGCGCTCGCGGTATTCGGTGGCGCCATCGGCGTCGGCCTCGGCTTCGGTCTGCAGGCGATCGCGTCGAATTTTATCTCCGGCATCATCATCCTGCTCGATCGATCGTTGTCGATCGGGGACTACGTCGAATTCGAGGATGACAAGGCCGGCGTCGTGCGCGAAATGAACATGCGTTCGACGACGCTGGAAACCTACGATGGACGTGACATCATGGTGCCGAACGAAAAGTTCATCGTCGAAACCTTCATCAACTGGACCCACAAGGACAAACGCCAGCGTTACCGCGTCGATTTCTCGGTCGCCTACAGTACCGATGTCAGGAAGCTGGTCGACATCATCAAGGAAGTCGTCGCCAGCCACCCACAGGTTATCAGCGGCGAGGACGTCCCGATCGAGGAGCGACCGGACTGCGAAATCGACAGTTTCGGCGATTCGGGGATCAACATGTTCGTCGAATTCTGGATGATCGGAATCGACGACGGCAAGAATCGGGTGGGGGGCGACCTGTTGCTAATGATACTCGAGGCAATCCAGGAGCACGGCTTCGAAATTCCCTTCCCGCAGCGGGAAGTACGAGTGCTCAACAATTCCTTTTCGGTATCGAGCCGTCGCGTCGACGACCCGGACAAATCCGGCCGGTAACCAGCGCAACGCTACCTGCCCGAAGGCCCGTGTTTTAGAGGGAACTGCGTGCCGGTGCCGCGTTTCACGCGTAGGTGTCGATGATGCGCCTGGAATCCTTTTTGCGGCGGTCTTTTTTACGCTGCTCTGGTTTTTGTTTTCTGGCAGGATCGGATTTCTTCAGCGCGTCTTGCACCCGCGGAGCCTGGTTAACCGACTTGATCAGGGGCTCATCGGCCATCGCTAGACCCCCGTGCCAATCCTGGGCAGGCCCGCAATCGGCTGCCGTCGGTCTTCGCCACGCGCTGCAGCCGGCGGCCCGACGCTGTCGGCTTTACCTGCGAACGCGCAAGACCGCTTCGGGTTTTTGCCAGCCACTTCCGCGTTCGCGCGGTAAGCGGTGTATTGAATCTGGCCCTCTGCGCCAGCTGCAAGCTGCTCTGTCATGGGACTCTACCGCTACTGATATATTTTGATATCGACCGGATGCGCAAAAAGTTAATAATCTATATGAGGATTAAATACCGCCCCTGATCCGGGTTGCCGGGTTGATGTCGATCGAGGGTGCAGAACGCCGGGAATATACGGAAAGATTACGCAGTGGCGGCGACGACGGTTCCCCGGCACGGGTTTGTTTCGAAGGGATAGCCCTGGTGATGGTTTGGCCGATCCGGCCGGGCTACGGTGCGCTGCCTGGAAAATTGATCGCGGCCGTCGCACGGCCCGATCTAGCCGCCCGCGTTCCACTCGGACATGCGCGACTTGATGCGCAGCAGCGCCTGGCCATGCAGCTGGCAGATGCGCGACTCGGTGACTTCGAGAATCTCCCCGATTTCTCGAAAATTAAGCTCGTCGTCGTAATATAACGACATCACCAGTTGCTCTTTATCGGGCAGCTGTCGAATACTTTCCGCCAGCTGGCGCTGGTACTCATCGTCGCTTAACGCTTCTTCGGGGGTTCGCCCGGCTGCGCTCGGCATCGACGAATCTTGTGCGTTTTCCTCGAGTGTGTCGATGCTGTAAATTCGTGACGAGGAAGAATCGATCAGGATCTGGTGGTACTCGCTGATACTGATTCCGAGAGCGGCTGCGACGTCGACATCACGGGCGTCTTCACCGGTTTCATTTTCTATCCGGCGAATCGCCTCGCTGACGGAGCGGAACTTGCGGTGTACCGAGCGCGGCGTCCAGTCGGAGCGGCGTATTTCGTCGATCATCGAGCCGCGGATGCGGATGCCTGCGAAGGTTTCGAAACTGGCACCCATTTCGGGATCGAAATTACTGGCCGCCTCGAGCAAGCCAACCATGCCGGCCTGGATCAGGTCATCGATCTGCACCGTTGGCGGCAATCTATTGAGCAGGTGATAGGCAATTCTTTTGACCAGCGAGGCATGTCGAACAATCTGGTCGTTTTCTCCCAGATTTTCGACCTCGGCATACATCGCGTGCCCGTTCACAGGCGCTCTTCCTGTGCGCTGTAACTGACGAGTCGTTCGATAAAGAATTCGAGATGCCCCTCCATGCTGGTCGGGGTGGGCCACTGCAGGGTTTTCTTCGCCAGCTGCTTGAACGCCAGCGCCGACGGACTGCGCGGAAAGGCCTCGACCACCGATTTCTGCTTCTGCACCGCCTTCTTCAGGCAATCGTCATAGGGCACGCTGCCCAGGTAATCGAGGGTCACGTCGAGAAATTTCTGTGACACCCTGGCGAGCTTGTTAAAAAGTTCGCGTCCCTGTTGTACGCTTTGTGCCTGGTTGGCGAGTACGTGAAACCGCTCGACTCCGTAATCACGGTTCATCACCTTGACCATGGCGTAGGCGTCGGTAATCGAAGCGGGTTCGTCGCAAACCACGACAATGACCTCGCGTGCAGCCCTGATGTAACTCACGACGCTATCGGATATACCGGCAGCGGTATCGATCAACAGCGTGTCGACCGGCAGGGTCAGTTCCGAGAAGGAGCGGATAACGCCAGCGTTCTGCGCCGGCGTCAGGTCCGACATCGAAGCAACCCCGGAGGATGCCGGCACGATCTTGATGCCGGCCGGGCCCTCGATGATCGTCTCCTCGAGCGAGCATTCGCCGTTGACGACATGCGACATGTTGAGCCCAGGGCTCAGGCCCAGCAGCACGTCGATGTTCGCCAGGCCCATGTCGGCGTCCATCACCATAACGCTTTCGCCGCCCTGCGCCAGCGTCACCGCCAGGTTCACGGTTACATTGCTTTTACCGACGCCACCCTTGCCGCTGGTGACCGCAATCACCCGTACCGGTTGTTGCGATTTCATCTGTCTTATGCCTTGCGCCTGATCCATTCCTGTATACCTATGCCTGGTTCTTGTTAATGATATGGTTGTAGCGTAGCGCCAGCGCCTCCTGGTCGAAATGCTCGCCGTAACGCTGCATCAGCGCCACCGCCTTGCTGATCAGGCGATGGCTCTTGGCCGGCTCGAGGTCTTCCGGCACCTTCTGGCCGGTACCGCAGTAGGCCATCACCAGCTGGTGCCGGATCGACGCGGTAATGATTCCACCGAGGCTGGCGGCCTCGTCCAGTTTGGTGACGATGGCGCCCGCCAGCTTCACCTTGCCGAAATTCAGTATTGTCTGATTTAGCGCCGCGAGCTGCGTGTTCGCCGACAGCACGAGGTAGGGCTTGATCTGCGGAGCGCCCGCCTGCAGGCGATGAAACTGCTCGCTGAGGCGCAGGTCGCGCTGGCTCATGCCGGCGGTGTCGATCAGCACCAGTTTCTTGTCGGCCAACATGTCGAGACGATCGCAGAGCTCCTCGCTGTTGCTCGCGGTCAGCATCGGCACTTCGAGCAGCCGCGCGAAATGCTGCAATTGCTCCTGGGCGCCGATTCTGAACTGGTCGGTGCTGATCATCGCGACCGAACGCTTGCCGTGCAGATGCGCAAAGCGTGCGGCGATCTTGGCGATGGTAGTGGTTTTCCCGACCCCGGTAGAACCGACCAGCGCGATGCGGCCGCCCTCGGCCAGCAGATCGCGGCGATTGATCGGGATGCAATGCGCGAGAATTCCGAGCGCCTGTTGCCAGACCTTGTGCGGATCATCGTTGAGTTTGTCCAGGTGGGACAATACGGTCTCGCAGACGTCCGCACCGAGACCCATCTCGGACATCAGGTTCAGCAGCACGGTGCGCACCGGGTGCTTCTGGCTGAAGCGATCCCATTGCAGCACCGAAAGCTGGCTCTCCATCAGGTCACGCAGGTTCTGCAGCTCGATCTTGACCGCATCGATGGCCGGCTTCTCGGATGCCGTCCGGGCCGCAGGCTGGCGCTGCGTTTCGGCGGCCGGTTTTTGCGCCACCGTTTGCGGCGCCACCGCCTTTGGCGTAGCCGCTTCTGGCGCAGCCGTTTTCGGCGTCACCGTTTGCGGCGCAGCCGCTTGCCGAACGACCGGCTTGCTGGCCGTTGGTCGCGGCTGGTAATCGCCGGCCGCTGCTGCCGACGCCTGCGCGCCGGCGTCACCGCCGACCACCGGTCCGAGGGTCGGTTCCTTGCGCCCGTCGTTCAGTATCGAACCCATCCAGGCGTCCGTGGCGACGTCGCTCGACTCGAGCGGGTGCAACGCGGGCCGGGGTGCGGGCGCGCTGCTGGCCATGCTCGAGATCACCGCTTCGTCGTAATCGATGGCGGAGAGGATTTCGACCCCTCCCGGAACTTTCTTGTTACCGAGGATGACCGCGTCGGCGCCCTGCTCCTGCTTGACCAGCAGCAGCGCATCGCGCATGGTGGGCGCAAAGGTTCGCTTAATTCTCATTTCCGATCCTCACTTCGCTCTGGGCTTCGGGTGCGCCGATATTGGCGACCACTCTCAGTTGCTTGTCATCTGGGACTTCGTCATAACTCAAAACCTGCAATCCGGGAATCGCGTGGCGCACCATGCGCGCCAGGAAAGTCCTGAGGCTTTGCGACACCAGCAGCACGGCCGGTTCGCCGCGTGCCTGCTGATTCTCGGATGCCTGTTTCAACGAGCTGTGTATCATTTGCGCCATCCCGGGTTCGAATGCCATGACGTTGCCGTCCTGCCCTTGCACAGACTGAAGCAAAATCTGTTCCAAAGACGGATGCAGGGTCATAACAGTGAGCTCCGAAGCCATTCCGAAGATATTTTGCACGATCTGGCGTCCCAGGCTGATCCTTACCTGGGCGCTGAGAACGCCGGCATCTTGACTCTTGCCGCCGTGTTCTGCCAAAGTTTCGGCAATCGTGCGCAGGTCGCGGATGGCAACCTGCTCCTGCAGCAGGTTTTGCAGGACCTTGACGATAATGGAGAGCTCCAGCGGCTTTGGCGTCAGACCCTCGACCAGCTTCGGCGAACTGCGTTTCAGCACCTCCAGCAATTCCTGGACTTCCTCGTGCCCGATCAGTTCATGCGCGTTATCCTGCAGCAACTGGCTCAGGTGGGTCGCGATGACGGTGGACGCATCCACCACGGTATAGCCCAGGGTTTGCGCGTGATCGCGCTGCGACGGGTCGATCCAGAAGGC
>JAOTTY010000272.1 GCA_029864185.1 Gammaproteobacteria bacterium
TCTTCGCAGGTGGCGAGGTCGAGGATGGCCGGATCTTCGATGTCTTTCGGTATGCGCGCATTCTTGATGCCGTCGGTGATATAGGGCCCGTAGCGGCCGCGCAGTATCTTGATATCGGTGCCTTCGAACATCTTTATCTCGCGGTTGGCATCGAACTCCTTTTTCTCCGCTACCAGTTCCAGCGCGCGCTCGAGGGTTATCGTGTAGGGATCGTCGCCTTCCTTGACCTTGAGCGATACGAACTTGCTATCGTACTTGATGTAGGGACCGAAGCGTCCGATGTTGGCGGAAATCTCCTCGCCCTCGGGCGAAACGCCGAGTTCTCGCGGCAGCTTGAATAACTCCAGCGCTTCTTCGAGCGTAATCGAATCCATTTTCTGGCCCGGCCGCAATCCTGCGAAACGCGGTTTTTCCTCGTCTTCACGGGTGCCGATCTGTACGAATGGCCCGTAGCGTCCCATGCGCACCGAAATCGGCTTGCCGGTTTTCTTATCCTCGCCAAGGTGGCGGGACTGGATCGCCTCGTCGCGGCTGACGTTCTCCATCTTGTCGTCTACCTGGGTCTTGAAGGTAGACCAGAAATCCTCCATCAGCGGCAGCCAGTCTTTCTCGCCACGCGAAATCGCATCGAGCGAATCCTCGAGTTGGGCGGTGAAATCGTAATCGACATACTGCTTGAAATGCTGGGTCAGGAAGCGCGCCACGACGCGGCCGACATCGGTGGGGTGAAAGCGCTTGTTCTCCAGTTCGACGTACTCGCGGTCCAGCAGCGTGGTGATGATCGAGGCATAGGTGGAAGGCCTGCCGATGCCGTACTCCTCCAGCGCCTTGACCAGCGAGGCTTCGCTGTAGCGGGGCGGCGGCTCGGTGAAATGCTGCTCGAGCCTGATTTCATTGATGTCGACGATATCGCCTTCCTGCATCGGCGGTAACAGGTTTTCCTTGCTATCGTCCTTCTTCGGCTCGTCCTTGTCCTCGATGTAAACCCTCATGAAGCCCGGATCGCGGATCGTCGAACCGTTGGCCCGGAAGCTATTATCGCTGCCGCAGGCAAGGTCTATCGAGACGGTATCCAGCGTCGCGTGGATCATCTGGCAGGCCATGGTGCGCTTCCAGATCAGGCTGTAGAGGCGAAACTCGTCATCGCCGAGGTGTTGCTTGATCTTGAAAGGCTCGTTGTGGGCGCTGGTCGGACGAATCGCCTCGTGCGCTTCCTGCGCATTCTTGGACTTGGTTTTGTACTCGCGCGGCGTTTCCGGCAGGTTGTTCTTGCCGAACTTGTCCGCGATGAATTCCCGGATCTCGCTGATGGCATCGTTCGACAGCGTTACCGAATCGGTACGCATGTAGCTGATCAACCCTACCTGGCCGGCGCCGATGTCGATACCTTCGTAGAGCCTCTGCGCGGTACGCATGGTGCGTTGCGCGCCGAACCCGAGCTTGCGCGAGGCTTCCTGTTGCAGCGTCGACGTCGTAAAGGGTGGTGCCGGGTTGCGCTTGCGCTGCTTCTTTTCGACCCTGGCGACGCGCAGTTTGCCCTGCGCGGCATCGCTCAGGCGGCGGTGCGCGGCCTGGGCCTGCTCGGCGTTGGTGATCGTGAACTGCTTGACCTTTTCGCCGGCAAGTTGATTCAGTTTCGCGCTGAACGGTTGATCCTCGAACACGTTGTCCGATTCGATGCTCCAGTATTCCTGCGGGTTGAAGGCCTCTATTTCGAGTTCGCGCTCGACGATCATGCGTAGCGCCGGGCTCTGCACCCTGCCGGCGGACAGCCCGCGCCTTATCTTGCGCCACAGCAGCGGCGACAGGTTGAACCCGACCAGATAATCGAGCGCGCGCCGCGCCTGTTGCGCGTTGACGAGGTCCATCGTGATTTCGCGTGGATTGGCAATGGCCTCGGAAACCGCCTGCCTGGTGATTTCGTAGAAAGCCACGCGATAGGCCTTCTTGTTCTTCATCAGGTCTCTTTCGCGCAGCAGTTCGTACAGGTGCCAGGAGATGGCTTCGCCCTCTCGATCAGGGTCGGTTGCCAGGTATATCGAATCCGCTTTCTTGAGTTCTTTCTTTATACTGGCGATGTGCTTTTGATTGCGCTCGACCGGCGTGTAATTCATCTTGAAGTTATTGTCGGTTTCGACAGCGCCTTCCTTGGCGACGAGATCGCGGACGTGCCCGTAGGACGCCAGCACCTTGAAGTCCTTGCCCAGGTATTTCTCGATGGTTCGCGCCTTAGCCGGAGATTCTACGATGACGAGGTGGCTTGGCATTTATCGTAACGGGTTAGCAGCGATGATTAACGAATTCCGTTGGTTTAGTGAAAAACGGCGGGTTGATCGGCAAATACGATATCTTCGTAGTGCATCAGCGCGTTTTCGTCCTGCTCTTCGGAGCTGTTGAAAAGGACCATCATAACGATCCACTTCAGTTCCTCGATGTCGACCTCGGAATCGGACTCGAGCGCCATAACGCGATTGATGACCATTTCGCGCAGACGCGGCGTGAGTACGCCGGATTGCTCGAGAAACATAAGGAAACCCTGCGCGTTGTAGGCGAGCCTGGCGCGTTCTTCCGGCGCCAGTACGCGCACCGCAATATCGGACTGATCGGTGCTCGACGCGTCTTCCACGTCGGCGAGGCCGTCGAGCCATTCGAAGGCCTTGTCTATTTCCAGCCGCTCGAAACCGGCGGCACGCAGGTCGGCGTCGATGCCGTCGCGGTCTTCCGGGAGGTTTTCGTCCTGATCCGCGTAGCTCGAAAAAATATACATCAGCACGTCTATAACGCCTTCTTTCATGAACACCTCAATTAAATCCTGACGAAGCAGCCGCCAGGTACCGGTCGAATTAAATCGTTGAACTCAAGTAACAGTAGCATGGATGAAAGCTTGTCGATGGTCAAGCCGCTGCGTTGCACAAGTATGTCGCAATCAACCGGATCGTAACCGATCGTCTCGAGCAGATCCCGATGCTCCCGATCGAGGTCGCATTCGATCTTTTCCTGCGGGCGGATCCTGGCCGCGGCAACATAGCCCAACAGGTTAGCCAGCTCGCGGGTAACGTCCGCCGGCTTTTCCACCAGCGTTGCGCCGTCGCGAATCAGGTGGTGACAGCCGCGTGCCAGCGGATTGTGTATGGAGCCCGGCACCGCAAACACTTCTCGACCCTGTTCCGCGGCGAGGCGCGCGGTAATCAACGAGCCGCTGCGACGGGCCGCTTCCACTACCAGCGTCGCCATCGCGATACCGCTGATTATGCGGTTGCGCTGTGGAAAATTGTGACGCCGCGCGGGAGTGCCAAGCGCGAACTCCGTTATCAGCAGGCCGCGCTCTGCTATTTCCTCGGCCAGCCGGTGATTACGCGTGGGATACGTCAGGTCAAGGCCGGTTCCGAGTACCGCCAGCGTGCGTCCGCCGGCGTGTAATGCGCCGCGGTGGGCCTCGGCGTCGATGCCGAGAGCCAGGCCGCTGGCGATTGCCAGGCCGGCGCCGGCTAACTCCGCGGCGAAATCGAATGCGGTCTGCGCTCCCCCCGGGGTGCACAGTCGGCTACCGACAATCGCGATATGCGGATCCTGTAACAGCGCCGGATTACCGCGGGCATAGAGCAGCATCGGGTAATCGCCGATCTGGCGCAGCAACGCAGGGTAGGCACTATCGTCGAAGCAGATCAGGTGATTATTGCCGCCCTCCGCCCAGGCCAGGTCCCGCGCGACCTGCTGCTCACAGCCGGCCTTTATGCGGAAAATCGCGTTCTGTTTCAGACCGATGGTTCCGAGCTCGGCGGAAGCGCAGCGCCGCGCGCATGCCGGGTCGTTATCGAAATGCTCGAGCAGGCGCGCTAGCTGTGTCCGATGCGGGCCGAGACCGTGGTAGAGATGCAGGAAATCGGGCAGCAAATCCTTTTGCATGGGGTCTCCAGTTCCATTTGCAGACCCGGGTACTATAGCACCAGGCCGGTGCCTGGTGCCAGGGGGCGAATGCGAAAAGCGTTAGGGCGATTCGACGTAATCGTTGATGGTGATAGGAACGTTGGCTTCCATGATTAGCGCGAAACTCATTTTTTCGAACGACCGAACCACCATCGCCATGCCGATCTGCTCGTCGGGAAGCTTGACGCGAAAATCCGGATCGATCTCGGCCTTGTCGGGAATGATTGCGCCGGTGCGAACAATCCTCAGCAGGTTGCCGGATTCGATGCCGTCACGCTGACCGAGATTGATGGCGATAGTCTGGTACAGGCCGGTTTGCGAAATGGCGTCCAGCAGCGCGACGATAGAGCCGTTCACCTCGGTGCTGGGTGGTTTGGGGAAGAAGTCACGCTCGAAATTGGTATTGTCCATCGGCATGACGCGATCGTCGCGCAGGATTTCGCGTTCCGAGTTGGTGACTCTGACCGAGGCGGGGTCGCCGCGCAGCAGCAGTTTCGATTCGCCAACATACAGCGCCTCGTAGCCTAGCAACTCGTTGGTGATCGGGTCGTATATGGGCCGGCTGGGGCGATAAATCTGGTAGCGACCGCTGCCGCTGGAAGTGTCGAGTTTACGCACGTAAAGCTTGTCGTTGATACTATTTATCAAGTGGTTATCGAGACTGGAAAGCACGTAGGCCGAATTTTGCAGCGTATCGTCGTCGACCACGATCGGACGCTGCAGCAGGTGACGAATCGAGTCGATCGGAATCGATGGAATGCTGGCGTCGATCGCGCGCGATCGCACGCGGGGGTTGACCTTGACGATTTTGAGCCCATCTGTAGTCTGTGACAGCACGGAACCATCGGCGCCGCGGCTTAGAATCTGAACCCTGCGCTCGCCGCCGACGTAGACGATGGCAAGCGTGTCACCGGGATAGATAAGGTGTGGATTTTCGACCTGAGGATTCTTGAACCAGATTTCCGGCCAGTACCACGGGTCGCGCAGAAACACCGTCGAGATGTCCCATAGCGTATCGCCTTCTTGTACAATGTAGGTTTCAGGGAATTCGGGTTCGTAAACGATGGTCTCTTCCGGCAGCGGCCGGGCTTCCGGAATTTGGGCCTCGACCGTAATTATTTCCGGCGCCGGTTCGGGTTCGTGAATCACCGCGTAAGGCGGGGGTGGTTCGGCACAGGCGGCTAACAGCAACATACCCGAGAGCAGAATCAATCCCTTTGTCAGCTGTCTATTATTATCGTTAGGCATGAGGAAACCCCTGAAAATCCGGCTTAATTGTTGGAGTGTAGCTCAAAAAAAACCGACTACAAGTTTTTATGTGGCAAAGATACTAATATAATCATAAGCTTGGGACAACTAGTTATAAATTTTCTTGAAGTTTTTAACCATGGCTTTATTAAATATTTTACATTTCCCCGATCCGCGTCTCAGAACCGTCGCCAAACCGGTGACCGAATTCGATGACGAACTGAAAAAACTGGTCAGCGATATGTTCGAAACCATGTACGAGGCGCCCGGGATAGGTCTCGCCGCGACCCAGGTCGATCGCCACATTCGACTGCTGGTTCTGGACGTGTCGGAAGCGCGAAATCGGCCGCGCTGCCTGA
>JAOTTY010000273.1 GCA_029864185.1 Gammaproteobacteria bacterium
TTTTTCCGCGAGCTTCATCAGGCGCATGGCCTTGCGATAACCCTCGGGTCGCGGCATGCCGAAGTTACGCCTGATCTTTTCGCGCGTGTCCCGGCCTTTTTGCTGGCCGATAACCATCACCGGTTTGCCGTCGAGACGGCCGATTCCGCCAACCACAGGTTGATCGTCGGCAAAGGCGCGATCTCCGTGAAGGTATTCGAAATCGGTGAATATCCGCTCGATGTAATCTATCGAATAGGGTCGATTGGGATGTCGGGACAGCTGCGAAATCTGCCAGGCGGAGAGCTTGCTGAAGATCGACGTCGTAAGCGATTGGGCTTTGCGTTCGAGTGTCTGGATTTCGTGACTGATGTTAATGTCGGAATCATCAGTGACAAAACGCAGCTCCGAAATCTTGGCCTGCAGTTCGGCAATCGGTTGCTCAAAGTCTAGGAAGTTGGGATCCATTGATTGATTATTGGAATTATCGAGTATCGCGGTAGTTTAACGGTTCGGTTCAGTACTGTCATCCGTGCAAGTCGGTAACGTTCAGGAAATCGATTCTATGATCGACTGCAGCGCCGCGGCCGGGTCCCGGTGCCCGGTGATGGGACGACCGATAACGAGGTAGCTGGCGCCGTCGGCGAGTGCCTGTTGCGGCGTTACGACGCGCTGCTGATCGTTCGCAGATGCCCATTCGGGGCGGATTCCAGGGGTTACCAGCAGCGCCGAATCCCCCAGGCTCGCGCGTAGCGACGGCGCTTCCCGTGCCGAGCAGACAACGCCATCTAGCCCGCAAGCGATCGCGCTGTGGGCAAGCTGATCGACGAACTGAGGCAGGGGTTTTGCCACGCCAAGCTCGTGCAGTTCCTGGTCTGACATACTAGTTAGCACGGTAACCGCAATCAGGAAAGGGCGCGCGGCAGCGACTTCGATGCCTTCGCGAGCCGCCTGCATCATCGCCGGACCGCCCATGGCGTGAACATTCAGCATCCATACGCCGAGATTCGCCGCCGCGCTCGCCGCTCGGTTGACCGTGTTGGGGATATCGTGAAACTTCAGGTCGAGAAACACGTCGTAGCCGCTAGCAACCAGTTCCTCGACCAGCACCGGCCCGGCGCTGGTAAACAGTTCCTTGCCAACCTTGAGACGGCAAAGCGCGGGCGTGGTCTTGCCTGCAAACTTCAGCGCCTGCCGCGGGTCGGAAAAGTCCAACGCGACGATAATCCTGGGATCGTTCATATCCGCGCCGGTTTCATCGAGTCCCAGTTACGGCAGCTCGGGCAAAGCCATTGAATGGCATGACTCTCGTAGCCACAGCGTGAGCAGATATACTCGATCTTCTTGCTCTGCAGGGATTTGAGAAAAGTGGTCAGGGTTTCCCAGGTTTCACTCATCGAATCGGGGTTCGATTTCAGAAACCGCAGCGCGAACTCGAAGGCTTCGAAGGACGGAGATTCGTGCAAGATGTCCGACAGGAACTCGCGCGCTTTTTCGATTTCATTGTTGCGCGCGTAATGCTCGAGTAATGCCAGGGCGAGCCGCGTCGACGGGTGCTGCCGGTACTGGCTCTGCAGAAATTCCTGGTAAGCTCGGATGTCTTTACTCAGGAACAGCTGGCGCGCCGGCTCTATGTAAAGCCCCATGTACTCGGGATGCTCGCGCGTCAGGCGTTGAAACAGACGCATCGCCCCCTGGATATTTTCGGTTTTTATATTTAACTGGATCAGCAGCAACGCCGCGCGTACGCATCCCGAGTCGATTTCGAGCGCCCGGTCCAGGCTCTTGCGCGCCAGCCGGTTGTTACCGCTTGCGATCGCTTCGCCAGCGATTTCGCAGAGGCACTGGCTGTACATCACCGATGACTCGGGTTCCGCCATCTCGTAAAGCGCCTGCGCGCATTCGACGGCCTCGCCCCAGGATTTCTCTGCGATATAAAGATCTAGCAGGCGCCGGTAGGCATGACGCCCGTCGTCGTCGAGTTGGATCATTTCGCGGTAAAGTTTTTCGGCGCGATCTAGCAGGCCGGCCTTGAGGTAGTCGCTGGCCAGTTCGGCGATGGCCATGTGACGCTGCTTTCGCGTGAGGTTCGGTCGCGCCAGCAAGTTCTGGTGAACCTTGATGGCTCGATCTACCTCGCCTTTCGAACGGAAAAGATTACCAAGAGCGATATGGATCTCTATCGTATCCTTGTTAACCTCGATCAGGTCGGTGAATATTCTGATCGCGTTATCCGAATCATTTGCCAGCAGGTAATTGAGGCCCTTGGCGTAACGCACCGAAAATTGGTCGGCCTGACGGTCAGCGGCTTTCTTCTTGAAGGGTTGCCATCGACCCAGCAACCAGCCGATCGCGATCGCAACCAGAACCAGCAGGAAAAGCCAGATATCCATATTCGATGCCAGCTAATGCCGGATACCGTGATTCAACCTACTTCTGGTTATTGGCTCGATCGCGCAACTCCTTGCCCGGTTTGAAATGGGGCACATACTTGCCCGGCAGGTCTACCTTTTCTCCCGACTTGGGATTACGGCCGGTTCTCGGAGGCCGATAGTGCAGACTGAAGCTACCGAATCCCCGGATTTCGATGCGCTCACCATTCGACAGCGCGCTACTCATCATCTCGATCAGGCTCTTCACCGCCAGCTCGACATCCTTGTAAGCCAGATGACCCTGATTTCGGGATAAATTATCGATCAGGTCCGACTTGGTCATCGAAGGTACAAATTCTGCGTCTTTCATCTCTTGGTCCAATAATCGGTTTGGGTGGCGGGTTCAAGCCCGCCACCCGATTGTGGATCAGGAATCCATTTTTTCTTTGAGCAGTTCGCCAAAGCTGGTGGTAGCCGCCTTGGTATCAGTGCTGGCCGCATAGTCTTTCAGGGCTTCCTGCTCTTCGTCGCTATCCTTGGCCTTGATCGACAGGTAAATGCTGCGACCCTTGCGATCCATTCCGGTGATCTTGGCTTCGATTTCATCACCCTCGTTCAGGAATGAACGCGCATCTTCGACTCGATCCTTGGCCATTTCCGAGGCCCGCAGCAAGCCCTCGATCCCGTCACCGAGATCGACCACTGCCGCCTTGGCGTCAACCGAGATTACCCTGCCCGATACGATACTGCCCTTGGGATTGTCGGCGATAAAGCTTGCGAAAGGATCTTTTTCGATTTGCTTGATACCGAGCGAAATGCGCTCACGCTCGGGATCGATCGACAGCACCATGGCCTCTACTTCCTGGCCTTTCTGATAATCGCGCACCGCTTCCTCGCCGGACTTGTTCCAGGACAGATCGGTAAGATGAATCAGGCCATCGATATTTCCTTCGAGACCGATAAAGATTCCAAAGTCGGTGATCGACTTGATTTTGCCTGAAATGATATCGCCCTTGTTATTGGTGGTGCCGAATTCTTCCCACGGATTGGGCTTGCATTGCTTCATGCCCAGTGAAATCCGGCGGCGCTCCTCGTCTATCTCGAGGATCACGACCTCGACCTCGTCGCCGAGGGTAACCACCTTGTTGGGATTGACGTTCTTGTTGGTCCAGTCCATTTCGGAGACGTGAACCAGGCCCTCGACGCCGTCCTCGATTTCGACGAAACAGCCGTAATCGGTGATATTGCTGACGTGACCGAACAGACGCGTACCCTCGGGATAGCGGCGCATGATGTTTTCCCAGGGATCATCGCCCATCTGCTTCAGTCCCAGCGAAACGCGGTTCTTTTCACGATCGAACTTGAGCACAACCACGTCGATCTCCTGGCCGATTTCGACCACCTCGGAAGGATGCTTGACGCGTTTCCAGGCCATATCGGTGATATGCAGCAGTCCGTCGATTCCGCCGAGATCGAGGAAGGCGCCATAGTCGGTAAGATTCTTGACGATGCCGCGTACGCGCTCCCCCTCCTTCAGGGTTTCCAGCAATTTTTCGCGTTCCTCGCTGAATTCCTTCTCGACCACGGCACGCCGCGAGACCACGACATTATTGCGCTTCTGGTCGAGCTTGATGATCTTGAATTCGAGTTCCTTTTCTTCGAGGTAAGCAGTATCGCGCACCGGGCGTACGTCGACCAGCGAACCGGGCAGGAAGGCGCGAATTTCGCCAATATCGACAGTAAAGCCGCCCTTGACCTTGCCGGTGAAGCGACCGGTTACGATCTCGTCGGCCTGCTGGGCCTGCTCGAGGCGGGTCCAGGCGCGTGCGCGCTTGGCTTTTTCGCGCGACAGGCGCGATTCGCCGTAGCCGTCCTCGAAAGAATCGAGTGCGACTTCGACCGTGTCGCCTATCTTGACATCGAGTTCGCCGTTTTCATCGTAGAACTGTTCTACCGGGATAACGCCCTCTGACTTGAGGCCCGCGTTGACGATGACGACGTCGCGATTGATATCCACAACTTCGCCGGTGATGATTTCACCGACGCGCATATTCATTTCGTTAATGCTTTGCTCAAACATTTCCGCAAAGTTTTCAGACATGGAAGGATCCTAAAAGAGTACTTTAGATAGCTAATCCTGAAGCAATTAACCATCTGGTTCAGTTAAAAAAACCCTGGAGACAGTGCGTCTGCAGGGACCTTGAATTTCGTCGTCTAACCCGTGTTTTCCCGAATATGGCTCAGCACCAGATTCGTCACCTGCGCCAGGTCGAGCAGGCTCGAGTCAACGACCAATGCGTCTTCAGCCGGCCTGAGCGGTGAGACGCTGCGATTCTGATCACGCTCGTCTCGTTCCGCTATATCGGCTTGAAGGTTGGGGATATTAGCCGATAACCCCATATTTATCAACTGCTTATATCGTCTTTGAGCGCGAATTTCGACGCTGGCATGCAAAAAGAACTTAAATTTGGCGTCCGGGAACACCACGGTGCCCATATCGCGCCCGTCGGCAACCAGCCCCGGGGGTCTGAAAAAATCCCGCTGCAGCCCCAGCAGGCGTTCCCGCACGCGCGGATGCCTGGCAACTTGCGAAGCCGCGTCGCCGGTCGCCTCGCGACGTAATTCGGCGGTCATGTCGACATCGTCGAGATATGGAATCGACAATTCCTCGCCAACCTCGAAGCGAATTTTGAAATCCTCGATCTGGGAGGCGACCTGGTCTTCGTCGTCGAGGTCGATACCCTGCTGCAGGCACTTCAGCGCGAGCAAGCGGTAGATCGCGCCGCTGTCGAGCAGATGAAAACCGAGTTCGCGCGCAACCCTGAGCGCGAGCGATCCCTTGCCCGAGCCGCTCGGGCCATCGATGGCGACGACATACGGAGATGTGTTATGCGTCATCGACGCTTATCCTCAACCCGGCGCCGCGGGCGATCTCGACGAATCCCGGGAACGAGGTGTTGACGTTGGTACAGTCATCGATGCGAATCTCGGCGCTGGCCGCAAGTGCGGCGACGCTGAACGCCATCGCGATGCGATGGTCGCCTCGCGCATCGACTTCGCCACCACGGAGCCTGCCACCATGGATTACGATCCCATCGTGCCGTGCTTCGTTCTCGATGCCCAGGATGCGCAGGCCATCGGCCAT
>JAOTTY010000274.1 GCA_029864185.1 Gammaproteobacteria bacterium
TAAAAAACTCTGGGACAACGCGCTGCATGACGACTGGCAGGTACGCGACAGCGCAATCCAGGCAATCGGTAGATCGGGTAAACGCGAATCGATCGGTATCCTGAAGAAAGTCGTCGAACGCTGGGCAGAATCCACTCCCGCCGTACTGAAAGCCGTGGGTGAACTCGGATTTAGCAAGGGACTCGAAATCGCTTTCGCCTGCCTGCGCATGCCCGAGGCACTGGTGCAGCGCGAGGCGCTGGAAACCATTGGCAAACTCGCCACCAAGCGTCACGCCAGGACTATCCGCGACAAGCTAATGCAAAAGGTCCCGCAACTGCAGGCCACGGTGCGCGATACCGCCGGCGAAGTTGTCAACCGTTTGACCGAGCAGTTTGAACTGCCGCAGCTAAATGTCGACCAGGAAGCCTATTTCGATACCCGGCTACTCAAGTTCGACACGCAGAACGTCGACCAGGGTTCGGCGCAGACCACAATCACAGCCTCTGCCCCGGCCCCCCAGTTCCAGAACATCGAGGAACTCAAGTCGGGCGATCTCTGGATGGATCGATTCCGTATCGACCGGGAAATCGGCCGCGGTGCCATGGGTCGAGTCATGCTGGCCCGCGACGAAATGGTCGGCGAGTCGATAATATTGAAGTTTATGCACCCCGAGCTGACTTCCGAGGAGTCGTCACGCGAGCGATTTCTGCGCGAAGTCAAGTATTCACGCAAGGTTAGCCATCCCAACGTCATTCGTATTCACGACATGTTGTTCAAGGACAATCTCAGCGCAATATCGATGGAGTATTTCGAGAGCCGCGGCCTCGACGAGTACCTGCGGGAGAAAAAGCGTTTCGACATCGAGGAGGGCCTCGACATCCTGTTTCAGGTCGCCAACGGCATGGCCGCCGCGCACAACCAGGATGTCATCCACCGTGACCTTAAACCGAGCAACATCCTGATGAACGACAACGGCCTGGTCAAGATCGTCGATTTCGGTATCGCGTCGGCGTCTTCGAACAGCGACGTCACGCTGACCAAGACCGGCTCGATCATAGGCACGCCGGCCTACCTGTCGCCAGAACGCGCCAAGGGCTTCGATGCGGACCATCGCAGCGATGTCTACGCGCTCGGTATTATTGCTTATTGCATGTTTGCGGGACGGCTGCCCTATACCGGCGAACCCATGTCGCTGCTGTTCCAGCACCTCGAAGGGAAGGCGGTTCCGTTACACCTGGTCAGGGAGGAGCTGGGTCCACGCGTCAGCATGCTGGTGCAAAAGATGATGGCGGTCGAACTCGAAGATCGATTACAAAAGATGGAAGATGTTGCCGACGCGATCAAAGATGTTCAACACAAAGAGAAATAGCTACGGAAGTCTAACGAGATGTCAATTCAGAATGCAATCGAACAGAAACTCGCAAGCAGGTTCGAGACCGAATTCCTGCAGGTCGAGGACGAGAGCAACATGCATAATGTCGCGCCCGGCGCGGAATCCCATTTCAAGGTCACCATCGTCAGCGATAACTTCAGGGACCAGATGCTGATCAAGCGCCACCGCATGGTCAACAAGACGCTCGAGCAGGAATTGCGACAAATACACGCGCTGGCGCTGCATACCCTGACCCCGGAAGAGTGGCATGCGCGTCAGGGCGCGGTCGCGGATTCACCGAGGTGCCGGGGCGGCGGTAAGAACCAGTAGCCCTGTTCACGCTGCCCGGGCCTCGTCCCGATAACAAATACGGCTGAAAGGCGATTTCTTGAATGAACTCCGCGAGAGCGGGCGACGGTGCCCGCCGCCACTGCCCGCCTGGTCAAGTACCCGGAACCTGGTCCAAGCCGGTTATATGACCCCTTGGCCCGTAGGGTTGGTGCCGTAGATAACCGACAGAATGGGTAGAAAATCGATCCCCAGTCGCGCCGATTGTTCGGCCGCGTGCCGCAGATACCACTGCATATCCCGATTCGGCACGGGATGGCGGATACCAAAGGCGATGGTGTTTTCGAAATCCTTGACCGGCAGGCACAGCGTTTGCCGCTTAAACACCAGGCGCAGGTCCCGGTAAAATAGCCTGAAGTCGTGCTCGCTGTCGATCAAAAGATTATAGGCAAGCGCTCCGTCGGCGCTGAGTAGCGCATACAGTCTGTCGGTGCTTTTTTTATCGAGCAGCCAGCGCGGGGACTGCGCGCCGGTGAAAATATCGACCAGTAGCAGGTCGTAGGTCTGATTGCTATGGGCGATGAAATGGGCGGCATCGTCGAATACATAGTCGAGTCCGTCGGAGGCAGGCGGCAGCACCTTCATTTGCAACAGTTTCTCGACGAGGTCGGCATCGATATCGACGGCAGTAATCCGGGATTCAGGCAAATAGTAACGCAGGTAATGCAGTAGCGAACCGGCGGCGGTGCCAAGCAGCAGAATTTTCCCGGGCGCGGGGATAAACAGCAGCACCGCCATCAGCTGCTCCAGGTTTCTGAGTTTGAGCTGCTGCGGTGCCTGCAGGTCGACAACGCTTTGCAACACGTTATCGTCGCTGTAAAGTTCGAACAGGCCCTGCCGCCGGTGTACCCTGAGCCGATTGTAGGCGGTTGCGATCTTGAAATTTATTGCATCTGATGTCATCTGAGCCGCTATAAACCGATATTTGTACGAAATGGATCGTCAATGAAATTCACCAGACCATTACTCATTACCAAGTTAAAAGCAACCTCCGTACACCTGTGCCTGAGCCTTGCGGTGTTCGTGTACCTGGTTTACCAGATTTACTACAACTGGTACCCACAGCCATATTTCGAAGTCGACGGCGGGTGGCAGGGAATCCGTCTGGTCGCCGCAGTGGATCTGGTACTTGGGCCGCTAATTACTTTTCTGATCTTTGATCTGCGCAAGAGCCGACGCGAAATCCTGTTCGACCTGCTTACGATCGCCGTGATCCAGATTAGCGCGCTGTCCTATGGCGTATACGCGACCTATACCCAGCGCCCGGTCGCCATTGTATTGATCGATGAATTCGTGTTTTCGGCAATTCCGGAACAATACGGCGGTAAGCTGAAGTCGCTGGAAGACCTGCGCCAGTACAGCGACGAGCATCCCCCGATCATATTCGCGGAAATGCCGACTACCGAGGAGGGTATTGCCGAGGTCAACCGATTCAAGCTCGAGGAACGGGTATTAGAGCATGCGCAGCTCGATCTTTATCGTCCAAAGGCGAAGCTGGCACAGGCGCTCAGGGAACGCCAGCTACTGTTTGGCGATCGTCTGGACTACTATGGCGAGCGGGATGACTACAGGGCGTGGCTGCAGCAGAACGGGAAATCCGAGGACGAAGTGCTGATCGCGCCATTCGGCGGTCGCTACGGGCGGGTTTGGCTGGTGTTCGACGTCGCCGGCAATTACCTTTCTTATTTCGACTAAAGCATTGTGTTTCAGGCAGATATCCCTATTTAGGACGGGTTGGAATGTTGGAAATTCGCCGGGACTATTATAAAATCCCGAGCCTTTTTGATCGAGCCGGCCGACAGCTTCGGCGGCGATCGAGACAGTTAATCGGAGACAGTCATGCCAATTTACGAGTATGTATGTAGCGAGTGCGAGCACGAGTTCGAATCGTTACAGAAAATGAGTGATGCGCCCTTGAAGGATTGTCCGGCTTGCGAGCAAAGCGCGCTCAGAAAAAAAATATCGGCGCCCGGATTCAGGTTGAGCGGATCCGGATGGTACGAAACCGATTTCAAGTCGGACAAGCAGAAGAACATATCGAAAGGCGACAGCGTCGAAAAAGACACATCAGTCAAGTCAGACAAGCCGTCCGAAAACAGTACCTCCCAGTCTGACGGCGGCAAGAAGGGCGTCGCCGATAAAGAGGCTGCTGCCTAGGTATCTCGCGCCTGCCGCTAATCGCCGGCGTTTCTTTCAATTACAGGTAATCTGGACAGGTCTCTATGCGCACGCATTACTGCGGTGAACTCACCCAGCAACACATCGATCAGCAGGTCAGCGTCTGCGGATGGGTCAATCGGCGCCGCGATCATGGTGGCGTCATTTTCGTCGACCTGCGCGACAGAATGGGCATGCTGCAGGTTGTTTTCGATCCCGATGACCCCGCGATGTTTGCCGATGCCGAAAAGCTGCGCAACGAGTACGTATTGAGGGTCGAAGGCAAGTTGCGACAGCGTCCCGAAGGGACCAGTAATCCCGAAATGCCCACCGGCGAGGTCGAATTACTGGCCAGCAGGCTGGAAATTCTGAATGCTTCGGAAACGCCCCCTTTCCAGCTCGACGAGGAAGATGTTCACGACGACAACCGCCTGCGTTACCGTTATATAGATTTGCGCAAGCCGGAAATGCAGTATCGCATGCAGTTGCGCGCAAGGGTAACCCACTTCCTGCGCGACTGGCTTCGGCAGAATGAGTTCCTCGATATAGAAACCCCGATGCTGACCAGGGCGACGCCCGAAGGCGCGCGCGACTACCTGGTACCAAGCCGAACCCACCCGGGCAGCTTTTTTGCATTACCCCAGTCGCCACAGCTGTTCAAGCAGCTGCTGATGATGTCCGGAATGGATCGTTATTATCAAATCGTGCGCTGCTTTCGCGATGAAGATTTGCGCGCCGACCGGCAGCCTGAATTTACCCAGCTCGATATCGAGACGTCTTTCATGGATGAAGATGGCATCATGAACCTGATGGAATCGATGATGCGTGGCCTGTTTGCGGAGGTTCTGGATGTCAGCGTAGAAGGTCCATTTTTACGCATGCCCTATGCCGAGGCACTGGAAAGATTTGGCTCGGACAAGCCCGACTTGCGTATTGACCTGGAGCTCAAAACGATCTCCGACGTTTTGAAAGATGTGGAATTCAAGGTTTTCTCCGGACCCGCCAACGATCCGCAGGGCAGGGTTGCCGCGTTGCGCGTCCCCGGCGGTAACGAGTTGACGCGCAAGGAAATCGACGACTACACGGATTACGTCGGGCGTTACGGGGCGAGGGGGCTCGCTTATATCAAGTGCAACGATGTCTCGCAGGGTCGCGAGGGATTGCAGTCGCCGATACTGAAATTCCTGCCCGACGATGCTATCGACGCGATCCTGCAGCGAACCGGCGCCGAATCGGGAGACCTGGTCTTTTTCGGTGCCGACAAGGCGGGCGTGGTCAACGAATCGCTCGGTGCGCTGCGTATCAAGCTGGGTCACGACCGGAGTATGGTCGAGCCGGGCTGGCGTTTCCTGTGGGTAGTCGATTTCCCGATGTTCGAGCGCGACGACAGGGAAAACCGCTGGAACGCCCTGCATCACCCGTTTACCGCCCCGTCCACCGACAGCCCCGACACGCTGGAGGCCGACCCTGGTAGCCTGCTGTCGCGTGCCTACGACATGGTGTTGAACGGTACCGAGCTCGGTGGGGGGTCGGTGCGTATTCACGACACCGAAATGCAGCAGCGCGTGTTCAAGCTGTTGGGTATCGACGAACAGGAAGCAGAGCAGAAATTCGGTTTTCTGTTGACCGCAC
>JAOTTY010000040.1 GCA_029864185.1 Gammaproteobacteria bacterium
TCACCAGCATTCCAGGCAAAAAAAGGTCTCAAACCGTGGTAGGAGACCTTCTTTTTTTGCTTAGATTGGTCGGGGCGAGAGGATTTGAACCTCCGACCCCCTCGTCCCGAACGAGGTGCGCTACCAGGCTGCGCCACGCCCCGACTGCAAAGAGCCGACATTCTAGGTGATTTGGCGACGGGGCTCAATCGCGATTTGAGTCCGGGTGTCAGTTGTTGCCGTAATATATCCGGTCGAAAGTTGCCACGTCGAAACCGTTCATACGCTGTTCGCCGATCAGAATGATCGGCACGCCGCGGCCCCTGAGCTTTTTGTACTCGTTTGCTGCCTTCGCCGATTTCTCGATATCGTAGTCGGTATACGGGATTTTATTTTTCTTGAAATGACGCGCCGCTTGCTTGCAGTATCCGCACCAGCTGGTTGAATACATGACGACGGTTTTGGAGGTTCTTTGCCGGGTGATGTTTTTGGGGTCGAAAACAAAAGGTTCGACGCTGACGGAGCTGAAGCTGCTGACGTTACCGGTAATCTTTCTTAGACTGGCCTGTTCCGGCGGGGTGTCGCCATAATGAACCTTGCCCTTGTCGTCGATCCACTTGTAGAGATCGCCCTGGATTACCGGGCTTGCGATCGACAGGACCAGCAACAGGCTGGTGATCAGCAGTGGCAGTTTTTTCATGGACAGTCGCTTAACTGGTATAGATCGAGTATAGCAACTAGTGGAAAAATAACGGTTTTCCGAAACATTCCTCATCGGGCATCCGATCATTGTTTGTAATCTGCCGATGATTGGTTAGGATCCGGCGCTACCTGCCCTAAGCCCATGCTCGCGATTAGTCGAGGCAAAAAAAAGGGGTGCCAATCAATCAGGTCCGGTTTCTCGCATCGTTGCCAGTGTTGCCGGGTAAATTCAATCAATCTTGATTGCCGCCGAACGACTCATGCGGTTACACTGAAGCAGGAAAATCAGTTACTCGACCTTGTCATTCATACCACGAGATTTTAACTTTCGATGGCTACAAATTCTGAACCGACAGTTGCCGTGCATACCCTCGAGCTACGACGACTCGGCATAGACACTTATCGTGAAAACGTCGTCTACCTGCACCGGGAGTGTGAATTGTACCGTGCTGAAGGATTCCAGGCCTTGTCGAAGGTGAAAGTGTGCGCGGACAATCGGCGCATACTCGCCGTACTCAACGTTGTCGACGATGAAAGCATCGTCATGCCCACGCAACTCGGCCTGTCAGAAGAAGCTTTCGGCAAGCTCGGCCTCGCACAAGGCAGCCTGGTCAGCATCGAGCATGCGGAACGGCCCCAGTCGATGGGGGCGGTGCGGCGCAAGATAGCCGGCGAAAGACTGAGCCAGCAGGATTTTCGCGACATTATCGGCGACATAACGGACAAGCGTTACTCGAAAACCGAGATCTCGGCATTCCTGGTCGCGACCGGGCAATCCGATATGGATCGCGACGAAGTCTATTACCTGACCCGGGCGATGGTGGAGTCCGGGGAGCAATTGTCGTGGAACGAGCCCCTGGTGGTTGACAAACACTGCATCGGCGGTATTCCGGGCAACCGTACTTCGATGCTGGTGGTGCCGATCGTCGCCGCGCACGGCATGTTGATCCCCAAGACCTCGAGCCGCGCGATTACGTCCCCCGCGGGCACCGCGGACACAATGGAAGTACTGGCAAACGTCGAGCTAGATATCGGTAAGCTGCACGATATCGTACGTAAGCATCGGGCTTGCCTGGCCTGGGGCGGCACCGCCGAGTTATCGCCTGCCGACGACATCATGATCACCGTGGAGAGACCACTCGGGATCGATTCTCTGGGGCAGATGGTTTCGTCCATCCTGTCCAAGAAACTGTCGGCCGGGTCGACACACCTGCTGATCGATATCCCGGTCGGGCCCAGTGCAAAGATTCGCCATATGCGACAGGCGCAGCGCCTGCGCAAGCTGTTCGAATTTGTCGGCGATCAGTTTGGCATACAGCTCGAGGTCATTATTACCGATGGCCGACAGCCGATCGGTTTCGGCATAGGTCCGGTGCTGGAGGCGCGCGACGTGATGCAGGTGTTGCAAAACCTGCCGGAGGCACCGAACGATTTGCGTCAGAAAGCGCTGCGTCTCGCCGGCCGGGTGCTCGAATTCGATCCGGACGTCCGCGGCGGGCGCGGTTACACGATCGCCCGCGATATCCTGGATTCGGGGCGCGCGCTGGAAATGATGAACCGGATTATCGGCGCGCAGGGGGAGCAGCAGGTCAAGTTTGAGGCGGGGAAGCTAACCTACGACCTGCTGTCGCCAGCCGACGGCGTGGTTGTCAACATCGACAACCTGAGACTGTCGCAAATTGCGAGCTTTGCTGGCGCACCCAGGGATAAAGGCGCTGGCGTCGATCTGTTCAAGAAGCTGGGCAGCCGGGTAGAACAGGGAGAGCCCTTGTATCGTGTACATGCCGAGTTTAGCTCCGACTTCGATTTTGCGCTCAGGTTATGCCAGGACGACAGTGGCTACGCAATTGGCGATCAGAGCCAGATCCCTGCGGCTTTCGTGGAATTTTGATGCTGCTCGCATTCGATGACTACGCGCTGCAGTCTCGCAAGCTGGCCGACGCGCTGGAAATGCCCCTGCACATTATTCAGCGTCACCGGTTTCCGGACGACGAGTACAGGATTACGTTGCCGCCGGCACTGTCCGGGCAAGTAGTAATCTGCCAGAGTCTAAATCACCCGAACGAGAAACTCGTAGAGCTGCTGCTGGTCGCGAAAACGGCGCGGGAACTCGGTGCAGAAAACCTGACCCTGGTTGCTCCTTACCTTTGTTACATGCGACAGGACAAGGCATTTCATCCGGGCGAAGCCGTGAGTCAGACCATTATCGGTGGATTTCTGGCCGACCTGTTCGATACCATCATTACCGTAGACCCTCATTTGCATCGCATTCGCCATCTCCACCAGGCAGTTCCAGCGACTAACGCGCTGGCGCTGACGGCCACACCGTTGATGGCGGAGTTTCTGCGAGGGCGGGTGGACAAACCGATACTACTGGGGCCGGACAAGGAAGCCGAGCAATGGGTAAGCTCCGTTGCAGCCCCTAACCATTGGCCTTACGGCGTCTGCAGTAAAACCAGGCTCGGGGACGAGCAGGTCGAGATCGAGTTACCAGAGATTAGTTTGCAGGGGCGCAACGTCGTACTGGTCGACGATGTTGCCAGCAGCGGGCAGACCTTGATGACCGCCGCGAGAAAATGCCTGGCGCGGCAGGCCGGGCAGGTCGATGTGCTGGTCACCCACGCGCTGTTTTTCAACGACGCAGAGCAACGCATGAAGGAGGCGGGTGTGCGGCATGTCTGGAGCACGGACAGCGTCATGCATGACAGCAACGTGATCCCGCTTGTCAATTTGCTGAAGGACGCTGTTTCGAACCTCGCCAGGGGCAGGCGCCGGATCCGATAACAGAAATCAATCTCGGGACATCACAGCAATGCATATCGAATTTCACGGCGCAGCGGGAGAAGTCACCGGCTCCTGTCATTTGATCGAGGTCGGAAATCACCGAATACTGCTGGATTGTGGAATGATTCAGGGCGGACGCGAGGCCGAGGCGCGCAACGCCCGGCCCTTCGCCTTTGATCCTGGCGCCATCGACGCCGTGGTACTCAGTCACGCGCATATCGACCATTCGGGTCGTATACCATTTCTCGTCAAATCGGGCTTCGGCGGCCCGATTTACACGCAAAAGGCCAGCCGCGACCTTTGTCGTATCATGCTCAGGGATTCCGCGTTCCTGAACGAGAAGGACGCGGAGTGGGCAAACCGCAAGCGCGAGCGCAAGGGAATGAAACCGGTCGAGCCTCTTTATACGGTTGCGGATGCACGTGCGGCGATGCGCCAGTTTAGAGGGATCGACTACGGCGTGAAGAAAAAAATACTGCCAGGTATCACGCTGCGTCTGGCCGATGCCGGGCATATTCTGGGTTCAGCAATCGTCGAACTCTGGCTCGAAGAAAGCGGCGTGCAACGCAAGCTCGTGTTTAGCGGAGACCTGGGTGCCCGTGATAGACCCATTCTGCGTGACCCGGCATATATCAAAAGCGCCGATTTTGTGCTGATGGAGAGCACCTACGGCGATCGCCTGCATCGCTCACCAGAGGACACCCGCAACGAGGTCATCGAAATCGTCCGGGAGGCGGAGAAGGCCCGGGGAAATATACTAATACCGGCATTCGCCGTTGGCCGTACCCAGCACATACTTTACGAGTTTGCCAAGCACTACCGTGATTGGGGACTCGGCAGGTGGCAGATTTTCCTGGACAGCCCGATGGCAATCGAGGCCACGGAAGTCTATACCCTGCACAACGATCTATACGATACCGAGTCGGCCGAGCTCTGGCGTAAGAACAGCCATCGAGCCCTGCTGCCCAACCTGCACTTGTGTCGCACCTCCAACCAGTCGATGAACCTCAACCGGATTCGCGCCGGCGCCATTATCATCGCGGGTAGCGGTATGTGTACCGGCGGACGCATAATGCATCATCTCAAACATAACGCCTGGCGCAGCGATTGTCATATCGTCATCACTGGCTACCAGGCCGATGGCACCCTGGGGCGTAAGCTGGTCGACGGCGCAACGCAAATCAGCCTGTGGGGAGAGAAGATCACCGTCAAGGCTCATGTGCACACGATAGGTGGGTTGTCGGCGCACGCAGATCAGGCGGGACTGCTGGACTGGTATCGGAATTTCGAACGGCGACCACCGCTCGCGCTGGTGCACGGCGAGCCTGATTCGATAGATGCGCTGGCCGAACGCATATGCGATAAGTTCAGTATTCGGGTTATCAGGCCCCGGCCGGGTAAGCGCATCGATCTACGGCACCCGGATAAATCAGTATGAACGGTAGCGAGCGCTGATCTGGACGCTCATGCTTTGACGGATCGACTGACGACGTAGACCCCGATCACGCACAGCAGCATGCCGCCAATCGATAGCGGACCCAGGGTCTCGCCAAACAGGAAATGCGCCTCGATTACGACCAGCGGCGGAACCAGGTAGAACATGCTGGATACGCGGCCGGCTTCGCCGTTCCTGATAATGTACATTAGCAGCACCACGGCGCCAATCGACAGGCCGAGCACCTGCCAGGTCAGCGCAATGGCGAAGGTCGGCGTCCAGTTTATCGTCCAGGACTCGCCCCATAGCAGTGCGAAACCCGCGGTCGCCAGCGCGCCGGCGACGTACTGCATCAGCGTACCCGGCAACAGCCTGGACTGATCGCAAAACTTCTTCTGATAAAACACGCCGACCGCCATCGACAACAGGCTGACCAGGCACATGCCGAAATCGATCAGGGTGAGGCCACCGCCGAGCCCGAGGGTGATACCGTACTTGCCGATGATGACAACGCTGATACCGACGAAGCCGATCAGCAGGCCCGCGGCCTTGCGAAAATCGAGATGCTCGCCGATATAAAGCGTCGCCAGCGTCATCGTCAGTATCGGCTGTATGCCGATGATGATCGCGACTATCCCGGACGGGACACCGTTCTTGATCGGCCAGAACAGGTAACCGAGGTAGCCGCAGTGCAATAGCACGCCGGTGATCATGTCGTGTCGAAACGACCAGATACGGCGCGGCAGCGCCGCGCCGACAAGCAGCAGAATCGGCACCAGCGCGAGCGCTGTGATGCTGAAACGCAGGCACAGGAACACGAACGGGTCGGCGTTTTGCATGCTGTACTTCGCCGCAACGAAGCCCGTGCTCCACAGCGAGACGAACAGCAGCGGCGCCACGCGCAGCAACAGTGCCTGGCTGGGCATGTCCTCGTTACCCCATCGCGGGGTAATGGTTACCCGGTCAGGATCCGATTTCGATCAGCTCGACTTCGAAGATAAGGGTTTCGAACGGGCCGATCGATCCGCCAGCGCCACGTTCACCATAGGCGAGTTCGGAGGGTACGACAAAGCGGTACTTGCTGCCGACGCTCATCAGCTGTACGCCTTCGGTCCAGCCGGGAATGACCTGGTCGAGGGTGAAGCTCGTCGGCGAACCCCTGGAGTAGGAACTGTCGAACTCGGTGCCGTCGATCAGGGTGCCGCGATAATGCACGGTGACCTGGTCGGTGGCCTTGGGTTTGGCGCCATCGGCAGCCGTGATGACCGAGTATTGCAACCCTGACTCGGTGACCTGCACGCCTTCTTTCTCGGCATTGGCCTTGAGGTAATCCTCGCCGCGTTTCCTGTTGCTCGCCGATTCCTCGGCAAACTGCTTCTCCATGTAGGCGTTGAGCGCGTTGCCGGCCTCTTCGAGCGTAATCAGCGTGTCCTCGCTCTTGTGCTGCGCCTTCATGCCGGCCAGCACCAGGTCATAGTCCACGTCGCCGTACTGCTTGAGTACGCGCTCGCCGACGAGCATGCCCAGCCCGTAGCTGAACCGATCTTCGTCGGTTGCGAGGGTAATTTCCGTCGGCATCGATTCTTTCTTTTCACATGCGGTCAGCGCAACGATTAGCGCAGGCAGCAGCAGTACTTTAAATTTCATTAAGTTTTCCTTCAGGGTTTAGTTTATTCCTCGACAATCCGGGCGATGACATTCATGAAATCGCCGATCTTGATCAGGGATGGAAAGTGACGTCCCAATATTATACCGTCACTTGCGGCATTATATTCGATCGGTTTTTCGCCGGTTCGTTCGGTCGCATAAACGCGCGCGATCAGGTCGCCTTCCTGCACCGCGTCTCCGAGGCTGACGCAGGGCTCCAGCAAGCCATTGTGCCTGGAAAAAACGTAGGCGTTGTCCTGCTGCATGTCGAGCTTGACGCTGCCGTCCGCGGATCGAATCGGTGCTGCATCGAGAATGCCGGCGTGGACCAGGAAATTATGCACGCCGCGCCTGGCGATTTCGACGGTGCGCGCGGTGCTGGTGCCACCGCCGCCGAGCTCGGTCGATACGAAAATCTTGCCCATCGCTTCCGCCTGTGTGTCGTACATGCCGCCGGCATCGATCTCGAGCAGGCTCAGGTAGTAGGGTGCGGAGAAGGCGTGGGTAGCGGCCTCGCAGGCCTGCTGCTGGGTCTTGTCCTCCAGTTCATGGTAGGCGGCGAAAGGCAGAAACTCGAGCGTCTTGCCGCCGGAATGGATATCGAGCACATAATCGCACATGGGCAGCAGCACGCGGGTGATGTAGTCAGCGATGAGCCGGGAAACGGTACCGCTTTCGCTGCCCGGAAATATCCGGTTCATGTTGAGCTGATCGATCGGCGACACCCGCGTGGCGGCCTGAAAGGCCGGGTAATTCATCGCCGGTATGATAATGACCCGGCCGCTGATCTTGTCGACCTCGATATTATTGGCGAGCTGCTGCAGCGCGATCGGCCCTTCGTACTCGTCGCCATGGTTGGCGCCGGTGAGTATTGCGCCCGGCCCCTGCCCGTTCCTGGCCACCGTGATCGGCAGCATGATCGAACCCCAGGCCGAATCGTTGCGCGAATAGGGGATTTGCAGAAAGCCGTGCTGCAGTCCGTCACGGTCGAAGTCGATGGTGGCGCTTATCGGATTTGCCATGTCTATTTCACCAGCAGTCGTTGCTCGACATTGGCCAGGCTCTCATAGCCGCTGTCGGTGATAACGACCGACTCGGTAATCTCGAGGCCGCCGTCGTCGAGCCACAGCGCCGGCATGAAATGAAAGGTCATGTTGGGCACGAACTCGGTCTTGTCGCCGCGGCGCAGGCTCATCGTGCGCTCGCCCCAGTCCGGTGGATAGGACAGGCCGATCGAGTAACCGGTACGATTTTCCTTCTTGAAACCGTGTTGTTCGAGCCTGTCGAAAAACGCGATTGCGACGTCCTCGCACAGCTTGCCCGGTTTCGCATTTTCGAGGCCGGCATGCATCGCGTCGAGCACGGCCTTTTCGGCGTCGAGGTATTTCTGGGGCGGTGGCCCCAGCGATATCGTACGCGACAGCGGGCAGTGGTAGCGCCTGTGGCAGCCGGCGATTTCGAAGAAGGTGATATCACCGGGTTTCAGTTTCGAATCGTCCCAGGTCAGGTGCGCCGCGGTGGCATCCATCCCGGTCGGCAGCAACGGCATGATCGCCGGGTAGTCACCCCAGTGCTCGTCCTTGCCGGCGATCCCGGCGCGGAATATCTCCGCGGCCAGCTGGTTCTTGGCCAGGCCGGGTTCGATGATTTCGTAAATGCGCGCGTGCATGTTCTCGACGATGCGCGCTGCGCTGCGCATATAGTCCAGCTCCTGTTGCGATTTGACGATGCGTTGCCAATTTACCAGCGCGGTAGCGTCGATAAAGGTCGCCTCGGGCAAGTGCGCCTGCAGCGAGTGGAACGCCGCCGCGGAGAAATAGAAGTTTTCCATTTCGACGCCGATCGAACCGTGGTCGAGTTTCATTTCATGCAGCAGTTCGGACAGGTGATCCATCGGATGACAGCTGTCGGATTGCACGAAATGATCCGGGTATTTCAGGATGTTATCCGTGTCGAGGTAGGTGGTGCGAACCGCGCCCGGCGCATCGATGCCGCGACCCCACCAGATCGGTTCGGCGTCGTGCTGCACGATGACGCACTGATGAGTATAAAACGACCAGCCGTCGTAGCCGGTGAGCCAGGCCATGTTGGACGGATCGACCACGATAAGACAATCGATGTTCTGCCGCGCCATCGCGGCCCGGGTCCTGCCGAGCCGCTGGTCGTACTCCGCCAGTGTGAAGTTGAGTTTTGCGTCTTTGGGCATTTTACGTTTTCTCTAGGTGACGATACTGGTACCGGCCTGGTGCTGCTGGCAACGATGAAAGGCCAGCGTGGCGATCGCCGTATCCTGGATGCCGGTGCCGGTCAGGTCGCACAGGGTAATGTCTGTGCTGTCCCTGCGCCCCGGCAGTTGTTGCGCGATTACCTGGCCCAGTTCGGGAAACTCGGCCGACGGCGCCACCAGCTGTTTTTCGATGGCATGATGCAATTCGCCGAGTACCCGTACCTGTGACAGGCGATCGCAAAAATATTGCGCTGTGCGCGCGACAATTTCGGGATCGATCTCGTTCTTGTGCTCCGAATCCGAACCCATCGCCGTTACATGTTGCCCGCTGGTGACGTGTTGTGCCATCAGTATAGGCCGGGTCGACGGCGTCGTGGTGACGATGATATCGGCGTTCGCGGTCGCCGACGCAACGTCGGCACAGGCGGTTACCTCCATGCCGAGTCGCGTGCTCAATTTTTTCGCGGCCGCGTCGGCCTTGTCGAAGTCGCGCGCCCAGATCGCCGCGGAATCGATATCGCGCACCAGGGTCAGGGCCTCCAGCTGCAGGCCCGCCTGCACCCCGGCGCCGAGGATGGCGGCGCGTCTGCTGTCGGCGCGCGCGAGGTATTTGGCCGCAACCGCGCCCGCGGCGGCGGTGCGGATGTCGGTTAAATACCCGTTATCCAGCAGTAGCCCCTCGACCATGCCGGTACGCGTGCTGAACAGCACCATCAACCCGTTGACGCTGGGCAGTCCCAGGCTGGGATTGTCGAAGAACCCGGGGCTTATCTTGATGGCCAGGCTGTCGACGCCCGGTATATACGCGGTCTTGACATCGATCTCGCCGTTATTCTCGATGATGTCGAGACGCATGATTGGCGGCATTACGACCGCCTTGGTGGCGAGCGCCTCGAACGCGTTTTCGACGCATTCGATCGCGCCGAGATCGAGTTGTACCTGGCTGCGCAGCTCGGATTCGGTCAGTATTCGAATGTCTGGCATTAAAGTCGGTACTCCTCGCGGTTGATGATTTGTCGGTGCAGGCCCATGTCGATGTTCTTGCCGCTCAGCAACACGACAGTCCTGTCGCCTGGAGTTACCTTGCCGGCCAGCAGAGCCGCGATGCCAACCGCACCACCACCCTCGAGGATAACCTGCTCCCTGCAATAGGCATAGCGGATTCCCTCGGCAATTTCATCCTCCGAGAGCAATACCAGTTCGTCGACGTAATCGTGCACGATATCGAAGGTGAGCCGGTTATCGAGGCCGATGCCGCCGCCGAGGGAGTCGGCGAGGGTCGGCAGCTCTTCGACTTCGACGGGCTTGCCGGCCTGCTGCGAGGCGTACATCGCACAACCACGCTCCATCGAAATACCGATGACGCGCACCCCGGGTTTTTGCGACTTTATCGCCAGCGCGATCCCCGATATCAGACCGCCGCCGGAAAGTTGCACCAGCACCGTGTCGAGATCGGGCAACTGCTCGAGCATTTCCAGGCCCAGCGTTCCCTGTCCCGCAATAACATGGGGATGCTCGAAGGGCGGGATCATGGTAAAGCCTTCCTCGGCCACCAGTCGCCTGGCCTCGATCTCCGCCTCGTCCTGTGACTTGCCGACGATGCGCGTTTCGGCGCCGAGCGCACGAATCGCCTCGAGTTTGTTTTGCGGCACCAGTTCGGACATGCAGATGATGCAGGGCACACCTGCCTGACGCGCGGAGTAGGCGAGGGCTCGCCCGTGATTGCCGGTGGATACCGCGGTAACGCCAGTGGTAGCGGCGTCGAGCTGCAGCACCGAGTTCATCGCACCGCGCAGTTTGAATGCGCCGGTGGTTTGCAGGTATTCGTGCGCCAGCATAATGTCCTTACCGAAGTGTTGCGACAGTGACGATGACGGCGCGATATGCAGCGGCACGATATGGGGCGCGATGCGCGCCCATGCCGCCCGGATGTCGCTCAAGCTGATCTCTTTCCGGCTCATGACGCGTGGCACGAATCGTAAAGAATGCGCGCGCACATCAGGTCGAGGTGACCACCGCCGCCGTTCTTGAATACCGTGATTTCGTCGTCGGACTGCCGTCCCGGGTGGCGTTGCTGGCACAGGTCGGATAAATCCGCGAGCACATCGCTTTCGCCGATGACACCGGTCGCCAGCGGAATCATCAATTCGCCGATGTGATGGATCGTGGTTTCGCGGGCATCGACGAACAGGCTGCCACGTTTGAGTACCTCATCGTCGGCCTCGCGCATATCGGGGGTAAAGGCGCCGATCAGGTCGACGTGGACGCCAGGTTTCAACCACGCACCCTCGATGAGCGGATCCTTGCAGCCCACCGCGGAGCAAATCAGGTCGGCCGACCTGGCGCTGGGTTCGATCTCGGAAACGGGGATGAACGAAATCTGCGGAAACTTCGGAGCCAGGCTTGCGCACAATCGTTTCGCCTTTTCGGGGGCACGGTTCCAGATTAGGACCTGTCTTAGAGATGTGCGCAGCTCACAATGGGCGCTCACCAGGTGCGGCGCCATCTGCCCGGCGCCGATCATCAGCATCGACTCGACATTTTCGCGCGACAGCAGCTTGCTGCCCAGCGCCGAATCGGTCGCGGTCTTGATCCAGGTCAGCGCGGTTCCGTCAAGGCACGCGATCGGGGTGCCGTTGACGCCCTCGAATAAAACGTAAACCGCCTGGATCGACGGCCAGTCGTGTTTCAGGTTGTTGCGCGGGAACACAGTGATTACCTTGGCGCCGACCGCTTTCTCTGGCTGCCAGCCGGTGCGAATGAAAAAGTGGCTGACATTATCGGCGGCGTCTTTCGACTCCATCAGCATTTCGTCGACCAGGCCGATCGGCTCGCGATGCATTGACGCGAGTTCGTCGACAAGCGTCGGAAAGGGCATACAGCCCAGCAATCTGTCGGCATCGAGCATCAACATACGCGTGTTCCCCAAAGGCACAACTGGTTGTAGACTTGAAATCCTGCATCAGGGTGGTGGAGTTTACTGAAATCGCGCTGGCATTAACAATCCAATTTCGGCGGGAGCCGCGATGGCGGAATATATCAACGATCTAGGTCAGCCCATCGGATTTCCGACCACCGACTGGAAGCCCTGCCCGCATCCGCGCGGCGCTCAGATGCAGGGTCGCCTGTGCTCCCTGAAGCCTATCGATATCGACGAGCATGCCGCGCAGCTCTTCGACGCATTCAGCCGGGACCGGGACCAGTGCAACTGGACCTATTTGCCCTATGGCCCATTTGCGAACGAAGAAGAATTGCGCACCTGGATATTTTCGACCTGCCTCAGCGACGATCCCTGTTTTTTTAGCGTTATCGATAATGCCACCGGCGCCGCGGTCGGTGTCGCCAGCTACCTGCGCATCGAGCCCGGTGTGGGCGTCATCGAGGTAGGGCATATTCATTTTTCGCCGTTGATGCAGGGCAAACCGATTTCGACCGAGGCGATGTACCTGATGATGCGCCAGGTCTTCGATATCTGGAAATATCGTCGCTATGAATGGAAGTGCGATGCGCTGAACCAGCCCTCGCGCGACGCTGCGCTGCGCTTGGGTTTCATGTTCGAGGGGATGTTCCGCCAGGCCACGATGTACAAACAGCGCAACCGCGATACCGCCTGGTACTCGATCCTGGATCGCGAATGGCCGACTGCGAAAAGCGCGTTCGAAGGCTGGCTGGATGCCGGCAATTTTGCCGTCGACGGCGAGCAGAAAACCAGCCTGTCCGAAACGATGCGCGAGGCACTCGCGCCGCTGCGTCAGGTCTGTACCTAGCGCAGGTTTTGCGCGAGCGCTTCGCAGTCGAGCAACCTGCGCAGGCTGCGCCGCACCTCGATCCAGCGAAAGCGGATCGAATTCCTGACGATGGCCTCGTCCTGTTCCTTCAATTCGTCGGCGATCGGCGACCAGTAGTAAAGCGCTTCGGGGCTTGCGCTGAAGACCGCGTCGTCGTCGCGCTCGTGCTCCCAGTCGCAGGTTTTGATGCGTTGCACGATTTTTTCCCGTGCGGCGACGAAATCCTGGCCGGCCTCGTCGGGTTCCCCGGTTTCATCCAGCACCTGTTGCAACGCGGCGGGAACGAGCTGCTGAATTTTGTCCAGTTCGACGCTACCGGACTTGTACAGGCACTGGCCCGCGAAAATGCTGAGATCGGAAACGCAGGCCAGCCAGATGTGCCACTTGGCAATATTGATCGAGGTGACGATGTCGGGATTCTCGAACATCGCCGGGAAGCGCGTGCCGGCGCGGGTGCGCAGGTAGCCGTAGAGCGAAGTCTGCGCGACGTGGCTGGCGCGGCTGGCGATGAATTCGGCGAGCGCATCCTGGTTTGCGATGGGTTTTACTTTTTTGTTTTTACCGATGCCGACATAGTCGCCGAGCATCTGCCAGTAGCTACGGGTGAAAAGAGGATTGACATAGGTTTTGACGAAATCGAGTGCTTTCACGTTAAATCTTGATAATTTGTTACCAATCGTAACAGTAGATTGATCGAATCACGAAAATATGCACTAAATCGGTTGGACAGGGCGCTAATACTAGGGTTTTTGTCTGGCAAATGCCACGCATTCTGTGCATATTGATGACGCGAAAAATCATAAATCATACGCACAAAAAAAAGTTAACGTTGTTTAACCCAATAACTAGGGGGACTGTAATCATGGATACTTCCACACGGGAGGACCATTGGCGCAGAACGAAGTCGCTGATGATCGTTACTCTCACGATATGGTTTATCTTCTCATTTGTCGTTCACTGGTTCGCTTCAAGCCTCAACTCGGTAACATTTTTTGGATGGCCCCTGGGCTTCTATATGGCCGCGCAGGGTTCTGAGATCGTATTCGTGATCACGCTGTTCTGGTTCGTCAAGGCCCAGGACAAGATCGACCGCGACTGCGGCGTAGCCGAGGAGGATTAGACCATGGCTGGAAAATTTGCTGGCAGCACTTTCATAGAGAACCTGCCGAAGATATACGGCATGTATACCGGGGGTTTCCTGGTATTCGTCCTTTTAATGGCAATCCTCGAGCAGATGGGGGTCGGCGCCGATACCATCGGTATCCTGTTCGTTGCCTTCACCATCGTCATCTACGCCGGTATCGGGGTACTGTCGAGAACCATGGCCGTAGACGCCTATTACGTCGCCGGTCGCCAGGTTCCCGCGGTATTCAACGGCATGGCGACGGCGGCAGACTGGATGTCGGGCGCGTCCTTCGTGGCGATGGCCGGCGGTATCTACTTCGGTGGACACGGCTACCTCGCGTTCGTGGTGGGCTGGACCGGGGGGTATATCCTGGTGGCCTCGCTGATGGCGCCTTACCTGCGCAAGTTCGGCTGTTACACTGTACCTGACTTCATCGGTACCCGCTACGGCGGTAACCTGCCGCGTTTTCTCGGTGTGGTCGTGCTCGCGGTCGCGTCGTTTACCTACGTAACCGCGCAGATCAACGCTACCGGCACCATCGCGTCGCGGGCGCTGCAGATTCCGTTCGAAGTCGGCGTCTGGTTCGGGCTGCTCGGTATCCTGCTGTGCTCGATGCTCGGCGGCATGCGCGCGGTTACCTGGACCCAGGTGGCGCAGTACATCGTGCTGATCATCGCGTACCTGGTGCCGGTGTTCTGGATGTCCAACAAGCAGGGTTTCGGCCTGATTCCGCAGTTCGTGTACGGCGACGCGGTACAACGCATCGGCGAACTCGAAACATTGCACGGCCTCGGCACGCTGCCCGCGGTAACCGGTGCGGTGGGCGGCCTCTCGGCGCTGTCCAAGCCTTTTGCCGCGGCCAGTGGCACGGCGCTCGAAAGCTGGAAATTCGTGACCCTGGTGGCCTGCATGATGCTGGGTACGGCATCGCTGCCGCATATCCTGATGCGCTACTTCACCACGCCTTCGGTGCGCGCGGCGCGCCAGTCGGTCGCCTGGTCGCTGATGTTCATCTTCCTGCTGTACTTCACCGCGCCTGCGCTGGCGACCTTCACCAAGCTGCAGATTCTCGATCCCAACCTCGCGACCGGCATCATCGGCAAGTCCATCGCCGACGTGCAGGCGCTGGAATGGATACAGAAGTGGAGTAACGTGGGCTTTGCGCAGATCATCGATGCGAACGCCGACGGCATACTGCAACTCAACGAGTTCTTCATGCGCGGCGATATCGTGGTGCTGGCGACGCCGGAAATCGCGGGCCTGCCTTACGTCATCTCCGGCCTGGTGGCCGCGGGTGGTATGGCCGCTGCGATGTCGACGGCCGACGGACTGCTGCTCGCGATCGCCAATGCCCTGTCGCACGATCTTTACTACAAGATCATCGATCCCCAGGCGGAAACCAAGAAGCGTCTGCTGGTCGCGCGGGTACTGCTGCTCGCTATCGGTGCCGCCGGTGCCTTCGTGGCCTCCCTCAAGTTAACCAGTATTCTGGGCGCGGTCGCCTGGGCATTCGATTTCGCATGCTCCGGGCTGTTCTTCCCGATCGTACTGGGTATCTGGTGGAAACGCGCGAACCGTCAGGGCGCCATCGCCGGCATGATCGGCGGTTTGGTCGCCGGCACCTGGTACCTTTACATGGTGCGCTGGGGCGGCATGGAGCCGTGGATCGGCATCGACCACCTGCGCTTCGGCATGATCGGCATGCCGGTCAGCCTGGTGCTGATGGTGGTCGTATCGCTGATGACCCCGGAACCCGATGCCGAAACCCAGGCCATGGTAGACGAGATTCGTATACCGTCTGGCGACACCGTGCTTGGATCTACACACTAATAATAAAGCAGTACCGATTGAAGCCGGGACCTCGTGTCCCGGCTTTTTTATTTGGTGCTAAGGCGCCTGGAATTATGGGGACAGTTTACTTAATTCCGACCTGGCGTCGCTTTTTACGTGCGAAGCCAGAGGAAATAAGTAAACTGTCCCCGCAATTCAAATAAGAATTAAGTAAACTGTCCCCGCAATTGTTGGATGATTACAGTGATTTGATAATGGTGGAAGCTTTCCCAATCTGGGTGATTATTTCCGACTACCTGCTTGGCGTGGTGATGTGGACGCTAATCGGCCGCTTTGCGATGGGTATCTTCCTGCCCGAGGACAGCACTTTTTTCTTCATGAAGTTTTTCGTCCGCTCGACCAACCCGATTATCAGGGTATTCAAGCCGGTGACGCCATCCTTCCTGATACAGCCGATGGTGCCGCTCTACGTCGCGTGGTTCTTTTTCATGGTCCGCTTCTACCTGATGCCCTGGTTACTCGGTTACTCGGTCATGGGCATGCTGTCGTTTCCGCTCGAAAGCGAGTTCGCGCGCGGTGCCGCCAACCTGGTCGGATTCTTCGCCAATTAACCTCGTCATGCTGGATTCAGGCAAGCTTCGATTTTTATGTCGACTGCGTTTCGAGGATGCCCCGAGATCCCGCAGATTCAATCCACGGAGAATTCTACTTGATGACTTTCCAGCTGCCGTCGGCCTGGCGGCAGGCGGTGCCGTATATCTGTTCTGTTTTACCCCCGATCTGGGCATCCATCGTGAATTCACGGCAAGGACCCTCGGCGACCTCGTAGGTCCGGGTCGGGGTAACGGTATAGGTGTTCCGGGTATCGGGATTGACCCACGTGGTGGCGGTATTGGTTCGTTTCGTTTCCAGAATCTGGGCGGTTTTGAGTCGATCCTGCTCATCCATGTACTTGCCGATGGTCGAACCGATGCTCGCACCGACCACAGCGCCAAGCCAGATGCCCAGTGCCCTCCCGCGACCCTCGCCGAGAGTCGATCCGAGCACGGCGCCCACGGCGGCGCCCGTTAGCGCACCGGATTCCTCGCGAGAGGAAGCGCAGCCCGCAGCCAGGAAAATGATGAGCGTCATTGCTATCGAGAGATTAATTCGTTGTTTCATGGCAGATCTCGTCAGTTATTTATTGAAGAAGGTCAAACCTGGCCGTCTGGCTCCCTGGCTGATAATACAGTTCGATAGATATCGAGATATATTCGATGAATTAAAACACTTAACTCATTGATGTTATTGACGCAAATCAAAACGGAGCAGTTAGACAACTGAATCGCGCCTTATCGACAGGGATACCCTGATCGATTTCGCTAGATATTCTTGCCCAGGTAAAAGTAAACGGCGTTGTTATTACCTTCGGCAGCGCCGATCGCAAGCGCGATCGGACCCAGCTTGGTGTCGGTTCCAACAAAAATACTGCCCGCTGTAATCAGGTCGCTGAACCTTACCGACTGGGTTGTGAGCCAGACATTACCCACCTCGATGCTGGCGCCAACGTACAATGGAAAGCCTTTCAGGCCCAGCAGGCTTTTGCCGAGGTCGAACTGGTAGGAGAGCGCGCCGAAGGCCTTGTGATTACCCACCAGGGCATTCTTGTGATAGCCCGACAGGTTTAGAAACCCGCCCAGCTGCGCATAAAATACGCTTTGATCTGCCTCGCTGTCGAGGTAGGCGAAAGATGCTTTACCGACCAGGCCGTGGTTGCCCCGGCTGACCGCGCCTTTCCAGTCGGCCAGGTACTGGGTACTGCGATATGGCTCGGATGTCGAAGTCGTGCCGTTGATCAGTTCGCCAAAGGCGTCCTCGTCACGGTAGAAAATACTCAGGTTAAAACGATTACCCCGCGTCGGAAAACTTAGACGATCTAGCGTGTCGTAGCCCAGTTTCAGGTAAAGTCCGCCGCTGTCGTAGAGAAGATCTTCCTTCACCAGCAAGCGGTCGCTAATATCGCCGGATTCGTAGGTTATTCCGGTCTCTATCACGCCCGAATGAGCAAACCTGTAGCCGAGGCCAAGATCCACCCGGTGCGTTAAAACCTCGTAGATAACCGAAAGCTGGTTTTCGATAAAGGAATCCTGACTTTCGCGGCGGAACCGATACCGTGTCGAATGGTAAAACAGTTGCGCCGTATCGAGCGGCAGGTAGACCTCGCTGGCAAAAGTTTTGTTGGTCCCCATCCCAATTTCGTTGCGCCACTCACCGTTATTGTCGGTGATGTTGCCCATGCTGTAGGCGAAGTCGATATTGATTACCGAATCCAGCGTAAAATCGTCCTCCCAGCCAAGTCCCATCTCGAAATGATTGGGTCCCCAGGATTTTTCCCGGGCCTCGATAATTAGTGTCCTGCCAGCCTGGCGCTGGACGAACTCGGCATCGACGCGCTCGAAACGGTCCAGCGCGTAAAGCCGTTTTACGGCGGCCAGGAGTTCTTCGGTGGTCACCGTCTTGCCACGGGACAACCCCAGCGTGTCGAGCAGAAACCTGTCATCAAGACTCGACCTGTTCAGTAGCACGATTTCGACGACCGGCTGCAATTCACGAGCTCTGAGTGCCACCTGGCGGTTCTTTTTCTCCCTCTGATATCGCAGGTAATCATCTGCGTCTACACTCAGCGCCATGAGTTCCGTCAACCGGTTTGCGGCCGCAATCCTGCCCGCCTCGTAGGCTTTTGGCAGATCCGTAAAATCAGTGGTGCTGAGTTGATCGACATCGGGGCGGATATAAACGTCGTTCTCGCCGAGCAGCTCTCTTTGGTACTCTTCGTCGCGCACTGTCAGGAAGCGTGACAGCTGACGCATCACCGCGAGCGCGTTGTCGAGTTCGCTGCGTTCGAGCAGCGGGGAGGTGATATCGACCGCGATGACGATTTCGGCGCCCATCTGCTGCACCTGAGAAATCGGGATGTTCTGGGTCAGGCCGCCATCTACCAGGTACCTGCCGTTCAATTCGACCGGCACCAGTGCCCCCGGCACCGTCGCCGAGGCCTGCAGGGCCTTGATCAGGTTGCCGCTGTCGAGAACCACGCTTTCTCCCGTGCTCAGGTCGGTTGCGAGGGCCCTGAAGGGGATCGGAAGGTCGTCGAAGCTGTCCAGGTTTGCGATGTTGCCGATCGATCGGCGATAGATAGCCGACATGGTCTGGCCGTACAACAGCCCGCCCGGAAAGCGGGCCTGCCTGTCGCGATACCCGATATCCACCGGGACATTAAACTTGTCTTTCTGCCGCTTTATCCGATAGGGCAGATCTTCTCTGTCGATTGCATCCGAGTATCCACGGCTTAACTCGGCCTCGAACATGATCTTGCGGATTTCGGCAGCCTTGTAACCGAGCGCATAAAGTCCGCCAACGTAGGCGCCGATGCTGGTACCGGCGATATAGTCGACAGGGATGTTATTGGCCTCGAGCAACTCGATGACCGCTATGTGGGCGGCGCCCTTGGCGCCCCCACCGGCAAGCGCGAGACCGATCCGGGGACGTTCAGCGAGTGCTGGAAGGGCATGCAGGAGCAGGGCCAGCATCAACACAATTTGGCAAATACTGCCGTTGACCGATTGCAAGGCGGTGTCTAGTGAGTCATATTTCCGCTCCGCAGAGAACATGATCCAGTCTGGAAGTCGTGTACGGACGTGGATGTAGCGCAGGGCGTTCAACTCGATAAGTCCCCGATATGAAACTTTTGCCGAATTTCATCGATGCCATATTTGCGGCGCAGCTCGTTGGGCCAAAGCCCGCGCCGGAGTTTTATCAGGACGCGGTTTTTAAGATAGCGTCTCATCGATTTGAAATCTCGCATGCTGGGCCTTGCGAAGGCTTCGCCTTCGCGGTTGGTGATATTCCTGTCGTGAATGACCCGCAGCCAGTATGGCTGGTCGACGATCTGTCGGACCGGTGCGATGCTGCTGATTTTCCCGTGAGCCGTGGCGAATATGGTCCTGTATTCGCCATTTTCAGGAAACTCGATCATCGAGCTGAACGGGTTGTACCTGTGGGAAATCACCTCGGCCTCGTTGCCCTTCAGCTCGAGGCCGAAACGCAGGTTTACGCAGAGATTGCTGCGGGTATTTTGTACCTGCTCACGGATCACCTGCAGGGCGTCTTCGTGAAACGCGTCATCGTTATCCAGGCGGGTGGTAATCAATACATCGGTATCGGGATCGACCAGATCCATAAGGTGGCCATGTATGTGGGTCCCCTTGATATAGAAAATCCGAATCTGGGGACAGACGGCGCTGTCGGCCTCGATGCGATTACGAAATCGCTCGGGCGTCGATTCATCGAAAAACAGTAACCATTGGAAGTCCCGGTTCTTCTGCGCGGTCATCGACGGCAAACAGTAGCGCTCGAACAGGCCGAAGCGGTGCGTCAGCCACTCGTCGCGATCGATTTTCCTGCCCGTCTTGTCCGTACTGAGGTCCTGCGACAGCTCTTCCAGGCGCAAATTGAACCGGGTCAATACGAAGTGCTGAATTTTTTTCATTTCGAGGAGCGAGCCTGCAGGGAGGTGTTTCTCCGACGCCCCTCGACGGTCAGGACCTGCTGTGCCGGTTCAGGGTTGTCTGCCAATGGATCGATCCTCGGTGAGTGTATAAATAATGAAATCGGGCACTCTTTCATGTTTTTCCATCTCCGAGATGCCGCATTCGCTGTTTTTTTCCTGTTGACGGGATGGCACTGACCGAGCATCCGCATAGGATATTTGGTCATCGCCTGTCGAATCAGTTCCCTGATGCTAACCGCATCGTAATGCCGGTAAAAGTAAAACTTCTTTTCGTCGTGGCGGCAATAAGGGATCGACAGTGCTGGAACCGGCGCACGATCATAGCCCGGTTCGGTGGAGGGTGAAAGAGCCGGGCCGGACACCCTTGTAAATAAAGGCGCGACGCCGGTTGATTAACTGGATTTCTGAGGTAGAATACCCGGCCTGATTTAATTGACGTACGATAGTCGCGTAGCTCAGTTGGTTAGAGCACCACCTTGACATGGTGGGGGTCGGTGGTTCGAATCCACTCGCGACTACCAACTTTATCAAGTGGCCTTTGGTAGGGGTCACCACTGGAGAAAAGAAATGCCTCAGATTACCCTTCCCGATGGTACCGCACGCGAATTCGAAAAACCGGTATCGGTCATGGATATTGCAGCCGATATAGGTCCCGGGCTCGCCAGGGCGACGCTTGCCGGCAAGGTCAACGGGACCCTCGTTGACGCCGCCTACCTGGTCGAGGACGATGCCGAGGTTGCCATCGTCACCAGTCGCGACCAGGACGCCCTCGAGTTGCTCAGACACGATGCCGCGCATGTCATGGCGCAGGCGGTGCAGGAACTCTATCCCGGAACGCAGGTCACGATCGGCCCGGCAATAGAGGATGGCTTTTACTACGATTTCGCGCGCGAAGAACCGTTCACGCCCGACGACCTGGTCGAAATCGAGAATCGCATGCACGAAATCGTCAAGCGCGACCTGCCGATAGTGCGTGAAGTCATGGATCGGGATAGCGCAAAAAAGACATTTGCGGATATTGGCGAAACCTATAAGGTCGAAATCATCGAAGACATCATCCCGGCAGGCGAAGAGGTCTCGATTTACCGGCAAGGAGACTGGTTCGACGTCTGCCGAGGACCACACCTGCCGTCTACCGGCAAGCTGGGCGATGGTTTCAAGGTCATGAAAGTGGCCGGTGCCTACTGGCGCGGCGATTCGAAGAACGAAATGCTGCAGCGGATTTACGGCACCGCGTGGCCGGACAAGAAGCAGCTCAAGGCCTATTTGCACCGTCTCGAGGAGGCCGAGAAGCGCGACCATCGCAAGCTCGGGCGCCAGCTCGACCTGTTCCATCTGCACGAGGAGGCGCCGGGTTCGGTGTTCTGGCATCCGAAGGGATGGATGCTGTTCAACAAGCTGATCGATTACATGCGCAGGCGCCAGGAAGATGCCGGTTACATCGAGGTCAACACGCCGGACGTCATGGACCGCAGCCTGTGGGAAACCTCCGGCCACTGGGAAAATTACCGCGAGCACATGTTTACCACGCAGACCGAGGACGAGCGCGTGTTCGCGTTGAAACCGATGAACTGCCCGGGCTCGGTGCTGATGTTCGCGCAGGGGCTGAAGAGTTACCGCGATCTGCCGCTGCGCATGGCTGAATTCGGCAAGGTGCATCGTTACGAACCGTCGGGCGCCCTGCATGGCCTCATGCGGGTCAGGCATTTTACCCAGGACGATGCGCATATCTACTGCACCGAGGCGCAAATGGAGCAGGAATGCATCGACGTAATCGCGCTGGTGCTGGACATATACAGGGATTTTGGTTTCGAGGATGTCGTCATCAAGCTTTCCACGCGTCCCGAAAACCGTATCGGCTCGGACGAAATCTGGGACCGGCTCGAAGGCGCCCTGATTAACGCGCTGGGCAGCATGGATCTACCCTATGATTTATTCCCGGGCGAGGGCGCATTCTACGGCCCCAAGCTCGAATTCGTGTTGCGCGACGCGATCGGACGCGACTGGCAGTGCGGCACCCTGCAGG
>JAOTTY010000275.1 GCA_029864185.1 Gammaproteobacteria bacterium
AAAGCGAATTAAGTAAACTGTCCCCGTAATACGAAATAAATACCTAGAACAGGCCCTCGATCTCTCCTTTCTCGTTCAGATGAATATTGTCCGCCGAAGGTACGCGCGGCAGGCCCGGCATGGTCATGATATCGCCGCAGACCGCGACGATGAACTCGGCGCCCGCCGACAGGCGCACCTCGCGGATCGGGACCTGGTGGCCGGATGGCGCACCCATCAGTGCCGGGTCGGTCGAAAAGCTGTACTGGGTTTTCGCCATGCAAATCGGGAAATGACCATAGCCGTCGGCTTCGAATCTGGCAAACTGGTCGCGCACCTTCTTGTCGGCGATGATATCTTCGGCGCCGTAGAGGGTACGCGCGATGTGGCGCGCCTTGTCCCACAACGGCATGTTATCGTCGTATAGCGTGTGGAATTGAGCCTGCCCGGAATCGGCGACCGTGGCAACGTGTTTGGCAAGCTCCTGGGTGCCCTTGCTGCCCTCGCCCCAGTGGTTGCAGTCGAAGGCCTTGACGCCGAATTGACTGCAGAATTCCCGAATCGCCGCCAGTTCTCCCTCGGTATCTGCCGAAAACCGGTTGATCGCAACGGTGACCGGAACGCCGAATTGTTTCAGGTTTCGGATGTGGCGGCCCAGGTTTTCGCAACCCTTCTTGATCGCGTCGACGTTTTCGCCTGCGAGCTTGTCCTTGGCGACGCCACCATGCATCTTGAGCGCGCGCGCGGTTGCCACCAGTACCACCGCGTCCGGGCTAAGGCCGGCCTTGCGGCACTTGATATCGAAAAACTTTTCGGCCCCGAGATCGGCCCCGAATCCGGCCTCGGTGACGACGTAATCGGCAAGCTTGAGCGCGGTTTTGGTGGCGATGACCGAGTTGCAGCCGTGCGCGATATTGGCGAACGGGCCTCCATGGATAAATGCCGGGTTGTTTTCGAGGGTTTGCACCAGGTTCGGCATGAATGCATCCTTGAGTAATACGGTCATCGCGCCAGGCGCGTTGACGTCGCGTGCGTGCACCGGCTTTTGATCCCGGGTGTAGCCGATGACGATATTTCCGATGCGCCGGCTCAGGTCGTCGAGGTCGGTCGCGAGGCAGAAAATCGCCATGATTTCGGACGCGACGGTGATATCGAAACCGCTTTCACGGGGCGTGCCGTTGCCGGGTCCGCCGAGGCCGATAGTGATGTCACGCAGGGTGCGGTCATTCATGTCCATGACACGCTTCCAGGTAATGCGGCGCGGGTCGATCCCGGCCTTGTTTTCCCACTGGATATGGTTGTCGACCAGCGCCGACAGCAAATTGTGCGCCGCACCGATGGCGTGGAAATCGCCGGTAAAATGCAGGTTGATGTCTTCCATCGGCACCACCTGGGCATAGCCACCGCCGGCGGCACCACCCTTCATGCCAAAGCACGGACCGAGGCTCGGCTCGCGCAGACACATGACGGCTTTCTTGCCGATGCTGTTCAGGCCATCGCCGAGACCGACCGTGGTCGTGGTCTTGCCCTCACCGGCCGGTGTCGGAGAGATCGCAGTTACCAGGATTAGCTTGCCATCCTTGTTGCCCTGGATCGTGTTGATGAATTCTGAAGTCAGCTTCGCCTTGTCATGGCCGAAGGGTTTGAACCCTTCCTGCGGAATATCGAGCCTTTGCGCGATTTCTACTATTGGTTTCAGGGTTGCTTCACGAGCAATTTCGATATCGCTTTTTGCCATTATTTTGTCTCCGCTTCTTGGAAATTGACGGTTGGGTACGCCATCTGGCGCCAGTTACATCCATGCCGCGTCCCGATTGCTGGCAGGGTGCTAAGTCGCTGTATCATAGGGTCTGCAAGCCGGCTAAAGTATCGCGAAAGCGACACCTGTTTCAAGTCCGGGTAATTCGGGGACAGTTTACTTAAATCGCTGACGCCGAGGTCCAGTGTGGTGTGAATACTGGCGAAATAAGTAAACTGTCCCCGAATATCCGAATATGGGGAATCGTCAGCAATCCAGCGTGTTGGCGCGTTCCCAGTCGCTCAGGCTGCCCATGTAGCTGGTCCACTCGTCGAGCTTGAGCTTGATGTAGGCGTTGATCAGTTCGTCGCCGAGACCGGCGCGCATCTCCTTGTTGCGATCGAGCTGGCGCAACGCATCGAGCAGGTTACCCGGCAGTTTCTTCGCGCTCTTGACGCGGTGCCCTTCCTCGTACATGTTCAGGTGAATCGGATCACCCGGATCGCGCTTGTTGTCGATGCCGTCGAGCACCGCGGCCGCCACGCCCGCCTGCATCAGGTAGGGGTTGGCCGAGCCGTCCATCAGGCGCAACTCGAAGCGTCCGTCTTCGGGGACGCGGATCATGTGGGTGCGGTTGTTGCCGCTGTAGGTCACCGCGTTGGGTGACCAGGTCGCGCCGGACAGCGTGCGCGGCGCGTTGATTCGCTTGTAGCTGTTGACCGTCGGGTTGAATAGCGCGGTCAGGTCGCTGGCGTTGTGCATGATGCCGCCGAGCGCCTTGTAGGCCAGCGGCGACAGGCCCAGCCCGCGCGGATCCTTGCGCTCGATCGCGAACAGGTTTTTCTTGCCCGCCCGGTCCCACAGCGAAACGTGTGCGTGGCAGCCATTGCCGGTCAGGTGCGTGAAGGGTTTCGGCATGAAGGTCGCGCGCAGGCCATGGTTCTCGGCGATCGCCTTGACCATGTATTTGAAGAAGACGTGCTTGTCCGCGGTTTGCAGCGCATCGTCGTAATCCCAGTTCATTTCGAACTGCCCGTTGGCGTCCTCGTGATCGTTCTGGTACGGATTCCAGCCCAGCTTGAGCATGCAGTCGCAGATTTCGCCGATGACCGGGAACTGGCGCATCAACGCCTGCTGGTCGTAACAGGGCTTGGTCTGGGTATCGGCCGGGTCAGCGAGCGCGGTACCGTCGGCGCTGATCAGGTGGTACTCGCATTCGACACCGGTCTTCATGCGGTAACCTTTTTTCTGCAATCTGGCGAGCTGCCGCTTCAACGCGACGCGAGGTGAGGCCTCGACCTCCTTGCCGCCCATCCACAGGTCAGCGACAACCCAGCCTATTTCCGGTTTCCACGGCAGCTGGATCAGGCTGTCCGCATCCGGAATCGCGAACAGGTCCGGATGCGCCGGGGTCATATCGAGCCAGGCGGCGAAGCCCGCGAAACCGGCGCCGTCCTTCTGCATGCCCTTGATCGCGCGCGCCGGAACCAGCTTGGCGCGCAGTACACCGAACAGGTCGACCCAGCTCACCAGGAAATACTGGATTTTTTTGGCTTTCGCAATCGCTTCTAGATCTTTGGCCACCTTATACCCCCTTCAGGTTTATTATGGTTTTTCGATGCGGCAATTCTAATGACAGATCAATGCCGATTCAAACTTCCCGCCATCGGCACGCCCGCGGCATGCGACACCGTCAGCGTTATCGCGCGCAGGTCTTCCGGTTCCAGGTTATGCACGTTGGTCTTACCGGTGCAGCGCGCCATCATCGACGCCTCGGCGGTAAACGCCTGCAACAGGTTGAAACTGCGTTCGTAGCGTTCCTCGTCGCCAAGATCGGCGTCGAATACCGGTTCGCCGCTGGAAATATCCGCACCGAGCGCGATCGCCGCGGCTGCACCCAGCACCACCGCCTTTGCCCCAAGGGCGAGCATCTTCGCGCTGTCGGTGCCGGTGCGCAGGCCGCCGAAATAAACCAGGTCGATATCTTCTTCCCGGTTCATCGCACGCAGCTGACTGACCGCGTGATTCAGAATAGCGATGTCCGGCGCGCCGGCGAGTTCGGCGCCGATGCCCGGCAGGCCGTCGCCCGAATCCAGCAGCAGGAAATCGAGCTGCAGGTCCAGCGCAAACGGAATCGCCTGCGTGAGATTGCGGTGGTCGACCAGCAATCCGGCCGTCTGGTCGGCCCGGGCGCGTTTTACCTCGCCGAGCGCCATCGCATCGGCCGCCCTGAGTACGAACGCGTCGGCGGCCGGATCGGCCTGCGCTTCGGCAATCTGCACCCAACGGACGCCGCCGCCGAGCGGCGCCGCGCCGATGTAGGCCGCGCCGTGCGCGACGAGCGCCCTGGCGTAGGCCGCTCGGATTTCGTCGGGGGCATCGTCCAGACCCGCAACCGTAAACGGGATGTCGAGTTCGAGGCTATTGATCGCGCCGAGTGCGGTCGCCGTCTTGCAGCCCTCGCGATAGGGATCGATGACCAGGCGCGACAGGTTGGCCGGCAGGAACACGAGATCGTCGAGGGTAGCGACATGCTCGTCGCCGAAAGGATTGTCGCGGTTCTCGAGCCGCCCCAGCAGGATGCTGCTTTCGAGCTCGACGTCCTGCGGGCTGATGCGCGACATCGCGAATATCGATTCGCGGCTGGTCACGGTATAGTCGGCGGAACCGGTTTCGGCGTCGCAGCGAAAACAGCGCGCGGCCTCGAACTTGGCCTCGTCGGAGCTGTAGGTCGATTCTATCTCGGGAAACTCGATCGGGATTTCGCCGAGCCCGTGGAATTTCTGATGTACGCGCGGATTGATTTCCCAGGCGGGATCGTTGCAGATCGGCACGCGACGGGTGCGGTAGGGCGTACGGTATGGCAGCGGGTTCTCGTTGCCCTGCAGGAACGCCTTGATGTAATAGGCCGCGCGATGGCCCTGGTACATGGCCTCGACGATGGTAGAGCCACCGAAGGCGCCGTCACCCGCGGCGAATACCTTGCCGTCTTCGGTTTTCATGCCCTCCAGGCGGGTTCTGACCCGGTCCCATTCCATCAGCCCGCGCTGATCGAGTTCGGCGCATTCGGCTTTCTGACCAACCGCGGCGATCACCAGCCCGCACTCGATATCGTGCTCCGAGCCCTCGATGTTGATCGGCCGGCGGCGACCGTCTGCATCCGGCTCGCCCAGTTCGGTGCGCACGCAGCGCAGCGCCTTACCGTCGATCACTTCGACCGGCTGCGTGTTGTAAACGATCTCGATGCCTTCGTCGATCGCGCCCTGCAATTCCTCGCGGCGCGCGGGCATCGCCTCGTAGTCGCGGCGATAGACCACCTTGACATGCTTCACGCCCGGCAGGCGTTTGGCGACCCGGCAGGCGTCCATCGCGACGTCGCCGCCGCCGACGACCAGCACGGTTTCGGGCAGCGTCGGCCGCGCGCCGTCATTGACCTCGTACAGAAATCCGACGCCATCGCGGACGAAAGGCTCGGATTCGCCAGGTATGCCCATGGGTTTGCCGACGAAGGCGCCGATCGCGAGCAGTACCGCGGCGTGCCGTTGTTTCAGCTCGTCGAGCGAAACCTTGTCGCCCAGCGCGGTTTCCAGGTGAACCTTGATGCCGGGACAATGCGCCATCATGCGATCGATATCCTGTTGCATCGCCGACTCGGGCAGGCGGAAGCGCGGTATGCCCCAGTACATCATGCCGCCGAGCCGGTTGCTGGCCTCGTAAACATGCACCTCGTAGCCCGCCTCGGCGAGGTCGTGCGCCGCGGTCAGACCCGCGGG
>JAOTTY010000276.1 GCA_029864185.1 Gammaproteobacteria bacterium
CCGGTAATCTGCGGGCGCATCGATTTCACTGCCTGGAGCAAATTTTCCGGGTTATCACGAAGCTCCTCGTGCTGTTGTGCATACTGCAGGATAGCGACTTCGCCTATGTCGTGAACCAGTCCGGCCAGTTGTGCCTGTTCGACATCGAATCCGTCGAGACGACCTGCCAGCAAACGACAAAGACTCGCCACATGCTGGCTGTGTTTCCATACTGCTTGCATATGCGATCTCATCTCCGAGGTTTTGCTATCGAACAGTTCCTTGACCACGTAGGTCATGACCAGCTTGCGCGTGTTTTCGAGGCCGAGCCGGACGACAGCCTGTTGCAGACTTTCGATCGGCGCGCGACCACCATACAGCGCGCTATTTGCGACCATTATCATTTTCGCAGTGATCACGGGATCGGACTGGATGATGACGCCGACCGTTTCCGCCGTGACAAGATTGTCGGCAAACGCCTGCTGGATGCGTTGTGCAACGTCCGGCAGGCTGGGCAGCTTGAGGTCACCGGCGAGCAGATCCCTGAACAACTGGATCGTAAACATGGACTGCTCGGTGGCCTCATCGATATCGAACGGGTCGATGTCGGCCCCAGGCTCGTCTTCGATCTGGTGGCGTGCGAAATCGGCAAGCCGGTCCGAGTACAGCCTGAAGAAGCGCGCCGGTTCGTCGACGACAACGCGGTACCGGCTCGGACGAATCTGGGCGATCGCAGATAGCTCGCCGTCGGCGGTGTGTGACAGGCGGGTTTCCTGTTGGTCATGCGTAAACGTGCGCAGTACACCCTCGACCAGATAGAGGCTGAATTTCTCGCTGCTGCCAAGCTCGATCAGGCACTGGCCCGGGCCAGCAGTCTCGATTTCCAGGCTGTCGGCAAGGTTTGCGAGTTGCCCGTCGCTAAACTGGCTCAGGCTGCGGATGCGGCGCAGGCAGGCTATATCGGGATGGCTGGTGCCTTCCATAAATCTTCCACGTATAAATTAACGTAGCAATGAGTCTAGTCAATTTGAATCATTTGCGCCGATCTGAAGTTAAAATTATATGGATTGCCGCAGGGCCGGGTGTCTCTCGGCCTTGATTCGGCGAGAAAACTTTCGAATTTCGATACCCGGGTCTCTTTCTTCGACCCAAATCGATTCCGGCCGTCATGCATGCGCCCACGCGCACCCTCCGAACCACTATCCGTCTCGAAACCCCCGCTAGAATATACCCGGTCCGGGCCTATCCAAACCTCGTGAAATTTCGTTGAATGGTTCCGGTCGGTCCACGCCTATTTTCGCCGGAACGATGCAAGGTGATCGACGGGCGAAGCCCCAGAATCACCCATGAGGCCTGCTAGCGACAAAACCGATTCTCGAATTCCTGACACTGGCAGGAGGTCCGGCTTTAACCCCGGAAATAAGCGTATAGCAGCAGCAGGCCTGCAACAATGGGCAGTATCGTGTAACCGAACAGGTGAATGGAATGACCCATTTTTTCGCCGTTGCGCTCGATCATCGTTTGCAGTTTTTCGATTTTTTCGGGACTGGTCTTTCTCTGCCAATAGCAATACAGGCCATAAACGATCGCCAGCACTCCGAGTATCAAATTGACACCGATATTCATAATCCGGCCATGGTAACCCAGCTCGCTGGCGAACAGTACCGAAGAATCGAGTATGCTTGCCGGGTTAACTCAGGGAGATCATCCGATTTTTATGGCCGACACAAAAATTATTCCGCTAATCGATACCAGCGATGGCAGCCGCCAGGAAATTTACAGGTTGCCAATCGAGACCGACTATCTCGAGGAACTGCTGCGCTACGTTTTCACGAATCACTGGCGGTCGATCGTATTCGGGCCGATTATCGAAGGCGCCGCTTACGAATTTCGCTGCCCTGAGCGGCCCCGCTCCATCACGATGTTTGATGGTTACCTGACGGTCCATTTTGGCGGGACCCATTTTCATCTCTGCATTGGCGATAACGACGGCAGCGACTCGAGGCCGACACCTGGCGCGTTAAAAAAAACGCGGCGCACTTCACGCGCGGAAATCGTACGCGGATTCGACGCCGACGGCGCGCCGATCATGTGGCAGCTGCGGCTGTTCAATGGCGACGACACGCCGCAGTTGAATATATTTTTTCCCAACCCGTTTCTGACCGACGAAGACGGTATCGCCGAACGGCCGGACTGGTCGCGCCTCGCGGTATGGGACGATATCGCCACGCGTTATCTTGGCCGCATGCAGTCACAGGACCCGCGAGACCGCAGTGGCAAGGGCTTCAATAAAAAGGGATGTTAATACATTGCCGGCAGGAAAATGAGGCGAAGTGATAATTTATAAATCCTTCCGCCTCCTTTTCTCCTGTTCGGTATACTGTTACCGAACCAGCCGCGGCCGCGTTGAATGCAGGCAGCCACAAACTCGAGCACCGAAGAAGAGATTTACCGGAAACAGAATATGAATCAGATCAAACCCGGATTACGACGAGACTTCGAGATGGAATCCAACGAGTCACCGCTTCACGAACGCCTGCCGACCTGTGATGAAAACGGTAAATTGCTGAGCGACCTGATGATGCTGATACCGGGATTGAGGAACGGCTCGGGACGGCATTTCAGAACGCGTCTGGCTATCCTGCACGCAGTTTTGGGAAGCCACAGGGATGTCGTGTTTGCGGATTTGAACGCGCCGCTCAACCTGCTGTGGGTTTCGGTCAGGGCGCGCCACGGCGTTATCACCGAACTGGCGGCCGAGATACGGTTTCGTATTCCGGAGGCCCGGCTAGTGGGCCATACCACGGCGGGCAAGCCTGTCACCGAGCCCGTATATCGCGGCGGAAAGGAAAATCGGAGGCGTCGCCGCACCCGGTTCTGGATAAGAAATTAACCGGGCGCGGCCTGAACCTGTCGATCCGATCGATATTTAAACCGGCACCCTGTTCACGGATAGGCGAATCGTAGCGATTCGACACTTCAGCGAGTGTCAGCTTTCCGCGGCAACGCCTCATGTCGCCGGGTTGCCAGCTGGTAAATTTTCAGCAAGTCTTCTTCCGTCACGTCGACGAAGGTATCGATCTGGCTCAGGGCAAACACAAAATCCTCGTGGTTGATCGGCGTATATCCGCTGAACTCCGGCTCGGCGGATTCGGTTTTCGTGCGCAGATGCGCAGGGTATCGCCGCCACTTGAACAGCCCGTTGAACAGAATGGCAATTGCCATGATGGCGACGACATTGAGCAATATCGGCTGCAGAACGTAGGCAAATCCCAGCTGATGCAGGTGATCGGAACCGGTCACGGCGGCCAGCGCAGTGGCACCGCCGGGTGGATGGATACAGCGCGCGACATACATCGCACCTATGGCGAGGCCTACGCTGCCGACGGCTGCAACCGCGGCATCCGGAATCCAGCGCCAGCAGGCGACGCCGATAACCGCCGATAACAAATGCCCAGCGGCGACGTTCCAGGGTTGCGAAAAAGGCGCATGAGGCGCCGCAAAAAGCAGCACGGCGCTCGCGCCCATCGACGGAACGATCAGAACGCTAAGCGTGTTGCCTCCTACCGAATAACTGATTAGCAAAATGGCGGCAATCCCAAGTGCGCCGCCTGCCGTCGATATCAATACCTCGCCGTAGCCGATCCGGTAATCGCTGAATCCGACCAGATCGAAAATTTCGCGCAAACTCATGACAATCCCCGCGGCCGTTTAACCGATATATTTTTACGACAGTATACCCGTTTGCCAGGCATTTTCGGATCAGGATACCCCGTTTGCTGATTGCCGCTTTTCGCCCGCGGGGACAGTTTACTTATTTCACGGCTTAACTCCGGATCCGGTTTGCGCATTCGTTTGAAGCGATCCAGTTACAGGACGATTTGCCTTGCCGTGAGACGAGCCCGATTAGCCGTCGCTTCGGATCGTTTCACGATCCTTTGTCCCCCCGGTTCGAGTCCATCCTGTCTGCCCTATCCGGTAGCAGGGGCGCTATAAATAAAAGAAATAGTACAACGCCACCAAAATCAGGCCGGTTCCGATATTGACGAAAAAACCGTTCTTGATCATTTCGCGCACATTCACGACGCCAGTGGAATAGGCAATCGCGCTCGGTGGCGTTCCGACCGGCATCATGAAATCCAGCGAGACGCCGATCGCGATCAGAATGGCAATGGCTTTCATATCGATTCCCAGGCTGTCTGAGAGTGGTAGCATTAACGGAATCAGTATTGCCGCTGAAGCGGTATTGCTGGCCACCATGGTTACGCCGATACCGAGAAACACCAGCATGAGCAGCGTCAAAAACAGCGGGATACCGGCAATCCAGTCACGCACCATGCCCGCCACCAGGCTATCGATACCGACCTGGCTGACCGCGGATCCCAGGCTCAGCCCGCCGCCAAACAGCAGCAACGTGGGCCAGGATATCTTCGACAGGTCGCTGCTATCCAGCAACCCTGTGGCAAACAGACCGATCACCGGTATCAACGCCACTGTAGACGGGGAATAACCGGTATATTCGGTGGTAAGCCAGCCAGCCACCGTAACAAGAAAAACGATAAAAAGGATTTTTTGTGGGCGATCGAGTTTCCTTGCCCTGTAGTCAAAATGAATTTTTTCTATCTCGGGCCTGTTAAAAATTGCGAGCAGTAACCAGGTAAAAAACAGCGCAAGCACCACAAACGGAAGTGCCCTGAACATCCATTCGACGAAGGACAGGTCGATATTTTCCTGGTTCAGGTACCTCGCCGCAATCGCGTTGGGGGGGCTCCCCACCAGCGAACCGATACCGCCTATGGTGGCTGCATAGGCGACGGCGAGCACGGCAGCCTTCGCAAATCGGGAATGCCGGTGAAATAACCTGTTTTCCTTCAGCACGATAATGGATATCGGAATCATGATTGCTGCAGACGCGGTATTGGACATCCACATGGATAGAAACGCCGTGACCAGCATGAGTCCGAGCACGAAGATCAGGGGCCTGTCGCCCACGCGTTTTAGAATCTCGTGAGCAATGCGAAGGTCGATCTCGTATTTCTGTATACCTTGCGCGAGAATGAAGCCTCCCAGAAATAAAACGATGACCGGGTCGAAATAAGGATGGAATACGTCCGGCGCGGAAAAATTTCCGATCGTGAGCAGCAAAAACGATCCCACTAGCGCGGAGACGTATAGCGGTATGACTTCCGTGACCCAGAGGATAATGACCGCTACCAGGATAGATGCGACAACGGCCTGTTCGGGATTTTGTACAGGCCACAACCAGTAAGTGGATGCAAATCCCAGGATGGCCAGGGACAGAATTAACCACCCGAATTTACGAGGGACGTCTGAGGGTTCGTTTGTGACCGTGTGATTCTCCGTTGGAAGTACAGTCATTCAGTCCAGGATCGGCAAAAAACCCTGTCCGGCAACCGCCAGTTCTTCGCCGGACCGTAATTTGAACCCTGATGT
>JAOTTY010000277.1 GCA_029864185.1 Gammaproteobacteria bacterium
GCGACGAGCCCACCGCGGGGGTCGACGTCGAGCTGCGCCAGGATATGTGGAAAATGGTGCACCGGCTGAACGATTCCGGGGTTACCATTATCCTGACGACGCACTATATCGAGGAAGCCGAGGAAATTGCCGACCGCGTCGGCATTATCAACCAGGGTCAGTTGCTGCTGGTCGACGACAAGAAGAACCTGATGCAGAAGCTCGGCAAGAAGCAGTTATTGATCGAGCTCAGGCAGTCGATCGAGCAGATTCCTCCAGCGCTCGCGCATTACGATCTCGAGGTCTCGGCGGATGGTGTTCACCTGATCTATACCTATGATACCCAGGGTGAACGCACCGGGATAACCGCGTTGCTGCAGGACCTGCACAATGCGGGGCTAGCGATGAAGGATCTTAAATCCAGCCAGACGTCGCTGGAAGAAATTTTCGTCAGCCTGGTGAGGGCGCAATGATCAACTACCAGGCTATCCGCGTAATCTACAAGTACGAAATGCTGCGCGCCTGGAACACGCTGCTGCAGACCATCGCGTCGCCGGTTATTTCGACCTCGCTTTACTTCGTTGTCTTCGGGGCCGCGATCGGGTCACGCATCGATGAAATCGAGGGCGTTTCCTATGGCGTATTCATCGTGCCGGGTCTGGTGATGCTGTCGTTACTGACGCAGAGCATCGCCAACGCCTCTTTCGCGATCTTTTTCCCGAAGTTTACTGGCACGATATACGAAGTCATGTCGGCACCGATATCTTTCTTCGAAATCGTCGTCGGCTATGTCGGCGCGGCAGCCTCCAAATCGCTTATTCTCGGCATCATTATCCTGCTTACCGCGAACCTGTTCGTCGATCTTAATATCGCGCACCCGTTCATCATGATGCTATTCCTGGTGTTGACCTGCATCTCATTCGCGCTGTTCGGATTCATTATCGGCCTGTGGGCGACCAACTTCGAAAAACTGCAATTGATCCCGTTGCTGGTGATTACTCCGCTGGTGTTCCTGGGTGGCAGTTTTTACTCGGTCAGCATGCTGCCGCCGGCCTGGCAGACGGTCACTCTGTTCAATCCCGTGCTCTACCTGATCAGCGGGTTTCGCTGGAGCTTCTTCGAGGTAGCGGACGTCAGCGTCGGCATCAGCCTGGCCATAATCAGCCTGTTCCTGCTGGCCTGCCTGGCGCTAGTCTGGTGGATGTTCAAAACCGGCTATCGGCTCAAAAACTAGGTTTCGCTCCTGTCAAAGCTGATTGCCGGGTCGCCAACTCGCCGAGACGCGAAACCGGTCGAGATTGCGTAGAGAGATTTCTGCAATAACTCTTTCGGGTTAAAACCCGGAGTATTCATTCAATGTAACCGCTCTCATCTCCCAACGTCCGTTGCGAGCCCTGCGCCTGTGCAATAACAGGCGAGTCGGACAACGGATGTCGTAGGTGGGATACGAGAGCAGGCTGTGGCGCAAAAAAAAACCGGTGTGAACCTTGCGCTTCACACCGGCCGTGGTATTGGCTTTTATTTCTGCCAGAAGAACTTGGCGGTTTCGCGTTCTACGTCCATCGGAGCCAGGCCGATGTCGTCCAGCAGGTGCGCGTTCATCATCGCCAGCATGCGGCGATCGTGCGAGCGGCGGGCCCAGACGCGAATAATGTCTGCTACTTTAGCCGCGAAGCCCTCGATGCGCTCAATCGCTGCGAAGGTCAGTGCGGCGATGTCCATGTCTTCGATCAGATGGAAGTGTTTCGCTTTTAAAGTACTCATGGTGTTGCTCCTGTAAAATCCTGCCGGCTTAATCGTCGGCAGCGTCGTTAGTTTCTGAGGAGAATTATAGGTAGCTGCAGTAATAGTAACAGTGTCAGTTTATGTAAAAATTATACATAACAGTTAACCGTAACAGATTCTTGAATTTCGGGGGTTTGTGAAGTACTTCACAGGCTAATTGTGCGGTGCGTCACGTCGCCATTTTGGCGATTTCGAACCTGCTTTTAAATTGTAATATAAATTATTGATTTAAAACAAAAAAAAGATTAAAGAAAACGACTGATCGAGGCCCGGGTATGGGTAATCGAGGATTATCGAATACGGCTCGAACAGACAAATTCGAGCCGTTCGAGAAACTGTACCGGTCGGTCAGTTTCTTATCAGATTTTCAGCACCGTGGACCCGGTTGTCTCGCGCGCCTCGAGCTGGCGATGCGCCTCGGCGCACTCGGCAAGCGGCAGGGTCTGGTTGACGCTGATGCGGACCTGGCCGCTAGCGACGACATCGATCAGGCGCTCGGCGCCTTCCAGCAGCAACTCCCGGGTCGATACGTGCGTCGCCAGCGTCGGTCGGGTCAGGTAGAGCGAACCCTTGGCCGCCAGGATCATCGGATTGAACGGTTCGACCGGTCCGCTGGCGTTGCCGTAGGTCGCCATTACGCCAAACGGTCGCAGTGAGTCGAGCGAAGCCTCGAATGTCGCCTTGCCGATCGAGTCATAGGCCGCGGCCACGCCCTTGCCAGCGGTAATCTCTCGCACCCGACTCGCGATATCTTCATCGCGGTAAAGGATGGTGTGGTGGCAACCGTTTTCTTTCGCCAGCCGGGCTTTTTCCTCAGAACCGACGCAACCGATCACGTTGGCGCCGAGCAGGTTTGCCCACTGGCACAGGATCAGGCCGACCCCGCCGGCGGCGGCGTAAACGAGGATACTGTCGCCCGCCTTGACCGGGTAAGTTCTGAACAGCAGGTAATGGGCGGTGAGTCCTTTCAGCATCATTGCAGCGGCGGTTTCATCGTTGATCGAATCGGGTATTTTGACCAGTTTGACGGCATCGATCAGGCGCGCCTCGGCATAGGCCCCGAGGGTCATCGGGTAGGCGACCCGATCGCCAACGGAAAGATCGGTTACGCCGTCGCCGACGGCATCGACGACGCCGACGGCTTCCATGCCCATCACGGCCGGCAGGTCGCCAACCGGGTACAGGCCGCTGCGACCGTATACGTCGATGTAGTTCAGACCGCAGGCGGCCTGCTGCAGGCGCACCTGGCCGGGACCCGGGTCGCCTACCTCGATGTCTTCCCAGGTCAAAACTTCCGGGCCGCCTGTTTGATGAATGCGTATAGCCTTGGTCATATCGGTATCACCCTGTGAAAAATGTCGACCATGCCCTAAACCTGCCGCTGGATCAAGCGCTTGCTGCTCTGAATCGCAGCGAAAGGATAACCGCCGAGATCACGACGATGACGCCGGCGGTTTGCACCGGGTTCAGGGTTTCGGCGAGCAATAGTCGCGCCAGTACGAGCGACACCACCGGTTCCAGGTTCAACAGAAAGGCCGCGCGCGCCGCGGGCAGGCGCGCCAGCGCCTCGAACTGGCTCGCTATGGCGACCAGGTAGAGCAGGGTGGCGAGGATCAGCGCGATATAGCCATCCGGAGTTCCGGGAAATTCGGTGCCTGCCAGGATAAACGGCGTGACAAGGACCAGGCCGGTGGCGTTGATCCAGAAGGTCATGACCAGCGGTGACAGCGTCGGCGCGACGCGGGCGCCGCAGACAAACGTAAACGCCGCCGCGCAGCTCGCCAGCGCGGCGAACAGGAGGCCGCTGATATCGACGTGGAGTTCGCCGCCTGCCAGGGCCAGGTAAAGCCCGGCAAACGCGCCGACAAACAGCGCGATCGGCCCGGGTGACGGTTTGAGCTGGCGGCTGCCAATGGAATAGCCCAGCACCAGCAGCGGGTAGGTATAAAAAATCAGCACGCCCAGGCTGACCGAGATAGTCTCGACCGCGACCAGGTAGCAAACCATCCCGCTCGACCAGATCAGGCCGATCGCAATCAGCGGCAGGCGCCGCGTTGCGTGCACGTTGAAACCGTCCCGCCTGAGCAGCACCAGCAACCCGAAAACCAGCGTGGACGCGACAAAACGTACCAGCATAAGCCCCAGGGCGTTTCCGCCGTCGTTGTAGAAGATTTTCGCGAGCGAGGTGATCGCGCCCAGGCCGCAGGCGGTCACCAGCGCGAAAACCATGCCACTGTAATATCTGGAAAGCCCGAACATCGCGCTCGCACTATAGCGGCAGCGCCTGCGGCTTGCCAGGCGCTGCGCAATTGGATATGTTGCGCGCCTCGGCATTACCCGGATAATTCGATGACGAAATTGCAACTTCCCGATTCGCTGGTCAGCGTCGACTGGCTACGGCAGCATCTCGATGACGACGACCTCGTCGTGCTTGATTCCAGCTGGCATATGCCGCAGACGGAACGCGATGCCTTCACGGAATGGCAGCAGGAGCATATCCGCGGCGCCCGCTTCTTCGATTTCGACGGCAAGATTTCCGATCCTGATTCGGACCTGCCGCACATGCTGCCGAACGAGGAAATATTCACCCGCGAAATGCAGGCCCTGGGGCTCAATCAGGACAGCGTCGTCGTGGTCTATGACACGATGGGGATGTTCTCTAGCCCGCGCGGCTGGTGGATGCTGCGCGCGATGGGATGCGAGAACTGCGCGCTGCTCGATGGCGGTCTCGTAGCCTGGGACGAGGCGGGCTACCCGATCGAGAGCCTGCGGCGGGAGCCGGCGTACCCGCCTGGCAACTTCGTCGCCAGGCTGGACAGGCGTATGGTTGCCGACGCCGCGTCCGTTCTGGCGGCGCTGGACGACCCTTCGGTCTGCGTAATCGACGCGCGTCCCGGACCACGCTTCAGCGGCGCCGCGGAAGAGCCGCGTCCGGGATTACGCCGCGGTCACATGCCGGGGGCGGTTAATCTGCCGTTTACGGACCTGTTCAGTCATGGCTTGCTGAAACCGCCACATGAGCTCGAGGCGATGATCGCGCCGCTCATCGGCGACAGCACGCGCAGCATGCACAGCTGCGGATCCGGCGTAACCGCGTGTATTACGGCTTTTGCCGTGCAGCGCGTCGGTTACGACAACTTCTCGGTTTACGACGGTTCGTGGAGTGAGTGGGGACGGCCCGGAGACCTGCCGGTAGTGGCCGACTAGACTATCCCGGGCAGCGCGCCGATGTCGTCGAGCACGACGTCGGCGATGTCTTCGAGGTCGTTACGCGTGCTGGTGCCGGTCAGCACCCCGACGCACAGGCCGGCGCCCGCGTTCCTGCCCATCTCGATATCGTGGCGGTTGTCGCCAACCACGACGACGTCGTCGACCCCGAGCGCCGTATGCTCGCAAAACGCCAGCACCATGCCGGGCTCCGGCTTGATGCCGTGCCCGCTGTCGTAACCGGCGAGAAAATCGAACTGCTGCAGTACGTCGAAGGATGCGAGCGTATCGACGATTCCCTGGTGGCTGTCGGCGGTGGCGACCCCGAGCCTGTACCCGTCGCATTTCAACCGGTCCAGGGTCGTTGCGAGACCCTCGACCGCAGTTGCGTGCCGGGCGCCGTGATCGCGAAAGATTTTATTGAGGCGCCGGCTCAACGCGTCGACCTGC
>JAOTTY010000041.1 GCA_029864185.1 Gammaproteobacteria bacterium
GGCGATACCGGCCGCAACCAGTCCGCCGAACAACCACGACAGGATAATCGGCAAACCCATTCCGCCGAGGAACCCGGTCTTGGCAGGTTCGATTGCCTCGATCGACGATATCGCCGGATCGAGGAACAGCCGGGTCAGCGCCAGCCCGGCGACGATCGTCAAGGTCAGCGCGAGGCTCCGGGTACGCCCCCGGGGCAGCCGGCGGTAACACAACAGGGCAACGGCGACGGTGGCGATGAAACAGATTGCCGCGATCAGCAGGCGCCCCCAGCTCGCATCCCAGGCCTCGACCACGGGCGCCTGCGAAACCAATACCGCGCTGACACCGCCGAGCGCCGCGAAACCCATGACGCCGACGTTGAGCAGCCCGGCATAGCCCCATTGCATATTGACCCCTAGCGCCATCACCGCCGAGATCAGGCAAAGGTTCAAAATGCCCAGCGACACGTTCCAGGACTGCGCGAAGCCGATGACGAGCAGCAGCAGGGCAATAGCGCTGAAGGCCAGCCAGGTTTTGCGGGCGTTGCTCATAACACCTTGCCCCGCAGTATGCCGGTGGGCCTGACCAGCAATACCAGCACCAGGATCACGAAGGAAACCGCAAACTTGTAATCGGTGGAAAGCAACTGCAGCAGGCCTTCCGGCTCCAGGCTTTGCGGCAGCAGGTAAATGAATACTTTTTTGTAGGCATAGGTGACCATGACCTCCGAGAAGGCGATCACGTAGCCGCCGAGGATCGCACCGACCGGATTGCCGATGCCGCCGACGATGGCGGCCGCGAACATCGGCAGTAATAGCTGCAGGTAGGTGAATGGTTTAAAACTCTTGTCGAGGCCGTACAGGGTTCCCGCGATCGTCGCCAGGATTGCCGCGATTATCCAGGTTACCAGCACCACGCGGTCCGGATCGACCCCGGACAGTAGCGCCAGGTCCTCGTTGTCGGAATAGGCGCGCATCGCCTTGCCGGTACGGGTGCGCTGCAAGAACCAGAACAGCAACACCACCAGCATGACCGCGATAACGATTGTCAGGCCCTGCGAGACCTTGATACTGAGCCCTTCGCTGAGCCCGGTCATGTCCTTGAAATCGCGAGCGTGCACGATGAAGCGCTCGCCGTCGTCGAAGCGTTGATCGTTAGGGCCGATGACGAAGCGCACGATACCGTTGGTCATGAACATGACACCCATGGATGCGATCATGAAGGTAACAGGCACCGCCTTGCGATGGCGATAATAGCGGTAGACCGTCTTATCGGTGACCACCAGCAGCAGTATCGTCAACAGTATACCGGCGGGCAGCGCCAGCAACGCGGTCGGCAGCGGGCCCAGGTTAACGCCCTTCGATTGCAGCCACCAGGTGACCAGGATTGTTACCATGGTGCCGAAAGCCATGGTATCTCCGTGGGCAAAATTGGCGAAGCGCAGTATGCCGAAGATTAAGGTGATGCCGAGCGCGCCGAGCGCGAGCTGCGAGCCATAGGAAAGTCCGGGAACTACCACAAAATTGAGCACCAGCACCAGCGCGTTGACGAAATCGATGACAGCCTCCATTCAACCCCCGAGGAAAGAACGTCGAACCTCGGGATCGGCCAGCAACGCCGAGCCGCTGTCGGTATGCCGATTTTCACCGACCACCAGCACGAATCCGCGATCGGCGATATGCAGCGCCTGACGGGCGTTCTGCTCGACCATCAGAATCGCGACGCCGGTATCTCTTACCTCGAGTATGCGATCGAACAACTCGTCCATGACGATCGGTGATACCCCTGCAGTCGGCTCGTCGAGCATCAGTACCGCGGGTTGCGACATCAGCGCGCGCGCCACGGCAACCTGCTGGCGCTGTCCGCCGGACAGTTCTCCGGCAAGCTGATCGCGCTTGTCGGCCAGAATCGGAAACAGTTCGTAAACCTGTTCGATGGTGTCGCCGAAATCGTCGTCGCGCAGGAAAGCGCCCATTTCGAGGTTCTCGTATACCGTCATGCTGGTAAAGACGTTGCTGGTCTGTGGCACGAAGGCGATGCCTTCGGCAATGCGGTCCTGTGGCGTCAGCGCGGATATATCCTTGCCGCGAAACCTGACTTCGCCCCGTTTCAGCTCCAGCATGCCTAGCAGTGCTCTCATCGCGGTCGACTTGCCGGCGCCATTGGGGCCCACGATAACCGCGATTTCGCCCTCGTTGACGTCTATCGTACACCCCTTGAGGATATCGGCGGCGCCGTACCCGCCGACCATGTCGACACCGCTCAGAAAACTCACGACGCGGCCACCTTGTTTCTGAGACCGCGGCCGAGGTAGGCCTCGATGACGTCTTCGTTATTTTTCACCGCTTCGGCCGTGCCCTCTGCGAGTACCGCTCCCTCGGCCATACAGATCACCGGGTTGCAGAGACGCCCGATGAAATCCATATCGTGTTCGATCATGCAAAACGTATAACCCTTTTCCTGGTTCAACCTGATGATCGCGTCGCCGATTTCCCTCAGCAGGCTGCGATTGACGCCGGCCCCGACTTCGTCGAGGAAAACGATCTTGGCATCGACCATCATGGTGCGGCCCAGCTCGAGCAGTTTTTTCTGCCCGCCGGAAAGATTGCCTGCGATTTCGTCGGCGACGGGACCGAGGTTCAGGAAATCGATGACCTCGCGGGCGCGTGCATAATTTGCACTTTCCTCGTCGGCTACCAGCCGCCGCCGAAACCAGGCGTTGATCAGGTTCTCACCGCATTGCCGGGCCGGCACCATCATCAGGTTTTCGACGACCGACAGGCGTGTGAACTCGTGCGCGATCTGGAAGGTGCGCAGCAATCCCTTGTTAAACAATTGATGCGGTTTCAGGCCGGTGATCTCTTCGTCGTCGAGATAGATATGGCCCTCGGTCGGCGTATAAAGACCGGCTATGGTGTTGAATAGCGTTGTTTTACCGGCCCCGTTGGGCCCGATCAGCCCCGTGATCGAACCCCTGACGATTTCCAGCGAAACACGGTCGACAGCCCTCAGGCCGCCAAAGTGCTTGGAGACCCTGTCGACGCGAATCATCGGTTCATCGATGTTGCTGTTGCTGTGCAATGGATAGCCTGTTATCAGTTGGCCGCGGCAATGGTAGCGAATTCGGTGTCCGAAGGCGAAAAATAATCGGCCTGGCGATCGAGTATTTCGGCCAGATAAAAAAGAGTCCGCCGCTCGGCCAGTAGCGATGCGATCGATATATATAGCCGTCTAGCGACGCGGTTAATCGCTTTCAGTCCGCGTCGACCAGTGGTACGAAGGCAACCCCGATCAGGCTGCGGGTGCCGATTTCGCCGTTTTCATCGCGGGTCACCAGTTTCAGTTGCTGGTGCGAGTAGGGCATGCCGATGGGTATCACCATGCGACCGCCCGGCTTTAGCTGGTTTAACAGGGCAGGCGGAATGAACGGAGCCGCGGCGGTCACGATGATACCGTCGAACGGGGCTTTTTCCGGCCAGCCCTGGTAGCCGTCTCCGCAGCGGGTTTCGACATTATCGTAGCCCATTTCTAGCAACCGTTGCCGCGCCGCCTGCGCCAGTGCCGGGATTCTTTCGATACTGTAAACCTGTCTAGCGAGCCGGGACAGGATTGCCGCCTGGTAGCCGGTGCCGGTGCCGATCTCGAGCACGCTGCTATCCTGCCCGAGTTCGAGCAGGTCGGTCATCAAGGCGACGATGTAGGGCTGGGAAATGGTTTGCCCATGTCCGACCGGCAGCGCACCGTCCCTGAAGGCCGCGTGGCGCATGTTTTCTGGCACGAAAGCTTCGCGCGGCACTTCGCGCATCGCCGTCATGACGCGTTGACTGAGGTGATCACGCCCGATCAGATCGCGCGTGAGTTCGACCCCGCTCTCGATGTCCGCAAGCATCTGCAGGCGTTGCTGGTCAGTATCCACGGCTGAACACGATAATGCTGGTTCGGGAATCAGGGTCCAGCCGGTAGATTTGCCGTTCAATCCTCATAGGGCGAGACCCAGGCGTCGCCTTGTAGTTCCTCGTCGTCCTGCTCGAAATCGTCGTCCGACTCGATATTGTCCATCGGACCGGTCCAGTCTTCGGGCGCCGCGACGGGTTCGACCTCCATCGCGTACCATTCACTGAACTCGAATTCGTCGATGGTACCGTCGAAGTACTGAATTTCTATCGTGGACGAGCTGTCCTCGATCGCGGTGACCATAAAGTCCTGGGTTTCATGTGGACTTTGGTACCACTGTTCGATGATCGGATCTGTGCTCTTTGCCATTTCTTCCTCCCCGTTATGGTCTGTCAAATTTTATTATCCCGTACGCGAATCGAGCGTCTTGCCGTAGTGCTTGTAAAGGGCAAGTTCGTAGTCGTTACCAATCAGCTTTTTGCGGTCATAGGACGGTGCCGATTCGATGGCCTGGCGATCGAGGTTGACGACCACCTCCTGCTCGCGCCAGTCGATGGCGTGAATCCAGACGGGTGCGAGCAGCACGTGTTTTCCGGGTAACCAGTTGCGGGTATCGACTTCGAAGTATCTAATCGACCAGTCGAGGTCGTCGACGATAAAATCCTCGACGTGACCCACTTCGCCATCGAGGGCGTGAAGCCGGTAGCCGGTGACCGCCCTGCTACTGCGCAGGTGCGGCTGGTCCGGCTCGCGCGGCTGCAATTCGTCCGGCACCGGCCGTGTCTCGGGGATATCGCCGAGAAACGGATCCGCCATCCAGTAGGGATGCAGACCATAGTAGCCGAAGTAGTCATTTTCGAAGTGTCGCGATATCGGTAGGGAAGTGTCAGCCTCCGGGCAGTTTTCGATTTGCTCGTAGGTCAGGTCGACCTGCAGCAGCCTGTGTTGCTCATCCAGTGCCCGAATCATCGATGGCAGGATCAACACGTCCCGGCCCAGCAGCCAGCCACCGGTGTGCACGACCAGGTATTGCACCGACCAGTTGCGATCGTCGAAAAACACCTCCTTGAGGTGCCCGATTTCGCCGTCGCAGGCGTGCAGGCGATAATCTTTCAGTTGCGCCAGTTTTCTAAGTTGTCTCATGGTTGCTGCCTCCATCTGCGTGCTGGTTCAACATTTCATGATCGATTGAATCTCGTCGGATTCCAGGGTTTCTTTCTCGAGTAGCGCACTTGCAAGCGCCTCCAGCTGCGCCCGGTGCTGTTTCATCAGGGCCGCAATTTCCTCCTCGATTTTTTTCAGCAGGGTGGAAACTTCTTCATCGATGATCTGCGCCGTGTGTTCACTGAAATCGCGTTGCTGGGTCATTTCCCGACCGAGAAATATGTGCTCTTCGCCGCGGCGAAACGCGACCGGGCCGACCCTGTCGCTCATGCCCCAGTGTGTCACCATGTGTCGCGCCAGGCGGGTTGCCTGTTTCAGGTCGTCTTCGGCACCGGAACTGACCTCGCCGAAAATCAGCTTTTCGGCGGTCCTGCCGCCCAGCATCACGCCGATGCGGTCGCGCAGGTAGCTTTGCCGCAGGTTGTAGTGTTCGACGTCCGGAATCTGCTCGGTGGTGCCGAGTGCGAGACCGCGCGGTATGATGCTGACCTTGTCGAGGGGATCGGCGGTCGGCAGCTGGCTGGCGACGAGCGCATGCCCTGCCTCGTGGTAGGCCACCAGCGTCTTTTCGTCGTCGCTAATGATCAATTCACGTTTGCCGCCGAGCACTATTTTATCGCGCGCGCTCATCAGGGTTTCCATATCGACCGCCTCGCGATTTTCCCTGCCGGCCAGCAACGCCGCCTCGTTGACCAGGTTCTCGAGGTCCGCGCCCGAAAAGCCGACGGTCAGCGCTGCCAGCCTGTCGAGGTCGGCATCGTCTGTCAACGGTACATTGGCGACATGGATGCCGAGTATTGCGCGACGTGCCCGCTTGTCGGGTAAATCCAGCGTGATCTTGCGATCGAAGCGTCCGGGCCTCAGCAGGGCGGCATCGAGCACGTCGGGCCGGTTGGTTGCAGCCAGCACCACGACCGCCTCGTGCGGATCGAAACCGTCCATCTCGCCGAGTATCTGGTTCAGGGTTTGCTCACGTTCGTCATGCCCGCCGCCGAGCCCGGTGCCGCGCGCCCGACCTACCGAGTCGATTTCGTCGATAAAGATGATTGACGGCGCTTCCTTGCGCGCGCTCGCGAACATATCGCGCACCCGCGATGCGCCCACACCGACGAACATTTCGATAAACTCGGAGCCGCTGATGCTGAAGAATGGCACGTTAGCTTCACCGGCAATCGCCTTGGCCAGCAGGGTTTTGCCGGTACCCGGTGGACCCATCAGCAGGATACCTCTCGGAATCTCCGCGCCCAGCTTGCGAAAGCGTTGCGGCTCTTTCAGGTATCCAACGATTTCGCGCATGTCGGCCTTCGCGTTTTCGAGCCCGGCGACGTCGTCGAATGTCAGCTTCGAGTCAGACTTGCGGAAGCGCTTGGCGCGCGATTTACCGAAGTCGAACAGGCCTTCACCGCCACCAAGACCGCCGAGGCGTTTCTGCATGCGGCTGGTCGCCCACCAGAAAAGGCCGATGATCAACACCCACGGCAGCACTCCGATTAACGCTTTTGCGAGCCAGTTCGCCTCACCCGAGACGGCGCGAATCTCGACCTTGTGGCGCTCGAGCAGGGCAATCAGATCCGGGTCCTGGACCGGCGGCAGCGTCGTTATGAAGCGGTTGATGGAGCGCATCTGCCCGGGTGTCGCGGAGGTGACAGCCTGGTTAAACTCGCCCGCAACCTGGTCGCCTCGGAATTCCACCCACGCGACCCGGTCTTCTGCAATTTCTGTCTTGAACTGGCTGTAGGACAACGCCTGCTGAGACGGATCGCCCCGGCTCACCCAGAACCACGAAAATATCAACAGGATGATAAACCACGCGACGTAACGCCACCACGGCAACGCCTGCTGCTGCCAGTCGAGTGGCTCTCTCGGTTTATCGCCTTGTCTATTTTCGGCCATAGGGTCTTTTGCCAGATTTGCGGAAAAATCGTAGCAGAGCGGGCAGGACAGTCAATTGCGGCCGGTCAAGTCCGGGCTCTTTAATCGAGCAACGGCCGGTCAAAGCCGGAGGAGGTGTGCTGGCCCGCCATTTTTCCGAGGGTTGCGGGATCGGCTTCCTGTTGCATGGCAACCGGTGCCAGTCGATATCCAGGGAATATAAAAAAAACTGATAGATGCAGGTAGATAATAAATATAACTTATTAGCTGTGTTATTCCACCGATTAATAATTTTGTTTTGCATCGGTGCCTACGACTAATAACACTACCTGCCTGTTTATTCACGCAGCAGGTATACGAAATATGGCTGAGGCCAGGGCTCGTCAACGCGAGATCAAATCGACCACATGCTACATGTGTGCCTGTCGTTGTGGTATCAATGTCACGGTCGAAGACGGCGAGGTTCGTTTCATCCAGGGGAATCCGGAGCACCCCATCAACAAGGGCGTGCTGTGCGCCAAGGGCGCCTCCGGAATCATGAAACAGTATTCCCCGGCACGACTGACCAAACCGCTGCGGCGCAGGGCGGGCGCCGAGCGTGGCAGCTCCGAGTTCGAGGAGATTTCATGGGAGGAAGCCCTCACCACGATCGTCGAGCGCCTGCACCAGATTCGGGAAACCGACCCGAAGAAGTTTGCACTCTACACCGGGCGTGACCAGATGCAGGCGCTGACCGGGCTTTTCGCCAAGCAGTTCGGTACGCCGAACTACGCCGCTCATGGCGGATTCTGCTCGGTCAACATGGCGGCTGGCCTGATTTATACCATCGGCGGTTCGTTCTGGGAGTTTGGCGGGCCGGATCTCGATCGTTCGCGTCTCTTCGTCATGCTCGGCACTGCCGAGGACCATCACTCCAACCCGATGAAAATAGCGCTGGCGAAGTTCAAGCGCAACGGCGGCAAGTTTATCGCGGTCAACCCGGTGCGCACCGGCTATGCCGCCATCGCGGACGAGTGGATTCCGATCAAGCCGGGCACCGATGGGGCATTGTTGCTGGCGATCATCCACGAAATAATCGCAATGGGACTCTACGACCGTGAATTCCTGTCGCGCTATACCAATTCTCCCGACCTCGTAAACGCGGAGCCGGACAGCGACGAATTCGGCCTGTTCCTGCGTTCGGAAATCGAGGTTGCCGAATCCTGTATCGAACCGCCCAACAAGATGTGGTGGGACCGGCATCTCGATCGGGCGGTGCATTCCCATAGCGACGATGCCGATCCTCGCCTGATGGGAGAGTTTTGGCTCGAACACGGCGGCAAGGTAAAACCGGCGTTTCAGCTGCTCAAGGAAAGGGTCGAGCATTACACCCCGGAGTGGGCCGCCGGCATCACCGGGATAGACGCGGGCACGATACGGCGGCTCGCACACGAAATGGGAATCACCGCACGTGACGAAAAAATCGAATTGCCGTTGCCCTGGACCGACGCCTGGGGCAAGGAGCACGAATCGATTACCGGCAACCCGGTATCGTTCCACGCGATGCGGGGACTCGCGGCACACTCGAACGGTTTTCAGACCATCCGCGCGCTCGGTATCCTGATGACGATACTCGGCACTATCGATCGTCCCGGCGGCTTTCGTCACAAGGCGCCGTTTCCGCGGCCGATTCCACCCTGCGCCAAGCCGCCCAGCGATCCCGATGCGGTGCAGCCCGGAGCGCCGCTAGAGGGCATGCCGCTCGGGTTCCCGGCGGCACCGGAGGATCTGTTCGTCGACGATCACGGCGAACCGGTGCGTCTCGACAAGGGCTTTTCGTGGGAATACCCGCTGTCGGTGCACGGCCTGATGCACAACGTGATTACCAACGCCTGGCGCGGGGATCCCTACCCGATAGACACGTTGCTGCTGTTCATGGCGAATATGGCGTGGAATTCTTCGATGAACACCGAGCGGGTGCGCGAAATGCTGGTCGACAAGCGCGACGACGGCGAATACAAGATCCCCTTTCTCGTGGTCTGCGATGCTTATCACTCGGAAACCATCGCTTTTGCCGACATCGTGCTGCCGGACACGTCCTACCTCGAACGCTACGACGCGATGTCGATGCTGGACCGGCCGATATCCGAGTTCGAGGGGCCGGCCGATTCGGTACGCGTGCCGGTGGTGCCGCCGAAAGGCGACTGCCGGCCATTTCAGGACGTGCTGGTCGAACTTGCGACGCGGCTCGAGCTACCGCGTTTCATGAATCTCGATGGCACGCGCAAGTACAAGGATTACAAGGACCTGGTGATCAACTACGAGACCGAGCCGGGCTCGGGTATCGGTTTTCTCGCCGGCTGGCGCGGCAAAGGGGGCGAGAAATTCATGCGCGGCGAGCCCAATCCCAACCAGTGGGAAATGTATGCCAGAAACAATTGCGTTTACCAGCACGAACTGCCCAGGCCTTACCAGTACATGCGCAACTGGAACCGGGGTTACCTGCACTGGGCACAGGATCACGGCCTGATCCGCTACACCGACCCGGTAAACCTGCACCTGTACTCCGAAGTGCTGCAGCGCTTCCGGCTCGCGGCCGAGGGCAAGCGGGCAGGCCGGCAACCCCCGGAATACCTGCGCGAGCGCGTACGCACCCATTTCGACCCATTGCCGTTTTATGCCGAGCCGCTGGAGTCGCAGACCATCGACAAGGAGAAGTACCCGCTCAATGCGATCACGCAGCGTCCCATGGCAATGTATCATTCCTGGGATTCGCAGAACGCCTGGCTCAGGCAAATCCACGCGCATAACTACCTGTTCGTCAGCCCCCGCGTGGGCGCGCAAAACGGCTTCGGCGACGGCGACTGGATCTGGGTCGAGTCGGCGCACGGGCGGGTGCGCTGTATGTGCCGCTTCAGCGAGGCGGTGGAGCCGGGAACGGTGTGGACCTGGAACGCGATCGGCAAGGCGGCCGGTGCCTGGGGTCTGGACCGCAGTGCCAACGAGTCGCAGAAGGGATTTCTGTTGAATCACCTGATCAGCGAGGAAATTCCTTCACGGCGCGAGGGCTATCGCTATTCCAACTCCGACCCGGTGACCGGCCAGGCGGCCTGGTACGACCTGAGAGTGCGCGTCTACAAGGCCGACGCGAGTGAGCCCGAACAGACCTCGCCGCAGTTCAGGAGCCAGCCGCGGGTGCCGGGAATGGAGCCCGCGCGCGGCAAATGGCAGGCATTCGTAAGGGGGCTCAGGTCATGACGCAACTCGCTCTGGTGATAGACCTGAATACCTGCGTCGGTTGCCACGCCTGCGTGACCAGCTGCAAGGAATGGAACACTTCCGGTGAGGCCGGGCCGATGGTGGATCGCAATCCTTACGGCGCCGAGCCGACCGGGACCTTCTTCAACCGAGTGCAATCCTTCGAGGTCGGCGAATTTCCGCATACCCAGACGGTTCATTTCCCGAAATCCTGCCTGCACTGCGAGGACCCGCCCTGCGTTCCGGTGTGTCCGACCGGCGCTAGCTACAAGCGGCCCGAGGATGGCATCGTGCTGGTCGATTACGACAAGTGTATCGGCTGCGAATACTGCTCCTGGGCCTGCCCCTACGGCGCGCGCGAAATTGACGAACAGCAAAAGGTGATGAAGAAATGCACGCTTTGCGTCGATCGCATCTACGACGAGAGCCTGCCGGAGCAGGAGCGTAAACCCGTGTGCGTGCTGTCCTGTCCTACCAGCGCGCGGATATACGGCGATATCCACGACCCGGAATCGGAAGCCTCGCGCGCGATCAACGAGGCGGGGGGGTACCAGCTGATGCCGGAATGGAGCACCAGCCCCGCGAATCACTACCTGCCGCGGCGCAGGGTGAAAATCGCGATACACGAAGAAGACCTGCAGCGCGCCGACAACCCGCTGCGCAAGGAAGATCGCGGTCCACGCGCGCCGACCACACGCACCACGCTCGACGATTCGACGTCATGGTAACGGGGGCAGGGCGATGAAACCGGCGATCTCGGTACTTTTGCTGACGACTCTTATCGGAGCCGGTCAGGGCTTGTTCCTGGCTTACTACAGTGCCGAATGGCTGGTGTTGTTGAATATTCTGCCGTTGACGCAAAGCGATTACGGCGGCGAAGCCGCGGGCCTCAGTTTCCTGCTGCTGGCCGCGGGTCTGCTGGCATCTTTTTTTCACCTGGGTCACCCGGAACGGGCGTGGCGCGCGGCGGCGATGTGGCGCAGCTCGTGGTTGTCACGCGAAGTGATTGCGCTGCCGGCGGCAATGGCGCTGATACTGGCTTACGCATTGACGAAATTGACGGAAAACGACCCGCTTGTGTTCTCGCTGGGTAGCCGCATCCCGCTGTCGGTTTCGATGCTGGCGGGGTTTGGCGCGGTGCTCGCGGTATGCGCGCTGTTCGTGTGCACCGCGATGATTTACGCCTGCCTCAGGTTTTTACGGCAGTGGCATAGCCCGCTTACCGTGCTGAACTTTATCCTGATGGGCTGCGCATCGGGTTTCACGCTGGCGACGGTACTGGCGGCTTTTACCGAGGACACCAGTCTCGGCTACTTCAGCGGCATGGCGATCTTCCTGACGATTGCGGCCCTGCTGTCACGCTATGCTAGCCTGTCGCGCAACCGACGCCTGCGCAGCCCGTCCAGCCTGCAGTCGGCGATCGGTGTCCATCACCCGAGTATCCGGCAGCTGGCACAGGGGGCGATGGGCGGTAGTTTCAATACGCGCGCCTTTATCCACAATTACGGAACCGCGCTGCTGCGACTGGTGCGCCGCGGCTTTATCCTGCTCGCGTTCGTGGCGCCGGTGGTGCTATTGCTGGTCGCCAGTCCAGCGACGCCGTCGTTATTGGTGATCGCCTTCGCGCTGCAATACATCGGCCTGCTTGCCGAGCGCTGGTACTTCTTCATCGAGGCGGAACACCCGCAGAACATTTATTACCAGATGATTTCGTGACGTCGTCGTCGGCCTGACTTCGACAGTTTTCCGGCTCGGAGGTCATCCCCGTGAAAGTCCTCCACCCGACCTGCGCGGGGTGGGGATCGAGGCATCACGGGCAAATGAAAACCCTTGTGGGGAGGCACCTATCCGCCGGGGACAGGTGACGGGACCTAAAAATCGATAGACGAAAAATGTTCCAGGGCCGCCTTGCGAAAAGCCTTCGACTGGTTCGCGTCGGGAATGGCGTTACCGATGTAATCGATTGCCTTGCCGACGTCGCTGTTGCCGTCGAAAGCCTCGTCGACGATCATATCGGCGATGACCCCCACGTATTCGGTCGCGATATCGAGCATTTGCGCCTTGACCGGATCGCCGGACAGGCCGGCGCTGGATACCACGGGTGCGGCATGGCCGGAAGCGCCCCCGTCGCCGCCCGGATCGATCAGCTGCAGGAAGCTGTCGGCCGGCATGAACTCGGGTTCGCTGTCCTCGGGCGCGGAAGCGTAGGTGTACTTGACCATCGCGCTCTCGGCGAGCATCTGGATTGCCTCGCCCGCCTCGCCGGAGCGGCAGTGCAGGCGCGTCAGCTTGCCCTGTGAAAATCTCAGGAATATCGAACGGTTGCTGTCGGTCAGTATCGTAAGCAACCCGGTTTCGTGGTTACCGATAATGGCATTGAGCTGCTCGAACAGCTTTGCTTTAGGTACAAATTGAGACTGGGCCATTGCAGTTGTTGCCACGCTCGCTCCGCTGTCCGGGAACAATACGCGGCAATCCTTTCAAATGAAATAATGATACGGATTGCCGGCGCATTGTCGATTACTAGGCCGCTTTCGCTTTCATTTCCTTCATGCGCTTCATAATGATCGATACGCTGGTGCGCATGCGTTCGAAGGCCTGCGCCACGTCCTGTATCTCGTCGTCAGAATTGACCGTAATGGTGCGCGAGGTGTCACCCTTGCTGACCGAGTCCGCCAGTTCGCGCAGGTCGAGCAAGGGCTGCGTAATTGTCTTCGATAACATACCGGCGACAAAGATTGCCAGTGCGAATACGACGATGACGACCAGCACCAGTATGATGATCATTTGCTGCTTGGAGGATTGCAGGCTGGCCTGCACCGACGACAGTCCCTCTATCGGTGCCAGCGCGATCGACTTGGGCTGTTGCACTATAACCGTCCAGTTGAAGCCCGGGAAACGTGAAACGACGGTACGGTAGAGCTCGGGCCCCGCTGATTTGGCGTAACCGATGACATCATTCTCGCCGATCGCATAACCTTTTCTACGCGTCGAGAAAACTTCCTGTATCGCCACATCGGTGCTGTTGCGGATGTTGATGGAATCGACCATGATTCTTTTCTTGTCATGCTTGGTAGCGGTTTCGGCCAGTAGCAGACCGCCGCTGCTGATTACCGAGACCGATCCGCCCGCGATGTCGCGCGCGCCGTTGTCAGCGACTTCCTGGATCAGGCTTACCCCGAGCACCGCCTTCATCACGCCCAGGCTGCGTCCCGACGTGGGGTCGTCGATCCGCACCGAAATGTCGACCGACCAGATGCCGGCGGAGTCGTCGTATTCGACCTCGCCGACCGAGATTTCGTTTTCCCAGGCGGTTTTCCACCAGTTTTCGTCGCTCTGCACGAAATCCGAGGTCGGATTCGTCAACGCGGTATTGAAGCCATTCTTGTCGGTGAAAAAGACTTCGCCGAAATGCGCCGAACGGCGGATTTGCTGGATCAGATAACGATTAGCTGCCGGTGAAACGTTGAGACTCTTGCGAGTCTTGAAGCGTGCTTCGATTTCGTCGATCGACTGACCGACCAGGCCCACTTTCTCGTGCGTTTCTGCGGCGGCTTTCGACGCCTGGACGATAATCGGCGCCGAGGCCCAGACTACCACGTCCGATATACGTTCGAGCATAAACGCGTCCAGCTCGTTAACGATGCGTGCCGAAGTCGTGCTCAGGTTATTGCCGACGACCGAATCGAGCAGCTCGCTGCGGCTCTTGTCCAGCTGCTGGTTGGCCGTAGATGTCAACTGGTTGAGGCTAAACCATGAGAACGCGCCAACCAGAAGTACCGGGATTATGCCGATAAACAGGGTGCGATTGGTGATCTTGCCGCGAAGGCTCTTGCTGTAAGGTCGTTTTTCCATCGTCTTAACTCGTATAGGCTGTTGGTTGTGTGTCGCTTTCTGGATTCCCATTCTTTCATATGCATTGAATCAGGATCATTCCATGACCTGATGATGTCCCCGGGCGTTGTTTGTCGTTATTTTTTTAACGGCTTGCCTGCCGTGTTCGATGCAATGGTTGAATACCGGTATCCGATTAATCCGAAAATAGCGTCAGGTACCGGTATATATAGTCCAAGACTGGCATTGCGCGAGGTTTTTGTGGTGTTTCAACGTCTCGACTGCAGATCTCCGGCTGGATCCCGAATGAAGGTTTTCCTGCCGTTTGTGCAAAAGAATCTGGCATAATCGACTTTCCCCACCGATTGCGCAGCGTATCGATTGCCTGAAGGAGTGGATTGTTTTGCGTAATTTCCGGCCCGGTTTGGTTACACTTGGGAAATTCTCGGAGAGTCCATGATGCAAAGCCGCCGATTCATCCAGTGCGATGTTTTTACGCCGACGCCGACGCTCGGCAACGCGCTTGCCGTCGTCGTCGACGGCGACGGGTTGCCGGAACGATCGATGCAGCGATTTGCCGCCTGGACCAACCTCGCCGAGACCACTTTTATCCTGCCACCGGTCGATGCCGGCGCCGACTATCGCTTGCGTATCTTCACGCCGACGCGAGAGATGCTATTTGCCGGGCATCCGACGCTGGGCAGCTGCGCCGCCTGGCTGCATTGCGGAGGAAGCGCGCAGCAGGCGGGCCTGGTGCGCCAGGAATGCGGTGTCGGCATCGTCGAAATCGATGTTACCCAATCCGGGTTTCCGGCCTTCACCGCGCCGCCAACCAGAATCCGTCCGATGACGCCAAAGACTCGGGCGGCAATCAGCGAGCGGCTCGAGATCGCCCCCGAACAGATTCTGCAGACGGCGGAACTGGACAATGGCCCGGTGTTCCAGGTGATGCAGCTCGATTCGGCCGAGACCGTACTGGTGCTCGATTCGTCACGGGTGCGCTGGCCGGAATTCAGGTCGATCGGCGTGATCGGCGCCCACCCGCACGGTAGCGAATGCGATTACGAGGTGCGCCTGCTGGCGCCGTCGAGCGGCATGAGCGAGGACCCGATCACCGGCTCTCTCAATTCCGCGCTGGCGCACTGGCTGCAGGCAGACGGGCGGCTCGGAAACGCGGCGACGGTTGCCCAGGGAACCCGCATCGGCCGCCAGGGACGCGTTTCGATTGCGGCGGCCGACCGGCGCAATGTGAAAATCGGCGGGCAAACCCACATCCTCGTCGAGGGCAGCGTGCTGCTGTGACGCGGAGAGCGGAATGATCGAGTTATGGGGCCGCCCGAACGCCTACAACGTGCAAAAAGCGCTGTGGATACTGCGCGAGCTCGGGCTCGAATTTATCCACTACGACGTCGGCAGCCGGCGTGGCGACCTCGACACACCTGAATTTCTTGCGCTAAATCCGCATGGCCGAATCCCGGTGATCCGCGATAACGACGCCGTCGTCTGGGAATCGAACTCGATCGTGCGCTACCTTGCGGCGCGCTACGACCCGGTAACCCTGTGGCCACCGGAGCCACTGGCGCGATCCTGCGCGGAGCGCTGGATGGACTGGGAACTGGATAAACTGCAGCCCGATTTTATCGACCTGTTCTGGGGATTTTACCGGACTCCGGCACAATCACGCGATTACCACCTGATAGACGCGGCCCGACAGAAATGCGCGCGGCATTTCAGGCAGCTCGACCGTCATCTCGAACAGCAGCCCTTTGTTGCCGGAGAATCCTTTACCATGGGGGATATCCCCTGCGGAATCTGCCTTTATCGCTATTTCGAAATGGGACTCGACGTGGAAAAACCTGCCGGCGTCATGCAATGGTACGGGCGGCTGTCGCAGCGCGAGGCCTACCGTAATACGATCATGACGCCCTTCGACGAGCTGAAGGGACGGGTAGACTTTTAACGGCCGGAAGGAGGTAATATGACAGGCAGTTGTTTATGCAGCGCCGTCGGATTCGAACCGAACGGCGTCGTGCCAGATCTTTACCAGTGTCACCGCTCGCCGTGCCGCTCGACAGGTTACGCGCGCAACAGGGCGGAAACATGAACGCTACTGACGACGCCCGCGGCGTGAACTATCGCTGCATGCAGATATCGGATCACGCGGCCGTGATGCGGCTGTGGCGGGAATGCGAGGGTATCAGCCTGCGCGACGCCGACTCGGCAAGCGGAATCGAGAAGTACCTGGGTCGCAATTCCGGGCTCAGTTTCATCGCCGAGCAGGAAGCGCACATTGTCGGCTCGATCATGGCGGGCCACGACGGCAAGCGCGGCTATATACAGCACCTGGCGGTTGCCGTGCAGGCGCGCAATCGGGGCGTGGCGGGTCGACTGGTCGCGCTTTGCGTCGACGCCCTCGGGGCGCAAGGCATCGTCAAGTCGCATGTTCACGTGCTCGCCAACAACGCAACAGGCCGCGCCTTCTGGTCGAGCCTCGGATGGGTGCAGCGTTCCGAGATCGTCATGTATTCGTTCATCAACGGCGATAATGAAAACGCCTGACATGTATATCGAACATCTAGACCCCGAAGCCGCCGAGGTACGGGAACTGATCGCCGCCTCCGACGCATTCTACGTCGACCTGTACCCGGCCGAGAGTAATCATCTCGAGAGCGCGGCCGACCTCGGTCGGCCCAACGTGATCATTGTGGGCGGTCGCATCGATGGCGAGCTGGTCGCCAGCGGCGCCGCCAAGATCATGCGGGACGACGGCGTTTATGCCGAGATAAAGCGCGTCTTCGTGCTGCAGCCATACCGCGGCCGGGGACTGTCGCGGCAAATCATGGAATACCTCGAAAACGATCTGCGGCTTCGCGGGATCGGGCTGTTGCGCCTTGAGACCGGAGTCAGGCAGCCCGAGGCGCTCGGCCTGTATCGCAAGCTCGGTTACCGGCAACGCGGGCCATTCGGCAGTTACCGGCCGGACCCGTTGAGCGTGTTCATGGAAAAGCAGGTCGCCGCCGATATGTCGATTTAGCGGACAACGGCGCAAGTGGAAGCCTATAATGGCCGGCATGAAAGCGGAAATGTACAAGGTCGGGACGATGGGGGACGGATTCCTCGCAATCATGGCGCGCCCCGATATCGAAGCGCAGGCGCCGGCGTCGATTGCCAATATCGCCCGGCTCGGGATCCAGCAGGTAGTGTCGCTGCTCGAGCCCGCCGAGGCGCGCAGCCTCGGCCTCGAAGCCGAACGCCTCGAGGTCAAGGCGAATTCGATGGGATTTACCTCGTTCCCGATCCCGGACATGGGTCTGCCGGCCTCGACCGAGGAGTTTGCGATCCTCACCCGTAGAATTTTCAACCAGGTCAACCGGGGTATCAACACGCTGGTGCACTGCCGCGCCGGGATCGGGCGCTCCGGTTTGTTCTCCGCGGGGGTACTGCTGCATGTCGGCATGGATCCTGACGAGGCCTTCGCCTACGTTTCCCGGATGCGCGGCATCCGCGTGCCTGAAACCCCCGAACAGCGGCAGTGGCTGATTTCGAATTATGCCGCGATCGTCGACAACGGCTGAGTCCGGCTTGCCGATGCCCGGGAGCCCGCCGACTTGAATCTCGCGCTCGAGCGGTATGCCGATAACCCGATAATCGACGAGCTGGTCTGCTGGCCGCCGCGGAGCCGCCGGATCCTGAGCGTTCGCGCCTGCAACGTGCTGTTTCGCAAACCATTTATCGAGGTAACCTTGGGGGATGGCGAGGTGTTTCAGCGGCATTTCGCGCGCGAGTCCTTTGCCCGTTACTGGGCCGAGACCATCGTTATTCTCGATACTATTACGCGTATCGAAACGATTTCGGATTTTCGTTTCGCGGCGATGCCGGAGCCGCAAAAACTGGCGCGGGAGGTTCTCGAAAACCGCGCCGAGTGCATCGAAGAGTGCGACGCTATGTTCACCGAGGGCATGTACGAGCAATTCCTGATGCAATACGGAGAGGATTGCAAGAATTTGCCACCGGATACCCGGCACAAAATTGATCACGCCAGGGGCGCGCTCGGCCTGTCCCGATGAACACCGAGATCGTCACCCGTTACAGGCGGCGCCGGATTCCGGATTTAATCAATCAGCACGAGCCGCGTCGCGATGCCCCACATCACGCATCCGATGACGAAATCGAGCACCCTCCAGGCGCGGGCCTCGGCGAATACCGGGCGCAGCAGGCGCGCCGCGAAGCCCAGCGTAAAGAAAAACACGAACGACGCGCTGATCGCGCCGCCGGCAAACCAGGCTGGCCGGTCGCCGAACTGGGTCGACATCGAGCCCAGCAGCACTACCGTGTCGAGATAAACATGGGGATTGAGCCAGGTAAACGCGAGGCTGGTCAGCACGGCTTGCCCGGCGCTGCCGCTGCCGTTCCCGCCAGGTCGCAGGCCCCCCTGTACGCGCAGCGCCCGGTAAAAGCTCATCAGGCCGTAGACGAACAGGAAGGCCGCGCCACCGAAGCGGGCGGCGCTGACCAGTGCGGGAACCCAGGCGACCAGGGCGTGAAATCCGCCGACGCCGACCAGGATCAGGATCGCGTCGGAGAGCGCACATATCAGGCAGACCAGAAATACGTGCTCGTCTTTCAGACCCTGCTTGAGCACGAACGCGTTCTGCGCGCCGATCGCGAGAATCAACGAGAAACCGAGTGAAAAACCGAACAGGAAGGCCTGCATTGATTAATTGACTGCAAAGCATCAGAATCCGCGCATGTTAAGGCAGCAGTTACAAAAACCGGAGACCTTTCTCTACCTTTTCGCCGCGGCGGTGCCGATCAGCTTTGCCGCCTGGCAGGCGATGATCAATAACTTTTCGATCGAGCAGGCCGGGTTTACCGGAATCGAGATCGGCATCCTGCAAAGCCTGCGCGAAGTACCCGGATTTCTCGCCTTCGCCGTCGTTTTCCTGCTGCTGCTGATGCGCGAGCAAACCATCGCTTTCATCTCGCTGCTGGCACTGGGCATCGGCACCGCGCTCACCGGTATGTTGCCCTCGGTGCTCGGCCTTTATTTCACGACGGTACTGATGTCGGTCGGGTTTCATTACGCCGAAACCATCATGCAGTCGCTATCGCTGCAGTTGATCGGCGTCGACCGCCTGCCGCAGGTGCTCGGCAAGGTGCTCGCGGTCGGATCTTTTATCGGGCTCGTGGTGTTCGCCTTGCTCTACCTGCTGGTCGAACTGCTGGCGCTCGATTACCTTTGGGTCTACCTGATGTTCGGGCTGTGCACGATAGCGCTGGCCGCGGTGATGTTCTTCGGTTGTCCGCGGTTTCGCGGCGAGGCAGAGCAGCACAAGACCATGGTGGTGCGTAAACGCTACTGGCTGTTTTACCTGCTGACCTTCCTGTCGGGTGCTCGGCGGCAGATCTTCGTTGTCTTCGCCGGCTTCCTGATGGTCGAGAAATTCGGCTTCACGGTGGGCGAGATGTCGCTGCTATTCCTGGTCAACGGCGTGCTGACAATATACCTCGCACCACGCATCGGGCGGCTGGTCGGCTACTGGGGTGAAAAACGGACGCTAACCCTCGAATACGCGGGGCTGGTCTGTATTTTTAGCGCCTATGCCTTCGCCGAAAGCGCCTGGTTCGCGTCGATTCTATATATTCTCGACCACCTGTTTTTCGCGATGGCGATCGCGCTCAAGAGTTACCTCAAAAAGATCGCCGATCCCGCCGACATGGCCGCGACGGCCGGAGTTTCGTTTTCGATCAATCACATCGCCGCGGTGGTGCTGCCGTTCGTGCTGGGGCTGGTCTGGATCGCATCGCCGTCGCTGGTTTTCCTCACCGGCGCGATGATCGCGTTTGCCTCGCTGGTCCTGTCGCAACTGGTTCCGGGTGCGCCCGAGAAAGGCATGGAAACGGTGTTTTCGCACGGTTGAACCCGGGAGGTCAGCACTACTCGGCCTGGCCGGATTCCGGTTTGATAACGAGCAAAAGCATTGTCCGCCGGCAGCTCATTTCTGGGACATGTTTATGACGCACGGATTTTCTGGCAACGCTTCTGCCTTTAGCCGCTGCTGGCATTGAGCCGAGTAAAACCGGGACGGACCATCGTTCGGAAAGTCCTGCAATATAGATCTGAATTCACGCAGTGACCGTTTCCAGTCGGCCGCCCTGAACAATTCGATGCCCCTGGCGAATCGCTCGCAAATTTCCGATTGCCTGCGGGTGGCATCGCTCGCCAGGTTCAGGATTTCGAAGATCGCGAGAGCCTCGGTTTTACCGACGAAAATAAAATCCCCGATGGGGCGTACCAGCAAGTCGTCGAAGCCCTCTATTGTCGTATTCGTAGCTAAGATCTGCGAGCCCATATGCTTGTTCAGGCCCTCGATGCGGGATGCCGTATTGGCGCAGTCGCCAACGATGCTGTAGACAAAATGCCCGCCGCCGCCCGAGTGCCCTACGAAAACCTCGCCGGTCTCGAGGCCGATGCGTAACGAGGTTTCGAAAGCATCGTGCCGGGCCTTGAAGTCCTCGATCGCGTCAGCGGCCTGCAGCGACGCGAGTACCGGTTTTCTGCGGACCTCGACATCCGTTTCCTCGCCGGTCCAGGCACACATGATGGCGTCGGCGCGAAACTCGGTAATGGTGACATCGTGATCGCTCAGGGGTTTTGCAAGGGTATCGAAATAATCGTTCAGGAATTCGGCCAGTTCCCCCGGCCGCATGTGCTCGGCTATCGTCGAGAAGCCCTGCATATCGGTGGCGAGGCAGGTACTGTAGGTGACCTGATTGATCTTTTCCGGATTCAATTCGCCACCGGTTAACACCCTGGAGACTTCGGCCGGAACGTAAAGGCTGATGGCCTCGCTGATATGTTTGACCTTGTGGCGCTGTTGTAAATACTGGGCTAACAGGCCGGTAACCAGGGCCAGCGGAAACTGCAGCAGTACCGGCGTCGCCAGAGGCAGCCAGAGCTGGCTGTCGTTGAACAGGACTTGCGCGTAATAGCCGTAAACTGTGGCCACGACCATGGCCGCCGGTACACCCAGGCTCGCCGGGGTAAAATAGATCACCATGGTGATCACCAGACCGAAACAAAACAGGATTGCGAGCGTCGAGATCGCGTCCGGAACTTGCAGCGATTCATTGTGCAGCAGGTTGCCGAACGCGGTGGCCGCTATTTCGACGCCGCTCAGGTCAACACTGTTCTTGTCGGTAAAAACCGTATAGAAGCGATCCGGCTGCCCCGGATCGTACAGGTCGGAAAAGCCGACGAAGACAACCTGGTTGGTGAAATCGAGCTGATCGGCGGTGACGTTCTGATCCGGCCCCTTAATGATGGCGTGGTAGGGCACGGTTCTGATGGTCCCCGGCGGGCCGTAGAAATTGAGATAGCGCTCGTTGCTGCCGGTATACATCGCTACCAGGGAATGCAGCAGGCGCCGGGTTTCCGCGGATTCCGCGGCAACCCATGCCTGATGCAAAGACCGGAGCAGGTTATCTGCAACGTCCGGCCGGTCGGTCACGGCGTGACGAATGCCGGTCATCAACTGGCGTAATTCCCCGGCGGACGAGATTTGTGCAGCCGACGTGGGGAGTTCAACCAGTTCGTTCA
>JAOTTY010000042.1 GCA_029864185.1 Gammaproteobacteria bacterium
CGACGAAATTCTGCTCGAGAAACCGCAAAGTCACTACCTGAAGAAGGTGCTGCGCCTGAGGTCAGGCGCAGCATTTTTTTTGTTCAACGGTCGCGAGGCGGTCGATTACCGCGCCACCCTCGTCATCGATGGCACGCAGGCCAGGGCGCGCATAGAGGCGGCGCTGCCGCTGGACACCGAATCCGGTCTCGAAACCGAAATCATCCAGGGGCTGGGTCGCGCCGACCACATGGACTGGATGGTCCAGAAAACCACCGAACTCGGCATAGGCCGCATTACCCTGTTCAATGCTGAGCGCAGCCAGCCGCGCCTGCGGGAATCGCGTCGCCTCAAGAAACTCGACCATTGGCGCGGCGTCGCCACTAGCGCTTGCGAACAATGCGGGCGCGCCATCGTTCCTGCCATCGCTTTCCACGACGACATCGAACGGGCGCTGGCCGAGACACGCGACGCTTTCAGGATACTGCTCGATTTCGACGGCCCTCCGCTTGCATCGGCGTTGCCCGCAGGCACGTCGGCGATATCGATATTGCTGGGCCCGGAAGGTGGACTGACCGAGCGGGAAATCAGGCTTGCCCGAAGCTCGCTATTTCAGCCAGTCCGCCTCGGCCCGCGCGTGCTACGTACCGAAACCGCCGCTAGCGCGGCTCTTGTGATCGTGCAGTCGGAGCTTGGCGACATGGCATGAAAAATTTTAACCTCGGGTGATATTCGGTTCGGGGAGCCTAGGGCTGGTTCAGCGGCGCTTTTATGCTCTGCATCGACAGCTTACGCGAAAAGCGGTGGACGACCCCGAGCGTTCGTCGGAAAGATTCAGGATAGCGCGACAGGCCTGTTGCCGAATAGCCTGCTGCCGTTGCAGGATCCCGGATAGCCGCTCTGCGGCTTCCGGGGTGACTCGCTAGACCCGCTTTGCGGGTCTAGCGATTCAACTCTTCGATACGATTCTGGTTGAACTCGAGCTTGAGCGCGGCGATTATCTTGTCGAGATCCGGGATCACCCGCGCGAGCTGCTCGTCGTCGACCCGGGTAATCAGGTACTCGCTGAGGCCCTCGTCGCTGCCCGACTCCATGCTGTCGGTTTCGGCGAGGTAAGCCCGGGGGATGTCCTGCATATGAATACCGAGATACGGCAGATCGGGATCCTTCTCCGGGTTGTAGATTATCGCTATTCTTCCCCGCGGGCCCACCTGGGCGGTATCGACATTGCACATCTGCTCCACCGCCACCACCGGCACGTAAACACCGCGCCACAGCACCACGCCGGCGAACCAGTCGCTGGTATCGGGCAGGCGCCGGGGCGTCGAATAGCCGATGATTTCGGCGACGGCCGAGTTCGGAATCAGCAGATTGAGCGAGGTCAGCTGCAGCAACATGCAGCGTACCGATGTAGCCTTGTCGTTCATCGGCTTTCCGTCATCCCGCCAGCGCGCTTCGAATATTCTGGATCAACTCGTCTTCCTGGTAGGGTTTACCCATGTAATTCGTCACGCCGATTTCGAATGCCCGGTCACGATGCTTCTCCCCGGTGCGCGACGTAATCATGATGATCGGAATCCTGGAATAGCTTTCCTCGTTCTGCATATGCGTTGCCAGCTCGAAACCATCCATACGCGGCATTTCGATATCGAGCAGCATCACGTCGGGCCGATGGTCCTGTAACTGCGCCAGCGCATCGACCCCATCCTTGGCGGTGACCACGTCGTAATTATGACGTTCGAGCAACTTGCTGGCGACGCGGCGCATGGTAATCGAGTCATCGACCACCATGACCGTGTCGCGCGCCTTTGCCTGGCGCCCGTCGCCCGGCCGGTAAGTAATTTTAACCGCGTTGGCGACGCTTTGCCGAACCAGGCCGTTGACGTCAAGGATAAGCACCACGCTACCGTCGGCGAGAATACTCGCGCCGGCAAGCCCCTTGACCTGGCTAAGCTGCTTGCCCAGCGACTTGACGACGATCTCTCGGTTGCCGATTATTTCGTCGACGTGCAGCGCGACGCGAACGTCTCCCGCGCGGCTTAAAATTATCGACTGCTTTTCGCCCTCTGACGCCGGTCTGAAAGGTATTCCCGACTCCACCAGCTTCGCCAGGCTGTGCAAGGCAAAGCTTTGTCCGGCATACTCGATTTCGGGTGAGTCCTGGCGATAGTATTCGAGCATGCTCGGCGTATCGAGGCGGGTGATACCCTCGATGTTCATCAGCGGAATGGCGTAGGTTTCCTCCCCGGTGCGAACCAGTATCGCCTGGTTGATCGACAGGGTGAAAGGCAGGCGCGCGATAAAAGTCGTGCCCTGGGGATTGGTTTCGATCTGCAGGGTGCCGCCAAGCTGCTTGATTTCGATATCTACCACGTCCATGCCGACGCCCCGGCCGGAGAGCTGGGTGACATGATCAGCGGTGCTGAACCCGGGCTCAAGGATATACTGAACCAGGTCTGCCTCGGTCACGTGATGACTCTTGTCCAGCAAGCCTAGCTGAACGGCCCGGCTCCGGACTTTTTCGATATTGACGCCGGCGCCATCGTCGCTGACCCGGATTACCACCTCGGAACCGTCGCGGGTTATGTTTATCGCGATTCTGCCGGTTTCCGGTTTGCCTTTCTTGGCCCTTTCCACCGGCGTTTCGATGCCATGCGACAATGCGTTGCGGATGATGTGTTCCAGCGGCGCGACCATGCGGTCGAGCACCTTGGTATCGACTTCGTTCTCCTCACCGGCGATCACCAGCTCGGCTTTCTTGCCAAGCTCCTGGCTGCTCTGCCTGACCAGTCGTCTAAGGCGCGACAGCAGGCCGGAAAACTTCACCATTCGGCTTTTGATCAGGCCGTCCTGCAGGTCGGTGTTGACTCGCGATTGCTGTAGCAACAGGGTTTCTGAATCCTTGACCTGTTCTCCCAGCATGGTCTGCAGACTGGACAGGTCATTAACCGATTCGCTGAGGGACCGCGACAGCTCCTGAATCATCGTATAACGATCCATTTCCAGCGGATCGAATTCCGATTTCCCGGTTTCGGAGCGATGGCTGAAATGGATCTGCGCGTCGGTTTCCGCTTCGAGATTGCGCAGCTGGCTTTTCAGTCGCGTTATCGTCTGCCCGAGTTCCCCGAGATAGGATCCGAGACCGGCAACCTGCTGTTCCATGCGCGCGCGGTATATGCTCACCTCGCCAGCCGAACTGACCAGGTTATCGAGCAGATCGGAGCGCACCCTGATAACATCCTGAGACGGCCTTTCGGTTGCCGACAGCGGTTCGCCCGGCAGGTTCTCGCTGACAATATCGATGTCCTCGCTATCGACATCGATTGCCCGATCACCGAGTTCGACCGGAGCTTCGTCATTGCCATCGAGCCGCAAATCCCTGAGCAACTTGACCATCCCTGAAGAGTCGCTCATGGCGCGGCCCTGCTGGGCTTCGGCAACCTGCCGATGCAACAGATCGAAGCTATCCCTGAGCGCCTCGACCAGATTTTCGTTCTTGTCGACCCTGCCGTCTATGACCGCAATGAACACCGATTCCATTTCATGCGACAGGTCGCTGATTTCCTTGATTTCGGCCATGCGTGCGCCACCCTTCAGGGTGTGCAGGTAGCGTTGCAGCTCCATTACCGCGCTGAAATCCTGGGCGCCCGATTCGTCGACCTGCTGCTGCGCCCATTCGTGCAACGTGTTATCGCTCATCTCGAGCAATTCGTTGGCCTCGTCGACAAATATCGTCAGCAGCTCGTTATCCTGCTCCTCGTCGGCGGTTTCGTTCATCATCGTCAGGGTATCGATGAATTCGCCGGTTGGTTCGGCCTCGTCGTCGGGGATTTCGACCGTGTGCTCTTCGAAATCCTCCGCCAGCGCCCTGAAACTGGTCTCGAGGTCTTCGGGAATATCGGGTAGTTGCCTTGTTGTAACGAGTTCTTCGGTCATGCGCTGAATCGCGAGCTGACCTTCCCGGTACAGCGCGACGATTTCATGATCGAGCGCCAATTTCTGCGAAATGGCAGACTTCAGTGGCTTCTCCATCAACCCGGCCAACTCGCCAATCGTCGCGATATCGGCGGTGCGCGAAGCGCCATGTATGGTATGTAGCGCGCGATAAATTTCCTCGCCCGGAATCAGCTCACGAATCTGCTCGGCATGATCAAGGGCGGAATTTACTGTGCCTAGGTGCTGTTCTACCTCTTGTTGGTAAATTATCAGCAGTTCCGGATCGAACGACAGGCCGGTTGGTTCGTCCTGCTCTTGAGCCGCGGCCTCGCTGGTCTGTGCCTCTTCTCCAGGCACCCGGCTCTCTGTCGTGCCGACGAAAGGGTCAGGAGGGATCTCCTGTTCCGTGTCTTCCGCCGGCTCTTCCCGCGAGTCATCGCTTTGCCGGCCGCCGATTTCCACCGCGCCCAGCGTCATTCCTACGGCCTCTTCCATGGGCAATTCCATGACGATTTCTTCAACCTCGGGCTCGAACGACTCCAAGACGATTTCTTCAGCATCGGGCTCGAGCGGCTCCAAGACGATTTCTTCGGCATCGGGCTCGAGCGGCTCCACGGTAATTTCTTCCGGTCCGGAATCGGGTTCGGATTCTAGCGACTCCATGACGATTTCTTCGGGCCCGGAATCGGGCTCGGGCGGCTCCATGGTAAATTCTTCCGATCCGGAATCGGGTTCTGCCGTTTCCGCGACGATTTCCACTACCCGATCTTCCGCCACCTCGTCGAAGGCGTCGCCGGAACGCGGCGCTTTTTCCGGCCCGAGACTGGCCTCATCATCGCTCTCATCGAGAAAATCTTCGCCGAGAAAATCCTCGCCGATGGTTTCGATTTTTATCGTTGGGCGCGGTTCTGGCTCGGGTGGCGCGGATACCTGCGCACGCGCCGCCTCGGCTTCCGCCTGCCCGGCCGGCGTCTGCGCATAATCGATCGCCTGCGTATACTCGGCATCCGCCTGAGCGGCGGCCGAGTCTGCCGCCGTCGGTGTTGCCTGTTCGATCCTGCCCAGGGGCTTCGCTGCAGCGCTGATCCGCGGTGGTTCGGCCAGCAGGGTATCGTCGTAATTTCCTCTACCCGCGGCAGCCTGGCGCGCTGCATCGTCCTGCTCGGGCTCGTAACTGGTAACTTCGAACTCCGCCGGGTCGGCGCGCATGGTATCGGGCTCGATTTCCTCGAGCAGGGCCTGCGACAGGTTCTCGAAGCCGATGGTCTGGGTCGTGGTAGCGACGCCGATTCCACGCCACTCGGTCTGGTCGTCGCCGGTAATACGGTCATCCGGCGACTCGGCTTCCGCTGCCTGCCGAGCATGCCCGCTGAGCAACTGGCCGGCCCTGAATTCCGCCAGCACCCGGGCAAGGCCGCGAATATAGCCGATATCGGATGTGGGCGCCTGCGACGTCTTCAGCTCGTTGACGAGCTCGGGTAAAGCTGCCGCCGCCTCTCCCACCGCATCGATAATCTGCCTGCCCGGAGGAATACTCCTGTCGATTACCCGGTTCAGCAGCTGCTCGAAGTCCCAGGCAAACTCGCCGATCTTCATTGCGCCTACCAGGCGACCGCTGCCCTTTATCGTGTGGAAAGCACGGCGGATATTCTTTAACGCATTTTCATCCTCGGGGTGAAGCATCCAGTCCTGCTGCAGGCGCGCGATGTTTTGCGCCTCTTCGTCGGCCTCTTCCAGGTAGATCTCGAGGATGTCCGGGTCGCTTCCCGCTTTCAGCACCTCCAGTTCGTCCTCGATCGGAACCACTTTCGGCAGTTGTTGCGCCGGCGTGGCGCCGGGTTCGGGCTGCCCCTCTGGCGCAACTCCGCTGCCGGCTTCGTTCGCCGGCCCGGTCTGGCGAGCCTCCGTCATGGCTGCGGCAGCATCGACGCGCCGATCGCTTGCCGGCGAAACATTATCGCGCGATGCCTCGTTAATCTTCGCCCGCGCCCCGGGCCCGGCATCGGTGTCGAGCGCCGCCGCGACTGCTGCGCCCTCGACCTTGCCCGGTTCCCGTACCGTGCCGGCCGCCGGCACTTCCAGTTCTTCCGCCGGCAACTGCGTGGCATCGGCTTCTTCCAGGGTTACGACGATGGGCTCTTCTGCACCCACATCGACCACAACCAGTTCCTGCTCTTCGTCTACACCCGGTCGGAGATGCACGCCGGACAACAGTTTCTGCAGCTGTGCGTCGGCGAAATCGAGAATGGTTCCGGCGTCGCCGCGGTGTTCGCCGAGCGCCTCGAGGAAGTATTCCAGGCTCACGACTACCTGCGACAGCGCGTCCAGCCGGCTGGATTCCATGAATTCGACGATATCATAACCCTTGAGGTAGGATAACAATCCATCCAGCACGGCTACCGCGCGCTGCTCGTTCATGAGCAGCAGTGCGCCCCGGGACTCTTCCATCAGGGCTATGCAAAGGTCGATATTTTCGCCGCGACTCGAATCCTTGATGAAATCGAGGATTGCATTCTTGGTTTTCTGGATATCGTCGAGGGTAGCGGTGACAACCGCGGTCAATACGCTATCGAGTTCGTAATCTCGCGACACATCGGTCTCGGATCTTGGTGGCTCATCCCTGATCGGTTGCCGTTTCTGCATCTGGTCAAGCGCCTGTTCGACCTGCAGTAACTCAGCTGCCATCGACAGCAACTGCTCCTCGTCCGCGGTCTTTGTGCCTTCGAGAATATCCTTGACGACCTCGATCTGGGCCTCGATCAACTGCCGCTGTGAACCCAGCCCGATCATTGCCAGGGTATCCGAGATGATATGCATCTCCTGCGGGAGCTCGCGGAGCGTTTCGACCTTCGATAAATCGTCGTTTACGTATACCTCGAGCGTCGATTTTACGGCCTCGATGTCGGCTTTCATGGCCTCGGCAACCGTTTTCAGCAGGGCCTGGTTCGGGCCCGCGATGTTGTTCAACACTTCGCTGCGTGCCGACTCCGAGGGCAGGAACTGCTCCAGCCGATACGCGGTTTTTATCGCCTGTGTCTTGGGACCATCGCACTCCGGCTGGGCAATGTAGTACAGGAAATTCTTGATGAGCTCGATCGGTTGCCGCTGCAGCAAACCGCGTTCTCCGATAATGAGGATGACGCGAAACAGTGCATCGACCTTGCCCAGCAGGTTCTTGATCGACACACCGAGCTCGAGCTGCTGGCGCGATACCGATTCGATCAACGCCCCGACGATCCACCAGATGCGGGCTACCCCCTCGGAAAAGGACCGCTCTTCGAGCGTTTCACAAACCTTTTCGAGGCGTTTCAGACTCTCCTCGACGTTCTCGTCCCTGATAATATTGAGCAGCGCAAGCTGATAAACCGGCCGTAGTTTCTTGACCAGCAACTTGGAGCCCTGATTCTTCTGGTTGTCGATAGCCTCGGCCTCGGCACCTTCCTGGTGCATCGACAGATCGGGCAAAAACAGTAATTTCTCCGAAAACAGATCCTGATTTCTGACCGCACGGATATCGTTTAACAGCGGCAGGATTGCGATCGGTATGTCGCGATTCCCCGATTGGATGTGTTCGAGGTAATCCGGCAGCTGTAACACTGCACGCAGTATGACTTCCAGCGCCTGCTCGCCCTTCTCCTGACGGTGCTCGATGATGAAATCGACCAGCGCCACCATTTCCTCGGTCAGCATCGCGGCGCCGTACTGCTCGATCATCACCAGCACGCCCTGGATCAGGCCCAGCTTTTCCTTGACCCTTTGCAGTAGCGACTCGTCTTCCTGTTCGAGGTAGAGCTTGAGATCCGCCTTTATCTCGGACAGGTTGTCATCGATGGATTTCTTGACCCACCCAAGCGCGCTGTGTTTGATCGAGGTTTCCTGCGGAGTCATCGCCTAGCCTACTTGGCCGCTTCGGGATCCAGCCCCAGCGCCGCGAGATCTTCCGGGTCCTGCACCATGCTGCTGTCGACCGAGCTGACACCCGGCAGCTTGAAACCCGCTACCGACTTCTGCATCTCCTTGACCATGTCTGACAGTTCACCGATCGAGTTCGAAGCGAGATTCGAACCTTCCGAAGTCTTGGCGGTGATTTCCTGGATCACGTCCATGGTCTCGGTGATTCTTACGCTGTCCTGCGCCTGGTCACGGGTCGCATCCGATATTTCAAGAATGCGTTGCGCCAGGTTCATCGACACCTGCTCGATGCGATCGAGGGCACTGCCCGCGTTCTCGGTGAGCTTGGCACCCTTAACCACGTTGGCCGTACTGTGCTCCATCGACACCGTTGCCTCGTTGGTATCCGCCTGGATAGTTTTTACCAGGGCCTCTATCTGCTTGGTAGCGTCACCGGTTCGCTCCGCCAGTCTTTGCACTTCGTCCGCGACGACCGCGAAACCGCGGCCCGCTTCGCCCGCCATAGACGCCTGGATGGCGGCGTTCAGCGCCAGGATATTGGTTTGATCAGATATCTCGGTAATCAGGTTGACTATGTCCCCAATTTCCTGCGAGGATTCACCCAGGCGCTTGATACGTTTAGAGGTTTCCTGTATCTGCTCGCGAATCGTTTCCATGCCCTCGATCGTCTGGCGTACGGTTTCACCGCCTTTGTGCGCGATACTGACCGATTTACGGGCGACCTCGGCTGAATCGGCGGCACGTTCCGATACCTGCGACATCGATTTCGAAATTTCGGTGACGGCGTTGCTGGCCTCGGTTATCTGGCGCGCCTGCGCTTCACTGGCCTCGGCCAGTTCCCCGGTCATGTTCTGGGTTTTACGCACCGCCGAGCGGACCTGGTTGGCGGTGTTATTGATGGTGCTAACGAGATCGCGTAATGCGTCGATAGAGTAGTTGACCGAATCGGCGATTGCCCCGGTGATATCTTCGGTCACGGTGGTATGGGTGGACAGGTCGCCATCGGCAAGGTTTGTCATTTCGTCGAGCAGGCGCAGAATCGCACGTTGGTTCTTTTCGTTCTGCTCCTGCGATTCTGCCAGGCTGCGCTTGGATTCCTGCGAGATGATAAAAATCAGCAGCAGTAACAAAAGCACTGCGGCAAGGCCAAAGGCATAGCCTATCAGGTTATATATTTTTCCCGCCTCGTCGTCGCGTTCGATCGCATCGATTATCTGGCCAGCGGCTGCCAGGATCTCCGGGCTGAGCTCGTCTATTTTCAGCGCCGCCTCGTGCACCTTGAAAATCTGCGCGGAGTTGTCGAGAATTTCCCGCACGTTCTTGCGTACCACCGAGTAAAGGTCGGCAAATTGCAGCAGGTTACCAACCACCTCGGTACCGGTAAATTTGTTGATTCCCTGCTCCGCGTCGCCCTCGAGCATCGCCAGTAGCTGTGTTTCGACCTGGCTCGCATCGGCGGCGAACTGATCGGCCGCCGCCATCACTACCTCACCGTCGGTCAGGATCTGGTTGAGACTATGCCCGATACCGCGTACCAGATTCACCTGTCGCGCCGCGACCGCAATGTTTGCGCGCGGCGCGTTTGCCGTGACCAGTTCGGATACCACGCTGTCCGATAGCGACACCAGCTCCGGCAGGGATTCGTTGATCTGGGTGACGAAGTCGTTGACCGTCGCAATCGATGACTTGGCCGCTACCACCGTCGCAATTTGCCTGTCGTAGTCACTCCAGACCGATTTCAGGTCCGAGTACTCGGCGGCAAAATGCTCCGGTAGCGGCGGCAAATCCTGGGTCAGGTCGCCGTTGTTGTACTTTTCGAGATTGGCGAGAAAACGATTCTGATTCTCGGCGAGGCGGTCGAATGCCTGGTTGCGTCCAGCGGCAGCCTCCAGCGCGTTGACCGCTATCTGTTGAGAAATCACCTGCTGCTCGGAAGCGATTGTCGTGTACAGCTTGTTCTTGCGAGCCTGCCCGCTTTCGATCGTGAACATCCCGACCATGGCGAGCACCGAGACAACCAGCAGTACGCCGACAACCAGCGCCTTCTTGTTGATGGCATCCGTAGCTCTTGCCCCCGACGTAATCGTTTTCGCTGATTGCCCTGGTAGCAAATTCTTGAATTTGTCTAATACCGCCATTGGTTCCTCGATGCTTGGCTGCCGCTTTTAAACTACTCGCAGAAACTGCTCAGCCCTGGCCAATTTCTCGACGCTGAAGACATTCCATCGCCTCACCTGGTCGACGAAGGTTCCCGCCAGGTACTCGCCGATAGAACCCGCATCCTGCACGACTTCCCGGCGATGCTCCTCGGGCTTGAAGCGTCGCAGGCCATATACCTCGTCGACCAGAAGGCCGGCCACTATCCCCAGCTTGTTGACGATCAATATCCTGCTTTCCTTGCGCTGCTCGGTCGCGTTGCCATATAGAAAGCCGTTCATGTCCAGCACCGGCATCAGGTTGCCGCGAATGTTCGCGAGGCCCCTGACCCAGTGGGTGACTCCAGGCACGCGTATCGTTTCGGGCGGAGGCAGAATTTCGCTAACGTCATCCATTTTTGCGATCAGTGGCATCTGGTTGATTGCAAATCCGATACCGATCCAGTCATCGACAACGGCCCTGGCGACCGGCAGTCCGCTGGAATTCCTGCGGCAGCGCGCATCCAGATTTTTCAGTATTTCGAATGGCGACGTTATCGGCATCGGCAACCTCGCTTAGTCTTCGTAACTACGATCGAAACCAAGAACCTTGTTAATTCGGTTGATCAGATCGCTCTCGTCCGCCGGCTTCACGATATAGTCCCTGGCGCCCTGGCGCATTCCCCAGATCTTGTCGGTTTCCTGGTCCTTGGTTGTTATGATGATCACCGGGATTGCGGACGTGGCCGGGTTTCGGCTCAGATCGCGCGTCGCCTGGAAACCGTTCTTGCCCGGCATGACGACATCCATCAAGATGCAATCGGGTTTTATCTGGATTGCTTTCTCTATCCCTTCTTCACCGTTCTTGGCAACCGACACCTGGATATCGTGGTTCATCAGCATGTTTTTGAATACATGCACTTCCGTTGGTGAATCATCAATAATTAGTATATGCGTCATTCCGAGCCTACCTCTATCTTCGCGGAACCTTCCCGCCTAGCCGACATGCGTGGTTATCGCATTTATCAGGTCTTCCTTCGAAAAGGGCTTGGTCAAGTATTTTTCAGAGCCCACGATACGGCCTCTGGCGCGATCGAAAATACTGTCCTTGCTGGATAGCATGATGACCGGGGTAGCCTTGAATTTCTGGTTATTCTTGATCAGCGCGCAGGTCTGATATCCGTCCAGGCGCGGCATCATGATATCGACGAAAATGATATCTGGTTTGTGTTCGGTAATTTTGGCGAGCGCTTCGAAACCGTCGATCGCGGTTACCACTTCGCAACCGACTTTCTTCAACAGGGTTTCGGCGCTGCGGCGGATGGTCTTGCTGTCATCGATCACCATTACCTTGACGTTAAGGTTGGTCGATTGCTGCGCTCCATCTGCTATCTGAGACTCGGTGTTCACGTAACCCCCGGGGATTAACAGTGGGTTTGGCCCACTTTATCAGGACAAGATTATATGGTTTTTCTCAAGTAAAACCAGTGATTTATTAAAACTATATAATGTGAATTCTATGACTTTAGTCGATCTTTTAAGGACCTGGTGCGGATTCTCCATCACCATCAAAAGTAGTTCAAAAATCACCGTTTCACAAGTTTTGCCTAGGTTTAAAAACGTCGGGCGAGATCGATTTATTGATGTGCTTGCCCAGGTTAATTCAGTAGAATCCGGCTAACCGAAATTAACCTGTTCAAGGGCCCGGAATGCCTGCCGTCCGAAAACTCGGAATCGTGATGGATCCGATCGAATCCATCAAACCCTGGAAAGACTCCACGCTGGCCATGATGCTGGAAGCACAGGCGCGCGGCTGGCAGTTATATTACTTCATGCTCGAAGATATTCTCCTCGATAACGCTATCGCCATGGGGGACTTCCGAACGCTTGCCGTGCACGACGATAATGAACACTGGTTCGACTTTCTCGACGCCGGTCGTTGTCGACTGGACGAGCTCGACGTGATCCTGATGCGCAAGGATCCACCTTTCGATCTCGAATACATTTACTGCACCCATATCCTGGAGCAGGCCGAAGAAAACGGTGTACTGGTCGTCAACAGGCCGGCCAGCCTGCGCGACTGCAACGAAAAACTATTTACCCGGGTATTCCCGCAATGCTGCGTCGAAACCCTGGTGAGTCGCAAGTCCGCAAACCTCAAGGCCTTTATCGCCCAGCACCGGGACGTCATCGTCAAGCCTCTCGATGGCATGGGCGGCCAGTCGATTTTTCGCGTGCAGGCCGGCGACCTCAACACCAATGCGATTATCGAGGCGGTCTCCAAGCATGGCCGCTCCCAGACCATGGCACAACGCTATATCCCGGAAATCAGGGACGGCGACAAGCGCATCCTGCTGATCGACGGGGTTGCGGTCCCCTATGCCCTGGCGCGGCTGCCGGCCGCGGGCGAAAATCGTGGCAATATCGCCGCTGGCGCAAGTACCCGGGGCCAGCCGCTCAGCGAACGCGACCAATGGCTCTGCGACCAGGTCGGGGACGAACTTCGTGCACGTGGCCTGCTGTTCGTCGGTATCGACGTGATCGGGGATTACATTACCGAGATCAACGTCACTAGCCCTACCTGCATTCGTGAACTGGATCGCGATTTCGGCCTAAATATCAGCGCAGACCTGTTCGAGTGCATCGAGCGACGAATATCCGCTTGACCCGGCTCTGGCTGTTTCTGTTCATCGTCTGCATCGGCGGCTGCGAGCGCCGGCAGCACCTCGTCGAACAGCACCTGCTCGAATTCGGCACCATCATCGAGATTACGATGATCAGCGGGGACTTGACGCGCGCCGAGCGTCTTCTGCGTGAAATCGAAACGCGGCTGCGCGCCTATCGCAAGCAGTGGCACGCCTGGGAAGACAGCGACCTGACCCGGTTCAACAATGCGCTGCAACAGGGGAAAACGGTCGCGATTCCCAAATCCCTCGTTACCCTGATAAGGCTCAGCCGCGACTACTACGACAGCAGCGGGGGTCTCTTCAATCCTGCACTCGGCAAGCTGATCGCGGCCTATGGTTTTCATGGCGGTGATGCCGACAGCGCGGCAGTCGCAGCGATCAGGCGTAACCTGCCGACAATGCAGGACCTGCAGGTCGACGGGGGCATGGCTCGCAGCAGTAACCCCGATCTGCAGATCGACCTTGGCGGTATCGCCAAGGGTTACGCCGTCGGGCTGATCGCCGACTACCTGGACCGCAACGGCATCGACAACTACATCCTCAATGCCGGTGGCGACATGCGCATCGCGGGTAACCGTTTCGGGCGGCCGTGGCGGATCGGGATTAAGAATCCTTTTGCTCCCGGCGTCGTCGCGATCCTGCAGCTCGAGGGCAGGCACAGCCTGTTTACGTCGGGGAACTACCAACGCCAGTACTGGCAGGGGGACAGGCGTATGCATCACATCATCGACCCCCGCAGCGGCGAACCCTCGCGCGGGCAGAGTTCGGCGACCGTGCTCGACGCCGACCCGGTGCGCGCCGATGTCGCGGCGACCGCGCTGATGGTGGACGGCACGCGCAAAACTCGCGATTTAGCACTATCCTTAAGTATCGATGATTTCCTGATTATCAGCGATTCGCGTGAGATGAAGGCGAGTGCAAGCTTCGCCGACAGGCTCGAAATAAAGGTATCATGGCCAATGGAAATTATTAACTAATTCAAAGAGTTTTACTGGTTATCTAGATTCATTCTTGGCACAATAGACACCCAATATGGCTCAAGTTCAAGCAACCCGGCCCCGTATCACCGCCAGTGATCGCCTCGGCTTCACTCTATTCCTCGCGCTCACCCTGCACGCGATCGTGGTATTGGGCGTGGGATTCACGTCGTCGCATAGCTACAATCGTGATCCGTTACCCAGCCTCGACATCATTCTGGCCAATTCCAGGTCTATCGATGAGGTCGAAGACCCGGATTTCCTGGCGCAGGAAAACCAGGCGGGAGGTGGCAATGCCGACGAAAAAGCCCGCCCCGGCGCGCCGGTTTCCGCCGCGACCCCGCTTACCCAGGCGGGAATGTCCGATCGCGACCGCGCCGAGATGCGCAAGCAGCAGCTTGCAATCAGCGAGCTCTACTACCTGTCCCAATCCGAGTCAGACCATGCCGTGGAGCGGAAAAAACAAAGCCGTGCGAAGGAATCGAACAGCCGCCAGGCCAGCGAATCCGAGCAGCGCGCAAGCAAGATCGCGCGCCTGCAGGCAGAAATAAGGCAAATGACGATCGATTATGCCAGGCGCCCGAAAACCATTACCCTGACCGCGAATACGCGCAAGGCGATCGAGGCGAGCTACCTCGCCTCCTGGGTACAGAAAATCGAGCACACCGGGAACCTGAACTATCCCAACGAGGCCAGGGTCAACAATCTCGATGGCCGCCTGCGCATGAGCGTCAGGCTGAACGCCGCCGGCGAGGTTATCGATATGCGTATCACCAGCTCCTCCGGCACCAGCGTTCTCGACGAAGCGGCCAAGCGCATCCTGCGCATGGCGCAGCCGTTCCCGCCATTTTCCGAGGAACTCAAGGAACGCGCCGATCAAATTGTCATAATCCGCACCTGGGATTTCAAAAGCAATCGATTTAAAACGCAAAGCGGGGTAAGCTAGTACCTGGATATGTCACAGCAAACAGCCAGTCTCGTCGACAAATGCCTGATCGCAACCCCTGCAATCAAGGACCCCATTTTCGCCTCCAGCCTGGTCTACATGTGCGAGCACAGCCAGCAGGGCAGCATGGGGCTGGTGGTTAACCACGAAACCTCGCAGGTCCTCGACGATATATTCAAACAGCTCGACATCCACTGCGACGACGAGTCGATCCGTCAGCAACCGGTATATATCGGGGGCCCGGTGCAGCTCGAACAGGGATTCGTGCTGCACTCCATGGCGGGGCACTGGCAAAACAGCGTCGAGATATCGACCGGTATCCACCTCACCAGCTCGGTCGACATACTGCAGGCTATCGCCGAGGGCCGAGGGCCCGAGGATTACCTGGTCATTCTCGGATTCTCGGGCTGGGCATCGGGCCAGCTCGAATCGGAACTGCAGCAGAATTCGTGGCTCACCTCGACCTGCAGCCCGGACCTGCTGTTTCACGAGAAGCCGGAAAACAAGTGGCAGGTTGCCTTCGACTCGCTCGGTTTCGACATCAACTCCCTCTCCCCGGTCAGCGGAAACGCATGAATCCGTAGCGCATGACTGAGCCGGTCAAAACGGTCGTCGGTTTCGATTTCGGTACCAAATGGATAGGTGTAGCGGTCGGGCAAACGCTGACCCGGCAGGCGACTCCAATCGCAGCGATCAGGAACAACGACTGGAAACGCATCGCATCGGTCCTGGACGAATGGCGCCCGCAGGTCGTGGTGGTGGGCCTGCCGCTCAACATGATGGGCGAGCACCAGTCGATAAGCGCGCGTGCCGAGCGCTTCGGACGTCAACTCGAGGGACGCTTCGGCATCAAGGCCGTGCTCATCGACGAACGCCTGACCACCCGCGAGGCTTACCAGATAGCGATCGAGAACCAGCGTCGAAAATCCAAGTCCGAAATCGACAGCATCGCGGCAGCGTTGATCACCGAGTCCTGGTTGCGCGAGTACGCCGACACCGAAACAGGCTGATGTTCCCGAAAGGTTCGCGCAGAGGCGTCGAATCCACCCGCCTGTTCATAATTACGGGGACACAATACATAATTGCCGGATACCTGTTCAATTAAGATCAGGAAGACTGATGGATTAGTATTGCGTCACCGTATCTACTGCGGCCGGGGAGTAATGTATTCGAGGGGAATTTATGCTATAAAGCCTGCGCACAGACAAGCGGAGTTTATGTGTCTCTACCCTCAGTCGAATCGCTGATCGAAAAGCTTTCCCGGGAATTGACCCCCTATTTTTCCTCCTCCGCATCACAACCCGTAATCGTCGGCATCGAAACCGGCGGCGCATGGATCGCCGAACAACTGCGGCGTCGCATCGCGCCCGGCGCCGAACTGGGTCGACTGAATATTTCGTTTTACCGTGACGACTTTACCCGCACCGGCCTGCACCCGACGGTGAAGCCGTCGAGCCTGCCGACCGACATCGACGACAAGACCATCATCCTGGTAGACGACGTGCTGCATTCGGGACGCACCGTGCGCGCGGCGATGAACGAAATCTTCGATTACGGCAGACCCAGAAAAATCGTGCTCGCGATCCTGATCGATCGCGGCGAACGTGAAATCCCGGTGCAGCCCGATGTTGTCGGCGCCACCACCGAGCTCGATTCCAGCAGCCATATCAAGCTCGAGGGACCTGAACCGCTGCGGCTGGTAATCAAGACCCGGGAGCGTCATGCCGAGTAGCAATATCCAGCTCGACGACATGGGCAGGCTACGGCATTTTCTGGGTATCGAGGGCCTCAGCCAGGCCATTTTGACCGAAATACTGGATACCGCCGAATCCTTTACCTCGGTTGCCGATCGCACCATCAAGAAGGTACCGATCCTGCGCGGCATCACCGTCGCCAACCTTTTCTTCGAAGCCAGCACCCGCACACGCTCCACCTTCGAGCTCGCCGAGCAGCGCCTGTCGGCAGATATCCTGAGCCTCAACCTCAGCACCTCGGCAACCGTCAAGGGCGAGTCGCTACTGGATACGCTGCAAAACCTCGAGGCGATGCAGATCGACATGTTCGTCATCCGCCACCAGGACAGCGGCAGCGCCCATTTCTTCGCGCAGCATGTGCGCCCCGGCGTAGCGGTGCTCAACGCCGGTGACGGCCAGCACGAACACCCGACCCAGGCGATGCTCGACATGTACACGATTCGTCATTACAAGCAGGACTTCGACGCCCTGCGTGTCGCGATCGTCGGCGATATCCTGCATTCGCGCGTCGCACGCTCGCAGATACACGCGCTGAACCTGCTCAATACCGGCGAGATCCGCGTCATCGCACCGCGCACGCTGATGCCGGTCGAAGCCGAATCGCTCGGGGTAAAAGTCTACGAGGATCTCGAACTGGGGCTCAGGGACGTCGACGTCGTCATCATGCTGCGCCTGCAGAAGGAGCGCATGCAGGGCGCCCTGCTGCCCAGCGAAAAAGAGTACTTCCGCAAGTTCGGCCTGTCACAGGAGCGGCTGCGCCTCGCCAAACCCGATGCGATCGTGATGCACCCCGGCCCCGCCAACCGCGGCGTCGAAATCGAATCCGGCGTCATGGACGGCAAGCAATCGGTAATCCTGCAGCAGGTCAGCTTCGGAATTTCGGTGCGCATGGCGGTAATGTCGATGATCGCAAGCCAGTCGGGCCTGCAATCCGGGGGCGAGTCGTGAGCCTGCACATCCGCAACGGGCTGGTCGTGGATCCGGGCGGAGCCACGCTGCGCGAGGCTGACCTGTATCTGCAGGATGGCAAAATCGTCGCCATCGGATCGGCACCGGCGGGATTCGAGGCGACGCAGGAAATCGACGCCGGGGGCCGCTGGATCATGCCCGGACTGATCGACTGTCAGGCGCGTCTGCGCGATCCGGGACAACCGGAGAAGGCCAATATCGAAAGCGAAACCCTGGCCGCGATCCGAAATGGGATAACCACGCTTTGCGTTCCGCCCGACACGCAGCCACCGATCGATAATTCGGCCACGGTCGAGCTGATCCATCACCGCAACGAGATGTTCGGCCACCAGGCGCATGTTTACCCGATCGGCGCGTTGACGCGTGGCCTCGCCGGCGAGCAACTGAGCAACATGGCGAGCCTGCGCGACAATGGCTGTATCGCGTTCAGCAATGCCAGGCACCGGTTGGCCAGCAACCTGGTGCAGCGCCGCGCCATGGATTACGCCGCCGGCCAGCAGTCTCTGGTCATCATTCAACCGCTGGACCATGATTTGCTCGGCAACGGCTGTGCGCACGAGGGCGCCATCGCGACCCGGCTGGGGCTGCCGGCGATACCGGTGGCGGCGGAGACCGCGGCGCTTGCGAAAGACATCGAGCTGGTAGAACAGACAGGCGCACGCACGCATTTCGGACAGCTGTCCTGCGCGCGCTCGGTCGACATGCTGCGCCGCGCCAAGGCCAAGGGCTTGCCGGTCAGCGCCGATTGCGCGATCCACCAGCTGTTTCTGACCGACCACGACATCGGCGAATTCGACAGCAACATGTTCACGATTCCGCCGCTGCGCAGCCAGCGCGATCGCGATGCGCTGCGCGCGGGCGTCGCCGACGGCACCATCGACTGCCTGTGCTCGGACCACCAGCCGCACGAAGTGGACGCCAAGCTGAAACCTTTTCCGTCCGCCGAACCCGGCATCAGCGGGCTCGACACGCTGCTGCCGCTGGCGCTGCGGCTGGTCGACGAAGACCTGCTGCCGCTCGCGGAGCTGATCGCCAGGCTGACTCTCAACCCCGCCACCATCCTGTCGCTGCCCGGCGGCAAAATGGCGCCCGGCGAAATCGCCGACCTGGTCATCGTCGATCCCGAATCGCACTGGATCTGCAAATCGGAAAATTTCGTGTCCAAAGGGAAGAACACCGCTTTCGAGGGATGGGATTTCCGCGGCAGCGTAACCCATACGATCATCAATGGCGAAATCGTCTACCGGGTCTGACCGTCACCCTCGATCGCCCGGAATACACCCGCGCTACACCTGGCCGTTCCTCCTTGCGGTACCAGATCAGGACTACTGACTTGTTGACTGCAGCAATTGTGGAATCAGTTCTCGGTAAGGCACGTAACCTTCGATTTTTTCGCCGTTGTTCTTGACCAGCGCCGGAGTACCCCGGATACCCACGCGATTGCCGGCGCGGTAGCCACGGTCGATGATCGCCGCTTGCGCGCAGTCGCCAGGCGGTAAGCCCTCGAACCGATTGTTCTTGGCATCCGTCATCGCCCCGTTTCTATCCTCGGCGCACCATACCGATTTCAGCGTTTCGTACCCCGGCCCGCTTTTTCCACCCCTGGCGTATGGCAGGTAGCGGACGGTAATCCCGGCCTCCTGCAGCTTGTCGATTTCACTATGCAGCTTTTGACAATAGGGGCACGAGGTGTCGGTAAATACGTTGAGTGTCGCTTTGGACTCGCCTTTGGCGGCAAATATTATCAGGTCATTATCGGCAAATTCGGATATCGTCTCCACCGTGTCGACCCTGCGCGACTGTTCGGTCAGGTTTCGGCCATTTTCCAGATCGACGAGGTCACCCATCAACGCAAACTTTCCGTCATCGAGCAGATAGACATACTGATTGCCGATCTGGACCTGCCAGACATTCTCGATCGAGGTTTCCTGCACATCGTCGATCTTGGCGTTACCGATGCGCTGACGCAGCAGCCTGGTCAACGGTTTTTTTGCGGCGACCACGATATCCGATAGCGATGGCAGATCCGAAGCCTGATTTCGGCCATCCCAGCGCTGGTAGATGTCATCCGGCCATTTCGACTGGAAAAAGGCGATAACGCTGTCGATTTCCTCCGCGTTTAGTCGACCTTCGAATCCCGGCATCTGTCCACCCAGTCTCGCACCGCCCTCGCGTATGGTTCGGCGCAGCAAATCCAGGTCGTGATGCCAGGCGTGCGCCGTACCGTTCAGCGGCGGCGGCGGATAGTTGCCGTTGGCATCGGTTTTTTTCCAGTCGGACGTGGCCTCGGCATTTTGCCCGTGGCAGGCGGCGCAGTTTTCGCGAAACAGCCTTTCGCCGTTTTCAACCTGTCGATCGCTATACCAGCGACCTTTTTCAACGGCGTAAGACTGATTCGCAACCAGCAACAGGGACACTAGCAATATCAATTTCGATTTCATCGCAAGTCATTCCCTAGAATAATTTCTTTTGTTGCTGGTAATAGCGCACATACGGCACCACGCTATCCATTTTTTTCGGCGTCATCCCCGCCACCGGTTCCATATCACCGAATTTCCAGTGATGTTGTTTGGTGCCCTGCAGGGCAGCGCGATAGAAGGCCTTGTCGCCATGATGCGACGGCTTGTAAAAAGGATGTACCAGGGGCGGACCTTTGTCCGATCCACCAAGATCGATACCGTGACAGGAACCGCAGTACTTTTCATACAGTAGCTGGCCCTGACCGAGGTGGAAAGGAATTTCAATTTTTTCGGCCGCTCCGGCCTGGGTACCGATTAATGGTATTATCAAAAATATGCCATTTGCGAATTTAATTAGGTTTTTCATCGAATTTCCTGAAACAAAAGTTACGAAATGTGCTTACAGTGCGGTGACTTTTAGTTCAGGTAATCGGGGGACGGTATATCGAAAAGTCGAGGTAAGACTGGAACAGCGAAGAGCCGGTAAAAAAGTACCCATCAAGGGAACCTGGAGCCATGGACGACAAGGGGATTTCTTGAGCAATGCTCGAAATACTGTTCGCCCCGCAAGCTCCGGCTGCCATCGCGCAATCGGTACCGTCGCATGCACCCGGATCAACACCGCCATTCATATCGCAACCAGTGCAACCGGACGGCATGGAATCCATGTGCCCCGGAATACCCGCGCTGATCGCCTGCAAAGGCGCAAATCCGATACCTAACACAAGCAGGAACATGAGCAGATGCTTCTTTTTAGCCACGGTTAACTATGTAGACTCATTTTTTGAACTTAGACAACGGTTCGACACTATCAACTTAGCACAGTTCGGAAAAATTTGACAAAATCCGACCTCTCCATCTATGGATAAAATCCGCAATCGAGGCCAGCGAAGACGAGACCGAGGGGTCGGAATGGCAGGCGCTTTACAGCCTTGCGATCGATCCCAACCGGGACCTGCAGGTTGGCTTGCGCAGCGACATCAAGCCCGAGCCGGAGCGCAACTGGCTGGCCCTGGGTGTCTTCGGCGTCGCCCCTACCGGTTCAGCGACGACGACAACGAACTGGATATCGGATCAGGTCTGGCGGATATCGAAGCGGCAATACGGCTGCGCTATGAAATCACCCGGGAGATCGCGCCCTATATTGGCATTAATCATGGGCGACTCCTTGGCGATACCAGGGATATAGTTAAAGCGGGGGGTGCAGATACCAGCGATACGCAAGCGGTAGCCGGAATCCGATTCTGGTTTTGATTTATTCAACTTAATAAAAAAAAGGAAGCACAGCAAATGAAATATGCATTAAAAGTAGTATTTTTGAGTCTTTTTTCGTCATCGGTTTTGGCCACTGGCACGCATAGCCACGATCACAACGATATGATGTATAACGTTGGTAAGCCCGGTAAGGGCACGCCGGATCGTGTTATCTCGGTTTCGATGAAAGACAGCATGCGCTTCGACTTTTCACCTGAACTGGGTGCGCTCAAGGATGGTGAGATCATCGAATTTTCGCGTCCGCAATGATGGCCAGATTCAGCACGAATTTTCGATCGGCAATTCCGATGATCAGGTCAGGCACGCGATTATGATGCAAAAAATGCCCGATATGAAACACAACGATCCCAATACAGTTTCGCTGGCGCCGGGTGAATCAACCAGCCTGACCTGGAAGTTTATGGGCAAGGACACCGTCGTTTTCGCCTGCAACATTCCCGGGCATTTCGAGGCAGGCATGAAACACATTCTGGCGAGAGGTTCGGGCAGCCAGGATAATCTGGCCACGACCTAGCTCATCGGACAGGCAAAACGGGGCC
>JAOTTY010000278.1 GCA_029864185.1 Gammaproteobacteria bacterium
GAGGCCGCCAAAATGGCCGGTTTCAAGGGGAGGAAAACGAAAGCGTTCCGGGCTGAAGACGAAGGCGCCTACGCCATCGAGGCGCTGTGGATTTCGCCCACCCCGTATAATAAAACCTACAAGCAGTTTGTCGACCAGCAGAACGACGTCAAGGCGAGCGACGTCCAGCTCGCTTCGCAGGAAGGTTACGATTCGGTCGAGCTGTTGAAGCGTTACACCACCCAGGGCATGGCCACCGATCAGGGCAAGACCAGCAATGTCAACGCGCTCGCGATTCTCGCCTGTCAGCGCGGCGAACCGATACCCCAGGTCGGCATTACCACGTTCCGCCCGCCCTACGTGCCGGTGGCGATGGGCGTTTTCGCAGGGCATACGGTCGGCACGGAATTCATGCCGGTGCGGCGCACCGCGATTCACGACTGGAACGAAAAGCAGGGCGCCGTCTTTATCGAGGCAGGCCTGTGGCTGCGGGCGCGTTATTATCCGCAGCAGCCCGGCGACACCATGTACGACTGCTACGTACGCGAGACCGAGGCTACTCGCAGCAACGTCGCGCTGGTCGACGTCACCACGCTCGGCAAGATCGATATCCAGGGCCCGGACGCGCCCGAATTTCTCAATCGCCTCTACATCAATAACTGGCTGAAGCTACCGGTCGGCAAGGCGCGCTACGGTATCATGCTGCGCGAGGACGGCATGGTATACGACGACGGCACCACGTCGCGGCTGAGCGAGAATCATTTCTTCATGACCACCACCACCGCCAACGCGGCCGGCGTGCTGGCGCATATGGAACAATACCATCAGACCCAGTGGCCCGATCTCGACGTCGTGTTCTGCTCGGTTACCGAGCAATGGACCGGCATCGCGGTGGCGGGGCCCAACAGCCGCAAGCTGCTGGAAAAAGTCATCGACATCGACATCGGCAACGAGGCCTTTCCGTTCATGGCGGTCGGCGAGTGCAGCTTGAATAATATCCCGGCGCGCCTGTTCCGTATCTCGTTTTCCGGGGAACTCGCCTACGAGGTCAACGTCCCCGCAGACTATGGTGAACAGGCCTGGCTGGAACTGCTCGAAGCCGGCAGAGACATGGGCGTCAGCGTCTACGGCACCGAAGCGCTCGGCACCATGCGCATCGAAAAAGGTCATGTCGCCGGATCCGAACTCGATGGCCGGACCACCGCCAAAGACCTCGGTCTCGAGGGTATGGCCAACCGCGCCAAGCATTTCATCGGCAAGCATGGCTCCGAACGACCGGCGCTGATCGGTGACGGCCGCCTGCAGGTTGTCGGCCTGAAATCGCTGGAACCGGGCAGGAGGTTGCGCATCGGTGCGCATCTGGTCGATCCGAATACCAGGCTGGACAGCGTCAGCCAGTCGCAGGGCCATGTCACGGCGACGACCTACAGTCCGCAACTCGACTGTGGCATTGCGCTGGGGCTGCTGCGTGACGGGGCGTCGCGCCATGGCGAAAAAATCGAGGCGGTATTTCCGCTCGACGACGAGCAGCTCAAGGTAGAAGTCTGTCATCCCGTCTTCATCGATCCACAGGGAGAACTCGTTCGTGCCTGATAAAAATGAACTACCCGTAAGAGTCTCGCCGCTGATACCGCGCGCCGGTGAACATATCGTCGATTACAAAAACCTGCGGCTGTCGGAGCGCAAGGCCCTGACTGCGATCCAGGTGCTGACTTTCAGGGGTAAGCACGACCAGGCCGCCGTCGCGATCGGCGAGGCGCTAGACATCGAATGCTCGACCGAGCCGGGAGTCAGCAATTCCGACGGGAAAACCCAGGTCACCTGGAACGGTCCCAACAGCTGGATGATCGTCTGCAGCGATGACGAGACCGGGCGCGCGCCGGGCGAATTACTGGCAACCCTGCAGGATGCGGTGGGCGAGCTCGGCGCGGTGGTCGATCAGAGCCACGGGCGTTGCGCGCTGCGTCTGAGCGGCGCGCGCGCGCGCCAGGTGATGGCCAAGAACACCGCAATCGACCTGCATCCGCGCGCCTTTGGCCCGGGCCGCTGCGCCCTGACCTCGGTTGCGCACATGAATGCCACCTTTGTCCAGGTCGACGACAGTCCGACCTACGACCTGTTCGTGATGCGCAGCCTGGCGCGGTCCTTCGCGCAGGCGATCGAGCACGCCTGCCACGAGTTCGCCAACGAGTAGCTTCGTACTAGCGCAGTGCCTTCAGGTTCGAGATCAATATCTCTTTCTGGCGATTCATTTCTGCCCTGATCTGGTGGGCAAGATCGAGTTCGGGACCACAGCAACTGGCCGCGGTCTCGAGGTGACTGTCGGTAGTTTTCTCGACGGTCTTGACCAGCAGCTGGCCGACTATTTCCGAAATCTGCTGCCTTTCAGAAGCGGACAGATCGTGGGCCGAAAGCGCCGCAACGATTGCCGCGGTGGTGTCGTCTATCGAACTTTGAACGGACATGGGTCTCTCCTCAGGTTTTGGCAGAACGCTGCAGGCTCTGCTCGAGATCATCAATCAATTCCTGGCAATTCTCGATGCCGATCGACAAGCGTAACAGGTTTTTCGGCACCGCGCTGTGCGGGCCTTCGATCGACGCGCGATGCTCGATCAGGCTCTCCACCCCGCCCAGCGACGTGGCCCGAACGATGATCTCGGTATTGGCGGCGATCGCCCTGGCCTCGTCCGCGCCACCCCGGACCAGCAGCGACAGCATGCCGCCGAAGCCGTTGGTCATCTGGCGACGTGCGATATGGTGACCGGGATGGCTTTCCAGCCCTGGATACAGAACCCGCTCCAGCAATGGATGCTGTTCGAAATGCCGGGCGATCTGCAGCGCGTTGTGCGAGGCCCGTTCGAAACGCAGGAACAGGGTACGCATCCCGCGCAATAACAACCAGGCTTCGAAAGGCCCCAGCACCCCGCCGGTCAGGGTTCGCACCCACTTGATGTCTTCCCAGCGCTCGTCCTGCCGCGCGCTGACGAGGATGCCGCCGATCACGTCGCTGTGCCCGTTGAGGTACTTGGTCGCGGAGTGGAAAACGATATCGGCGCCGTGCTCGAGTGCGCGCGTGGTCACCGGCGACGACACGGTCGCGTCGACCACCAGCGTGGCGCCCGCCTGGTGGGCGATATCCGCGGCGGCTCGTATGTCGATCAGGTCCCAGGTAGGATTGACCGGGGTTTCGATCCAGACGATGGAGGTCTTGCCCGGCTGCACGGCCCGTTGCAATGCGCCAATGTCGGAGGCTTCGAAAAAACTGAGCCCGATCGAGCGCTTCTCGGAAATGCGCCGCAGCCAGTCCTGCGACCCGTGGTACATGACGCGCGGCGCAACCACGTGTTCACCTACGTTGACCGTTTCGAAGACCGCGCAAACCGCCGCCATGCCCGAGGCGAAACACTTTGCTTCGACCCCACCGTCGAGGCTGGCACATACTTTTTCCAGCACCTCCCATGATGGATTGTCGGCACGGCTGTAACTGTAGCGGCTGATGTATTCGTAATCGGCATTCCGGGAATAGGTGGTCGACAGCTGCAGCGGCGGGCTGGTGCCGCCGGTTACTTCGTCGATGTAATGGCAGGCCTGTGCCAGGCGTGTCTCGAGCGAAAGGTCTTTTTTGCTGGTCATTGGTTTTTTCGTTCGCAAAGATCAAAAAAAATCGTCGAAAAATGATTTATATTAACATCAGTCATCCCGTATGCTGGAGCCTCTTTTAAATCCTTGCCTGAGATTCGCCCAATGGCCGCTAATCCCTATTCCATCGATAGCGCGGATCGCAAGATCGATCCTTACCGCAAACCCGAATGCGCGCTGAAACCCGATGGTACGCCCGACGACAACAACCGGGTTGAAATCGGCCCCACCGCGCTTGCCTTCAAGGAATGGGAGGCGCTAGGGCTCGAGGCCCCGCATCTCGACACGATGCGCGAATTCCGCCTGCAACGCCTGGTCGCAGAGTTACAACGCAGGGATTACGGCGGCATCGTCCTGTTCGATCCGCTCAATATCCGCTACGCGACGGACTCGACCAACATGCAGCTGTGGATTACGCACAACCCCGCGCGCGCCTGCTTTGTCGCGGCGGACGGTTACATGGTGCTATTCGATTTTCACAGCTGCGATCACCTCTCCGATCACCTGCCGCTGGTCAGGGAATTGCGCAGCGGCGCGTCTTTCTTTTATTTCGAATCCGCCAACCGCGGTAACGAGCACGCGGCAAAATTTGCCGGCCAGATCGACGAGTTGATGCGCAGGCACGCGGGCAATAATCGACGACTGGCGATCGACAAGATCGAGATCGCCGGGTTGCGCGCGCTCGAGAACGCTGGTTTCGAGGTTTTCGAAGGCCAGGCGGTGACCGAAATCGCACGCGTGATCAAGGGCCCGGACGAGATCAGGGCGATGCGCTGCGCGATGGCCGCCTGCGAGGCGGCGATGCGCGAAATGCAGGACGCCATCCAGGCCGGCAAGAGCGAAAACGAAATCTGGTCGGTGCTGCATGCCGGCAATATCAGGCGCGGCGGCGAGTGGCTCGAGACGCGGATCTTTTCGTCCGGGCCACGCACCAATCCGTGGTTCCAGGAATCGGGGCCGCGTATCGTCAGCGACGGGGAGCTGCTCGCGCTCGATACCGACATGGTCGGTACCTACGGTATGTGCACCGATATCTCGCGTACCTGGTTATGCGGTGACGTCGAGCCGACCGCAGAACAAAAGCGTCTCTACCAGATTTCCTACGAGCATGTCATGACCAACATGGCATTGCTCAGGCCCGGCGTTAGCTTCGCCGAAATCACCGAGAAAGCGCACCGCCTGCCCGACAACTGTATACCGAATCGCTACGGCGTCGTCATGCATGGCGTCGGTCTGTGCGACGAGTACCCGGCGATACGCTACCGCGAGGATTACGACGCGCACGGCTACGATGGCGTGGTCGAGCCCGGCATGATGCTGTGCGTCGAAGTCTATTGCGGTGAAAAGGGTGGCCACGAGGGCGTCAAGCTGGAAGATCAGGTGCTGATTACCGAGGATGGTTACGAGAACCTGACCCACTATCCCTTCGAAGAAAAGCTCCTGAAATAGATTTCAATCTCGGGGACAGTTTACTTAATTCGCGGAGCGAATTAAGTAAACTGTCCCCGCTTTCAAACGATGGGTTCGATGATCGGTTCTTCGTCGCCCAGTTGTTCCTTGCGGTGCGCCATGTAGGCTTCCAGCTGCTCCCTGACGGCGGGATCGATCGGCGGCGGGGTAAATTCCTCGAGAATTTTCGGCCACAGTTCGGTCGCACGCATGGTGGCGTCCTTGCTGCCGTCCAGCACCCAGCTTTCGCTATTCTGCCAGTCGCTGATGAAGGGCTGGTAGAACGCAGTCCTGTAGCGTTCC
>JAOTTY010000043.1 GCA_029864185.1 Gammaproteobacteria bacterium
AGTGCGTCGAAGAGGCGGGCTGCACCATCGACAAGCTCGAAGTCATTAGCCGCTACTATGTCAGTCCCGGAGGAACCACCGAGCATTGCAGCCTGTTTTGCGGCATCTGCGACAGCGACGGCGTAGACGGCATTCACGGTTTGCCGCACGAACACGAGGATATTCGGGTGCTGGTCGTGGATTGCGCCGAAGCCTATGCCTGGGTGCGCGAGGGTCGAATCAGGTCTTCGGCAACGATGATCGCGCTGCTGTGGCTGGAGCTGAACGAGTCCCGCCTGTGTGAGTAAGGAACCGATCTAATTTTACACCGCCAATAAATAGATCTATCCGGATTAAAAGCTCACCCAAATCGAGATCATGGCTACCGCGCTGAGCAGGGCGGTGTAGGGCAGAACCATCCGTAACATATTGACGTAGGATAGCCGGATCAGCGGGGCCAGCGTCGAGGTCAGCGGGAACAGGAAAGCAGCCGTCATTTTCGGGTGACGTTGAGTTTCCTGATCATCATGGAAAAGCGGCCATGGTCATCGCGATCGATACCGGCAGCCTTGCGCCGTAGGAGAACCCCTTTATTTTTTCTCCAGCAGAATACAGGTCAAAAGCCCGAAAAACAGTACCGGCATCGTCACCGGCGACATGCGCAGGAAGAATTCGACGAACGTCCACCCGGCGAGCACGGCGATAAGGAACGCGGCGTTGATGCTGAACAGAAAGGACAATAGTGTCCTGGATTTACTCGACGGTAAAATCTTGTTGAAGGTATACAGCGCCGGTGACGAAAGGGCTGCTCGAAAATATAATCGAGTTGATGATCAGAAGGGCGATTATGGACATTTTGTGCCACTCGGCGGAGGCTCCAATGAAGTTTTCGGCAAAGGCAAGTCTCAGGGTGGTAATCGCAGACCTTGCGCGTACTCATATTATTGGCGAGTTGGATATAGTGTCCGAGGTCGCTGGATTCTACGAGTAGTTATCAAACCAGCTTGCGACGAAAAGCGCCGCGGTAGTTAGCGTCAGAAACACCGAAGAAACAAGCAATACCTCGGCCACGGAAATATCGAACAGGATCAGAGGGGTATAGCCGCAGGACGTCTGTACCTCGAAAATCCACGGGAACCACTTGTCCAGCGCAAACCAGGCCGGCATGCCGAGGTCCATCTCGCAATCCCCGAAAATCCATCCGCGTTCGACCGCGAGCACCCGCCAGCTGCGCTCGAGCAGGCCGATCATGATGATGACACTGATGCCATGGAAGATTCTCATGGCCACTTTGGATCCGGTAAAGAATAGCGCCAGCAGGCCCAGCAGTATGAACGAAACCACCCAGATACGGACCTGGATGCAAAGCACGCAGGGCCATTCGTCGAGGACGTACTGATAATACAGCGCGGCCCCTTCGAGCGCGATTCCGAGAAGCACGAGCAGCGCCCAGTAGCGCCGCTGCTGACTCAAATTCACCACAAACTCAACCATGAAGTATTTCCCTTTAGTCGATGATGGGCAGTTCGGCGGCGGCTCGTTTGCTCAGCAGTTCGGCCCCGGAATCTGTAATCAGGATGTTTTCCTCGTGTACCATCAGCCTGTCTCCGGCAAAATCCATACCGGGTTCGAGCGTAATGACCATGCCCGCTTCGAGGCGGGTGCGGTCGGTGGCGGTAAGCGAAGGCCATTCGGTGAGTTGTGCGCCAAGTCCGTGACCCATGCGCCCGACGTCATTGCTGGTTGCTCCGCCGGCTTCGAGCACCTTCCACATCGCCAGCCATACGTCGGTCGTGGTGACGCCCGGTCGCGCGACCGCGAGCCCGGCATCGGTGCTGCGGTATACCGTATCGTAGACCATTTTGATAATGTCGCCAGCCTTGCCGAAGGCATAGTTGCGATCGAAATCGCAGTAATATCCATCGAACACGCTACCGGTGTCGATGATCAGTACATCGCCGTCGTCTAGCCTGCGGTCCCCGGGCCCCATGATGATATCGCCGTAGCCGCCCGGGCCCGACGCCGAAACGATATACGGTGTATGGTCGGCGCCGCGTTGCAACAGGTCGATACGCATCGCGCGCACGATGTCGCGCTCGGTCTGGCCTGCGCTGGCGAAGCCGGGAAGGGCATTGAAGCTGTCCGAGGTGAGTTCGCAGATATACCGGATCTTGTCGATTTCGGCCTCGGACTTGACGCTGCAGAGCTTCAGCATGAGTTCGGCACAGTCGACGATCTCGAGTTCCGATAAATCGGTTTCGATCAGCTTGAAGTCCCGCGCCGGCATGCGCAGATAGCTTTCCTTGCCGAGTGTCATGCCGATGCGACCGAAGCGCCGCGGCAGCTCGCGAATCGTCGCTAGCAGCAGCGAAATACCATCGTCCTGCGGTTGCGGTGAGGACCAGCTGCGGATGTCGTCGATCCAGGTCGACCGCATGCCGGCGACGCCGATGGTCGGGATTACCGCGATCGGTTTGCCGGCAAGCGGCACCAGTAAAAACCAGGGGCGCGTCGGGCTTTGCCAGAACTGGGTTAGGAAGCCGCTGAAATAGCGCACCTGCGCCTCGCTGGTCAGCAACATGGCGTCGAGCTGCTGCGCATGCATCATTTGCTGTGCGCGCTCGGTCCTCGCTTCGAATTCCGCCCTGGCGAAGCCGCGATCGGGCCGATTGGGGCTCATCAGGCGGACACCAGTTGGCGATAGAGTTCCGGATCGGTCGCGCCTTCGGTGCCGATGACGAAGATCAGGCTAGAGTCTCCGAGTCCGAGCCGATCCGACATAACCGGATCCTCACGCGCAGCGATTGCCGCCGCGAGGCCGGCGACGGCCGACTCGCCCGCCTCGATGGCGGGTTCGCCCGAGGCAAGCAGGCGCATGCAGGGAGCAACCGCGTTTTCGCTCACAGTCATGAAATCGTTAGCGCCGCGTTCTAGCACCTTCCAGGCCAGCAGCGAAACTTCACCGCAGGAAAGCCCCGCCATCAGGGTGTCGAGATCGCCTGCGACGGTGACGGGTTTACCGCGCCGTGCCGACTGCTGCAGGCAATTTGCCTTTTCGGGCTCGACGACGATAAAACGGGGTCTTTTGGCGCCCCAGAGTTCCCAGAAATAGGCGCAGACGGCCGCCGCAAGCCCACCGACGCCCGCCTGTATGAAGACATGGGTCGGTATCGATTCCTGCATTTGTTCAACGGCCTCGGCAAGCATCACGGTATAACCCAGCGCGACGTCACGCGGGATATCCATGTAGCCGGGGTAACTGGTATCGGAAACGATGATGCGCCCGTGGATACCTGCTTCCCGGTCGGCCTGTTTTACCGAATCGTCGTAATTGCCGTCGATGCGGATGACTTCCGCGCCGAAGACCTGCATCGCCTGTTTTCGGGCCTCCGAAACATCACGATGAATATATATGACGCAACGGCAGCCGAACATCTGGCAGCCCCAGGCCACCGAGCGTCCGTGGTTGCCGTCGGTGGCACAGCTGATGACGATGTTGTCGACAATCGAAGCATAGCGCTTGCCGACAAGGTCATCGATGCTTGGTTTTTCCCCGGTTTCGGTCGAAATGCGTTGTTGTAACTGGCGCGCAACCGCGTAGGCGCCGCCCAGAGCCTTGAAGCTCTTCAAGTGGAAGCGCTGCGATTCATCCTTGTAAATAATATCCCTTACACCGATTTGCCGCGCGATCGAATCGAGATGACATAGCGGGGTCGAGCGGTAATCGGGCCAGCGCGAAATCTCGTCGAATGCCTCCCTGGAGGCCTCGAGGCTTGCGATTTTCCGCAGGTCTCCGGGGTAATCCGGTCCCGGATCGGCCCGGGTATTGGCATGGTGGCTTAGCTGGGCTGTAAGTAAGGTCATCTGGATAGCATGGTTCAAACCGGCAAGTCTACCGGTTTGCCGCAAGGAGTAAAACCATAGTGAGCCATTCGGGCCGGAGAAACTTGTTGCTTACGGCTGGACTTATACGCCGGAAAACCTAGACTTGGCTGTAGCGACAATAGTAAAGGGATTTCATCCAATAAAAATCATCAAGAACCATTCGATAACCGGGGGGGACCCGATGCTGGTAAACCCCGGTCGAAGCAACGATCCCGCCTCCACCCTTGTGCATCCGCTGGATGAATCCATGCGGGTGCTGGGGCGCTTTAGCGATGTCGCGATGCTGGCGGCTGACTGGTTCTGGGAGATGGATGCCGATCTGTGCTTTACCTACCTGTCGGGCCGATTCGAGGAAATTACCGGCATTCCCGTGGCGGAAGCCGTCGGCAAGAAGCTCGAGGAAGCCTTTGCCGGACGCATCGATGACATCGACAAATGGAACAGCAGGGCCGAGCTTCTGCGCCAGCATGACGATTATTCGATGGTGTGGACGCTGCGGCGCCCCAACGGCGAGACTCGCGTGCTGCGCACGCGCGGCAAGCCCCTCTTTGACGATTGTGGCGGCTTCGCAGGTTATCGTGGCGTCGGCAGCGATATTACCGAGGAGGATACCGCGCAACGCCGGCTGCTGGAAAGCGAGGCCCGGTTTCGTAACCTGGTCGATCACGTCACCGATATCGTCTGCATCACCAGCGCCGACGGCAAGATCGAGTTTCTCAATAATTCTGTCGAGAAGATACTGGGTTATCGTGTCGACGAGCTGGAGAGTGGCAAGGCCGGGGCCAACGCGATTCCCGAGGACCGCGAGCGGGTGCAACAGGCGCTGCGCACAGTACTCGAAGACCCCGAGCGGGTCGTGTCAGGGGTATATCGCTACCGGCACAAGAACGGATCGATCAGGGTATTGCAGGTAACGCGCCAGCAGATCCGTCAATTCGATGAGGGGCAGGAGCCGAGGATTATCATCCACGCCCGCGATATAACCGACCAGAGCCAGGCCGAGGAGGCGCTGAGGCAGAGCGAGGAGCGTCTGCGCGATTTTGCCGAGACCGGCGCCGACTGGTTCTGGGAACAGGACGCGAATTTGCGTTTCACCTACATTTCGGGCAATTATCCCGGCTTCGACAAAATGGCGAACGAGAACATAATCGGCAAGATGCGCGAGGAAATTGCGCCAGAAAATAACTTCAATTCGGAAAACTGGAGGCAGTTAACGCGAGCTCTGAAGGCGCGCGAGCCGTTTTACAATTTCGAATACACCTACCAGATACCCGATGGCGGCGATGTCATCGTCCGCATCAGCGGTAAACCGAAATTCGATGTCGACGGCAATTTCGTCGGTTACCGTGGAACCGGCCTCGATATCACCGAATCCTACCGGCTATCGGAACAGCTGAATTATCAGGCCACCCACGATCCGCTGACCGGTCTCGTGAATCGGCGCGAGTTCGAGTTGCGCCTGTCGCGCGTGGTCAAAAGCTGCCGCGACGACGGTAGCGAGCACGCGCTGTGCTATATCGATCTGGACCAGTTCAAGGTCGTCAACGATACCTGCGGGCACGATGCCGGTGACGAACTGTTGCGCCAGATCGCCGCGTTGCTGCAGGACAAGGTCAGGAAACGCGACACCATAGCACGGCTTGGCGGCGATGAATTCGGTCTCCTGCTCGAACGCTGCACCCTGAATCAGGCCAACCGGGTTGCCGAAAACGTGCGCGGGGCGATCGACGATTTCAGATTCATGTGGGCGGGGCGTAATTTTCGCCTGGGCGCGAGCATCGGCGTCATTCCGATCGATTTCAGCAGCGGTAATATCGCCAATGTGATGCGTTCGGCCGATGCGGCCTGTTACACGGCCAAGGATGCCGGTCGCAACCGGATTCATATTTACCACGAAGATAGTATCGAGCTTGCGCAGCGCCACCAGGAAATGCAGCGCATCGTCGATATCAATCAGGCCTTCGACGAAGGGCGGTTCATGCTTTATCAGCAACCGATCCGACCGTTGAAGTCCACGCAGGACGAGCAGGCGCAATTCTGCGAGCTGCTGGTGCGTATGATTGACGAGGCTGGATTTCCGGTATTGCCGGCGAATTTCCTGCCGACCGCGGAACGCTACAATCTCGCTACCCAGCTCGATACCTGGGTCGTAAACGCGGCGCTGGAATGGATCGTGTCGAATCCCATATTGCGTTGCACGATAAACCTGTCGGGGATGTCGATTGCTGATGACAGCTTTTTACGGATGGTGCTCGACCTGCTCGATCGCAAGGCGGTCGATGCAAATCGCATCTGTTTTGAAATTACCGAGACCGCGGCGATACAGAATCTCAGCAAGGCTCATCATTTCATCGAGCGCCTGCGCGACTGCGGTTGTTTTTTCGCACTCGACGATTTCGGCAGCGGACTGTCTTCGTTTGCCTACCTGAAAACCCTGCCGGTCGATTTTCTCAAAATCGATGGATTTTTCGTGCGCGATATTGTCGAGGACCGCATCAGCTACGAACTGGTCAAATCGATCAACGACATCGGCCAGGTCATGGGCAAGCGCACCATCGCCGAATTCGTCGAAAACGAGGCCACGCTGGATGCGCTCAGGGAAATCGGGGTCGACTACGCGCAGGGCTTCTGGATTGCCAGACCGGAACCGATCCAGAAACCGGCCTAGCCTGAATATTGCACCCGTCGAGCTCGGCCCTGACCCGTCCAGCGGCCTGTCGAAGGCGATGGCAGTAGACTGGCTCAGCTGGAAGCGCCGTAGCGCGCAACCTGTTCCGGATCCTCCATGCTAGGCCTTGCCAGCACACGTCGCAGGATCGGTTCGAAGAACTCGAGCGGTTCGCTGTCGTAATCGGGATCGAAGCAGTTCTGGTCGTAGTTGTGGCAGAAATCGACGGCATCCTGGTACCACGGATTGTCCTTGAACTTTTCGCGGGCGTTGCGATCGCCGCCACAGTGGTGCGCGTAATAATACATCTGGAACACGCCGTGATGCTTGACGATCCAGTATAGTTTTTCCGATACGAAAGGCCGCAGGATCGCCGCCGCCATCTCGCTGTGAGAATAGGGCGCAAGGTCGTCACCGATATCGTGCAGCAGGACGGAGACGATGAATTCATCGGATTCCCCGGCGCGCTGGGCGCGCGTTGCGCCCTGCAGGCTGTGCTCGAGGCGGTTGATTCTGTACCCGGAGATACTGTGTTCAAGTTTTCGCAGGCTGGCCATGATGCGGTCGGGCAGTCCTGCCGTGAACTCCTGCTCCTTACGATCGAGAAATTCGTATTCCTCGCGAGTGCCATCTTCCATGCGGGTAAAATTAACGGTATGCATAGCAGTCTCCCGGATTGTTATGGCGCTGCGGTTACTGGTCGCGCAGTCTATCGCAAGCCCTAGGCGCGTAGCAATTCGTTGCCCGGATCGTAGGCCGCATTGGTTTCGATATGCGCCACACGGCTGCCGAGCGACGTGTCGACCGTGACTTCAAGACCGGCGCCGATCGAATCCGGCCTGAGATAAGCGAACGCAACACTCTTCCCGATACGGTGTCCGTAAGCCCCGCCGGTGGTCAGGCCAATCAGTTCGCCGTTGTGATAAACCGCCTCGTTGCCGTAGCACTCGCAGGCGACGTCGTCGTCGAACAGCAGGTAGGCCAGCTTTATCGCGTAGCCATCCTGCTGCCGCTGCTTCAGGTTTTCGCAGCCGATAAAATCGCGGCTGGTGTCGATAAAACGATCCATGCCGGCCTCGAGACCGCTGATTTCCTCGGTAAACTCGTTGCCGTAGGCTCGGTACATTTTTTCCATGCGCATCGAGTTGAACGCGTAGCCACCAAAATTGCGGATGCCGACCGGTTCCGCCTTGCGCCACATCGAATCGTAAATCGACAACAGCTGGTAGGACGGCATATGCAATTCATAGCCGAGCTCGCCGGCGTAGGAAACCCGCAGCACGCGCACCATCGCGCTGTCGATTTTAATCTCGCGTGCGTACAGCCACGGGAAGGCATCGTTGGATAAATCTTCCTCGGTCATCAGCTGCAGGATCTCGCGCGACTTCGGTCCGGTTATCAGCATCGACGAGACGTCTTCGGTGACATTGGCAATGTCGACGTCGAAGCCGCCGGCGTTTGCCTGCATCCAGTGCAGGTCCTTGTGCTCGGATCCGATCGCGGAAACGAGGTAAAAACGATTTTCATCGAAACGCGTAATCGACATTTCGCACATGATGCCGCCATTCGGCGCGTGGAACAGGCTGAGCGCGATGCGCCCGACTCGCGGCAGGCGGTTGCAGGAGAGGCGGTCGAGAAAGATGGCCGCGTCGGGACCGCTGACTTCGTACTTCGCGGCGCCTGAAATATCGATGACGCCGGCGGATTGCTGCACCGCGGCGCATTCCTCGGCGACAACCGGGTGGGCCTCGCTATGCGACCAGCTTAAGGATTCACCGCGCACGGCATCGGTCTGAAACCATAGCGGTTTTTCGAAGCCCTGTACCGCGCCGTGCACCGCGCCCTGCTGAACCAGGCGCGTATGCAGCGGACTTACGCGCATCGGCCTGCCGTGTGGACGATTGTCGTTGGGTGCGCCTACCGCGTACATCGCCTCGTAGGATTCGATCGCCCTGATGGTGCAGTACCTGCTGTCGGCCCAGTCGCCGAAACGACGCGTGTCCAGCGGGGCCATGTTGATTTCGGTCTGGCCGTATTTCATCCACTGCGCCATGTACTTGCCGATGCCACCCTGCGCAATCCCGATGCTCGCACCGCACAGGTTCCAGAAGTTGCGCAGACCGGCTACCGGGCCTGCGAGAATATTATCGTCCGGGGTATGCGTAATCGGTCCGTTGACGACCGACTTGACGCCGACTTCCTCGAACTTCGGCGTCAGCTCGAAACAGCGTTCCAGAAAAGGCATCAATACCTCCAGGTTGGGTTCGAACAGCTCACGGTCGAAGGACCAGTCCATGCCGCCGAGTGCCCACGGTCGTGAGCCCCACATCTCGTAGGGCCCGACCAGGAAGCCGAGGCCCTCCTGGCGAATATAGGCGGAACTGTAGGAATCGCGGCAAACCGGCAGTTCCCAGCCCAGCGCCTCGATATCGGGATGCTTCTCGGTCACCAGGTACTGGTGCTCGAGGTTGATCAGCGGCACGTTGATGCCCACCATTGCGCCGACCTCACGCGCGAAACAGCCGGCCGCGTTGACGACGTGCTCGGCGACGATCGTGCCCTTGTCGGTGATGACTTCCCATTCACCGGAACGCTGTTCGTTGATGTCGGTAACGCGCGTGAAACGGTAAATCTCGGCACCCTGGTCGCGCGCCAGTTTGGACAAGGGCATGACCACCGAGGTCGGATCGACGTGGCCGTCGTTGGGCGTGCTCGCGATGACGCGTGCCTTGTCGAAGTTCATGAACGGATTGAGTTTCTGCGCCTCGGATTTGGAGATGATATTGAATTCGAAACCGATATTCTTCGAGCGGCTCTCGAGATTTCTGAACCATTCTTCCTCGACCCGGGTGAAACCCTGGCGGATGCTGCCGGTCTGATGGAAAACCGACTTTTCACCGGTCTCGGCCGGCAGTATCTCGTTATAAAGCCTGATCGTGTAGTTATGGATCTGGGCCACGGTGTGATTGCCGATGAAATTCGAGCAGAGCCCGGCCGCATGCCAGGTCGAACCGCTGGTCAGTTCGCCCTTTTCGACCAGCACGACGTCGTTCCAGCCTTCTCTGGTCAGGTGGTAAAGCAGGTTCACGCCAAGCGAACCTCCCCCGATGATGACAACTCTGGCGTGACTTTTCATTTACTCACCTTTTCTAAAAAATGATATTGATCGTGAATCAGGCGTCGCGACCGAATGCCTCCCGCGGCAGGAAAATCGGAAACTCGGCACGAATCTGCCGATCGACCTCGTCGCTGACGTGATCCGGGAAATAGTTGCCGAGAATTTCCTGCTTGCGCGCGATCGCCTTGTCCAGCAACACCGGTTTGCCCTGTTCCACCCACTGGTTGGGACTCAGCCGGTCGCCGAGCTCCGGGTAGAGGTACTCGGTTTGCATGACCTCGAGGGTTTGTCCCGAACCGAGGTAATGGCCCTTGTTGCCGAGGCAGACATCTTGCAACACGTCGAAACTGAGGGTGCGTTCGTTGACCTCGATGCCGCGCGTGATGCGTAACGCGGCGCCCAGTACGTCGTTATCCATTAACAGCGACTCCGGGCATGCGCCGAGCAGGCTGGCGTACATGCCGGCCGCTTCGTAGATGATATTGGCGCCCGCGGTCGCCGCGCAGGCAAGCGTGTAGGCGCGCTCGGCGCCGCCCTGGAAGTCGGGAAACTTGGAATCGGTCATGCCGCATGCGGTGCCGGTGGGCAGGTTGAAATAATTGCCCATTTGCGCGCAGGCCGAGGACAGTATCGCCTGCTCCGGCGAGCCCCCGCTCATCGCCCCGGTACGCAGGTCCGAGACGAACGGCCAGGTCCCGAGAATGGCCGGCGCGCCGGGTTTGATCGCGTTGACGTAGACCAGGCCGCCCAGGCATTCGGCCCAGGCCTGGGCCACCGCGCCCGCGAGGCAGGCCGGCGCCGTGGCGCCGGATTGTCCGGCGGACAACAGCAGCACGGGCATGCCGCCCTCGACCGCGATCTTGATGCAGCCCAGCGCTTCCTCGGTGAATTTCATCGGCGGCACCACGTGGCAACAGGATATGCTCATAAAAGGCCGCTCGCGCCATTTATCCTCGCCGCCCGCAACCAGGTGCAACATTTTCAGGGTTGCCTCGAGGTGATGTCCTTCGGTCCAGCTCGAGCCGATATGCTTGGTGGTGCCCATGACCGCGTTGTAGGCGGTATTGATATCCATCGCCCGGTTGTCGGTGATGTCGCGCAGTACGCAGGTGCGCTGAAACATGTGGATATGCTCGCAGCGATCGGCGATGCGCGCCATGTCGTACAGGTCCTGCGCGCGGGTCTCGCGGTACTCGTTGTTGATCGGGTCGGCGATCATGACCGCGGCGCCGGCGGTGGAAAAATGCACCCTCGAACCGGATAGCTGTAGATCGTGTCTCGGATCCTGCCCGTGCAGCGTCAATTCGCGTTGGCACTTGCCGAGCGTGTCTTCCACCACCGCGCGCGGGAAACGCAGGCGCTTGTCTTCGCCATAGGTGGCGCCGACCGACCTGCAGGTTTCGATGCAGTGCTCGGTGGCGTCGGCAAAGCCGACCTCCTCGAGAATGCGGAAGATAGTCGCTTCGATCTGCCCGACATCGGTATCGGCAAGCGGTTTGTACTGGCCGCCGGATTCACCCGGATGCACGGGTTTCAGATCTTCGGCGAGCGCGGCTTTACGCAGCGCTATTTTTGCCTGCCGGGCATTGGAGCGTCTTGCCATGGTGTTTCCTCGACAGCCGGAAAATTCCGGAACTGTTTGATATCGCGGCATTTTCGAATCAGATTCCGATGGATTCAAACGATTATTTTTTATAGTATGGATTAGTTTTTATAATCCTTAGGTGCTGCCATGGGACGTCGTCTGCCGCCGCTGAATAGCCTCAAATGTTTCGAAGCGGCGGGACGCCTGCTGAGTTTCACCGGCGCCGCGCGCGAACTAAACGTTACCCAGGCGGCGATCAGCCACCAGATCAGGGTCATCGAGGAATACCTGGGATTTTCACTGTTTGCGCGATATCCGCGGCGCCTCGCGCTGACCGAGCAGGGCAAGGCGCTGTTACCCGAAGTCATCGAGGCCTTCGACCGGGTGTCGGCCGCCATCGGCTCGCTCAACAGGGAGCAGTACTCGAACATGATCAGTGTGCGCCTGGCGCCTTCGTTCGCGGCAAAGTGGCTGTCGCCGCGCCTCAAGTATTTCTGGCTGCAGTACCCGGAGATCGACCTGTGCCTTTATCACGCAAATTCCGCGGTCGATTTCGAACGCGAGGAAATCGATATCGCGGTGACCTATGGCAAGGGTGACTGGCCCGGCGTGGTCGCGGACAAGCTGCTTGGCCTCGATTTTTTCCCGATCTGCACGCCGGCTTTCATGCAAAACGACAGACCGCTTTTCGATATCGATAACCTGCGTTACTACACGCTGTTGCACGATGCCAACCACGAATGCTGGCGTGACTGGCTCGAACTCGCCGGTGTAACGGGCATCGACGGCAACAAGGGCACCATAATCGACGATACCAATGTGCTGATCCAGGCCGCTATCGACGGGCAGGGCGTGGCGCTCGGTTCCACCACTTTCGTCGAGGATCATATCGAGTCCGGCAAGCTGGTCAGGCCGTTTGACGTGACGCTGCAGAACGAATTCTGTTATTACGTGGTGTGCCCCGAATCACACCTGAAAAACCCGGCGGTCATGGCCTTCAAGGAATGGCTACTCAGCCTGGTCGGATGACAGTATCATGCCGGTTTCGAGTTGGCAGGGTTCGATACATGGAATCCCACGATGATTTGCGGCAGCGCAATCGTAAACGGCGCGCCGCGCTCGCGAGCGAGCGGCTCGATGCGGCCGCGCAGTTGCTCGCCGCGAAGCTGCTTGCACTGCCGGAGTATCGCCAGGCCCGGCGTATCGCGGCCTATTTCGCGGTAAACGGCGAAATAGCGCTTACCCCGGTGATCGACCGGGCGCTGGCCGAAGGCAAGCAGGTATATCTGCCGAACCTGGATCGGCAGGCCCTGAGGTTCTCACCGTACTTTCACGCGCAGAAAATGCGCATCAACCGTTTTCGCCTGCCCGAACCCGACGTCGATGACAGCGAGATGCTCGCCCCCGCGGATCTGGACCTGGTGCTGGCGCCGCTGGTGGTGTTCGATGCCGACTGCAATCGCATCGGCATGGGCGGCGGTTACTACGATCGCAGTTTTGCGTTTCGCAAGATTCCCGGCAACAGCAGGCCCCGGCTGATTGGTGTCGCGCACGAAATGCAGAAAGTCGACCGCATCGAACCGGAGGAGTGGGATGTCAGGCTGGATATGGTCGTCACCGATCAGGCGATTTACCAAAACAGCGGAACAGATTTATAAATCTGCCCCCGGTCGATCAGAAGTCGTACTTGCCTGCCGAGTACAGCTGCGCCGCCTTTTCCCAGACGGGTCCCGGTTTGCCGTCGCCTACCGGCTTGCCATCGAGTTGTACTACCGGGACGACTTCCTTGCTGGAGCTGGAAATCCAGATTTCGTCGGCATCCAGGACTTCGTCCCGGGTGACGACGCGTTCCTCGACCGGGATGCTGCCGTCGGCGCGCAGCACCTCGAGCAGCAGTTGCCGGGTAATGCCCGGCAGGATCTGATTATCCAGCGGTGGCGTCGCGACGACGCCATTCTTGACGATATAGGCGTTGCAGGCGCCGCATTCGGTGAGCTCGTTCGCGTCGTTGAACAGCAGGATCTCGCCGTCGCCCCGGCTGTGCCCCTGCTGAAAATGCATGACGTTGCCGAGCAGTGAGATCGACTTGATATTGCAGCGATCCCAGCGCATATCCTGGCCGGTCGAACAGGTATACGGCTTGATCTTGTCGCGCTCCGGGATCGGCGGCGGCGGGATTTCGAAGGCATAGCCGAAAATAGTGGGACTGATTCCGTCGGGATAGGCGTGATGTCTCTTGCTGTCCGCGCCGCGCGTCACGTGCAGGTATACGCCAAGGTTGCCGTTGCCGTTTTTCTCGAGCAGCGTGGCGCATAGTTCGCGCCATTGTTCTTCGTCCCAGCCGGTGTCGATTTCGATCGCCTCGAGGCCGTCCCGCATGCGCGCGATGTGAGGGCCGAAACCAACCATCTTGCCGCCGTAAGAAGGAATAACCTCGTAGATACCGTCGCCGAACAGGAAACCCCGGTCCATCGGCGAAATACGGGCTTCCTCGAGCGGCAGGTATTCGCCGTTTAAATATGCAATCGTCATGTCAATGCCTCGGAAATTATCGACAGCGCCTGAAAATGGCACGCAAGTTAAGCAGAAACCTGTCTCGGCCAAATAGAGCCAGTATCCGAAAACAATAGATCCAGTACACGCGGGACATGTCTCTAGATCTGCCCCGTTTTCATACGAATCCGCAGGTCCGGCGCAATTCCAGCAATACCGATTCTCCCTCGTGCGGATCGAGCCCGTCCTCGGTCAGCTGGTTGACCCGCGTCACGCCATCGACGCTACCGAGTTCCGAGATAAATCTCAGGATATCGAGCGGCACGATTTCGGCGAGCAGATCGCGCTGGTTCCACAGCGACAGAAACGAAATGATGCCGTAAGCCCCCCAGTTGGAAACGTCGGCGACGATCAACTCGTCGCAGCCGGTGGTCGACGGAACGATATTCAGATTCGCCAGCGCCTGCGCGACCTTGCCCATGCCGATTTCGTTGCCGCCGTCGCCTATCGCGATGGTCGGGCAGTCGCTTTGCTGGATGAAGGTGTCGAAACAGGCGGTATTGTCGCTGATATTTTCGCCACGCATGTTGTAGTAGCCGCCATCCGCCGCCTGCCCGGGGCGCTCGATCGAGATAATCGCGTCCGGGTGAAAACGCGCGAGCGCATCCTGGGCTTCGTGCTCGCGTCGATCATGATCACCGACGCGAATTTCGTGTACCCGGTACCTCGCGGACAGCGCCTTCGATAGCGGGCGCCCGCAGACGATGGTCGGGGTCGAGCCGAGCTTTTCGAAGGCCTCGTACATCGCGATCGCACCGACGGGACCATCGGTTTCGAAGGTTTTGACCACCGGGAATCCGGTGCCGATAAGAATATTACCGCTGCAGTTTTGCAGCATTTGCGCCGCGCGCAGGCAGTATCCAGGTTCGAGATGCGGCTGCACCGTTTTCATGCCGCGCAGGTTTCGCGCTACCAGGATATCCTCGATCCTGCGGCTCAACGCCAGTTGTTCAGCATCATTCACCAGAACAGGCTCAACAGGGTTGCATCCGGGTGCGTTCGAAACGTGCCCGTTCGAGGCAATGTATGTTGTGCGCCTGCTCGATGCTAATGGCATCGAATCGCACCGCCGCACCGGGCGACAACTGCGACAGGCGGGCGGTATCCTGCGCTATTACCGATCCGATCTTGGGGTAGCCACCGATTGTCTGGCGATCGTTCATCAGTACGATCGGCTGTCCGTCGGCGGGAATCTGGATCGCGCCAAGGCAAATCCCCTCGGACAGCATGCCGACCATTTGCGAATGCACGCTTTCGCCCTCGAGGCGGAACCCCATGCGATCGCAACGCTCGGTCAGGCGGTACTCGGAACTGAAAAAACGCCATTGCTGCACCGCGTCGAAAGCATCCTGCTGATAGCCGGGTACCACGCGCAGACGGGCAAAATCTCCATACCGAGGCCGATCGCCTGCATCCAGCCGGTAATGGGTGCTCTGCACGCCACCGCTACAGGGCAAGTGGTCCTGCGCCTGTAGTTTGTCGCCGCAAAGCCCACCGATCTTTTCGCGCACCACCGTCGAACTGCTGCCGAAACTCGGCGCAATGTCGAATCCTCCGCTGACGGCGAGGTAGGTGCGGGTGCCGCGGATGGCGAAACCGATTTCGAGCCGGTCGCCGGGAGCGAGGTCGACGGTTTGCCATTGCGGGAACTCCGCGCCATTCAGTTTGCAGGGCGCCTCGGCGCCGGTGACGACGACACTGGTGGCGGTGTCGGCTTCCAGCGTCAGGCCACCGAAACTGACCTCGAGGCAGGTCGCGTTGGGGTCGTTGCCGAGCAGCCGGTTGGCCCAGTCGAAAGCGATAAAATCGAGCGGTCCGCCGGTCGTCAGACCGAGGTCATGCGCACCGTAGCGGCCACGGTCGTGCAGCAGGCTGAGCAATCCGGGCTGCCTGACGACGAATCCGCTCACAGTTCGCCCCCGAGCGAAATATAGTCATCGCGGCTGATGGCCTCGAAACGGACCCGGTCGCCGACCTTGACCGGCATGCTCGGGGTTCTTGCGGGGTCGAACATGCGCGTCGGGCATAGCCCGATCAGGTTCCAGCCGCCCGGCGAAATCGACGGGTAAACCGCGGTCTGACGATCGGCGATGGCGACCGCGCCGCGCGGAACCTTTTGCCGCGGCGTGGCCAGGCGCGGCGCCGCGATGCGCTCGTCGACTTCACCGAGATAGGCGAATCCCGGAGCAAACCCGATCGCGTAGACGCGGTATTCCTGCTGCTGGTGGATTTCGATCACGTCTGCGGCGCTGATCCCGCCGCGTTCGGCAATAAGCTCGAGATCGGGGCCCGATTCGGCGCCGTAGTAAACCGGCAGCGTAATCAGTTCGCCGGCGGCGCCATCGACGCTATCGAGCCCGGTTAGCGCCGCGTGCAGCCGCCGGCGCACTGCAAAATAGTCGCTGCGGTCGAGATCGAAGATGACCAGCAACGAGGCGTAAGATGGCACCAGGTCGACGATGCAGTCGCGCATGCTGTCCCGAATGCTCGCCACCGCTGCCTGGATTTGCGCCGATACCGCGCTGTCGGTCCGATCGGCGAAATAAACGATCAGCGCGTTTTGACCGGCGATCTCGATTCTCATGCCATGATCAGGAGTGGATGATCTTGCGGATTTCTTTGATCGCCGCTATGCCTTCGTCGTTGTCGCCGTGTACGCACAACGTGTCTGGCTGCAGTTCCAGCGTGTGACCGCTGACCGACGTGACCGTGCCCTGCGTGCAAATCTGCTCGACCTGTTCCAGCATCCTGTCGCGGTTGTGCACGGCCCCGGGCATGCTGCGCGACAGCAACTTGCCGTCGTCGTCGTAGCAGCGATCGGCGAAGGCCTCGAACCAGAGTTCGATGCCGTGCGCGGCGGCCTCGCTGCGGTGCAGGTCCGCCTCGGGGGTCGCCTGCAACATCAGCCGCACTGGCCTGTGGAAATCGGCAATCGCTTTCAGGATCGGCGCGCGCACCGCCTCGCGCGCCATCATGTCGTTATACAGCGCGCCGTGCGGTTTGACATATGCCAGCTCGAGTCCCTGGATCCTGGCCATGCCGTCGAGCGCAGCGATCTGGTAATGGATGAAGGCAGAAATTTCCTCGGGCGAGCAATGCATAGGACGACGTCCGAAGCCCACCAGGTCGGGGTAGGCGGGATGCGCGCCGACCATGACCTTGTGCTGCTTCGCCAGCGCCAGGGTGCGCTCCATCACCAGCGGGTCGCCGCCATGAAATCCGCAGGCGATATTGGCCTGGTCGATATGCGGCATGACTTCGTCGTCGCGACCCATCTTCCAGGAACCGTAGCTTTCTCCGAGATCGCAGTTGAGCATCAACATTTTTTTCTCCGCTTACATGACCGCAAGCTGGCTATTGGGCAGATCCGTTACCAGCATGCAACCCGGTGAATGGGTGATGCAGAACGGCGGTTGTGCGCGCTCTACCGCGACCTGTGGGGTCACTCCGCAGGCCCAGAAAATCGGAACCTCGTCTTCGCGAATGCTGACCGCGTCGCCGAAATCGGGTTTGCCGATATCGCGAATGCCGATACGGGCAGGATCGCCGAAATGAATCGGGGCGCCATGCACGGCCGGAAAGCGCGTGCAGATCTGGATCGCGCGGATCGCGTCGGATGGAACCATCGGGCGCATGCTGACAACCATTTTACTGGCGAAGCGCCCTGCCGGAGTGCAATCGATATCGGTGCGGTACATCGGTACGTTGACGCCCTCGGTAACGTTGCGAATTTCGAGACCGTCGGCAATCAGCGCCTCCTCGAAAGAAAACGAGCACCCGAGCACGAACGACACCAGATCGTCGCGCCACAGGTCGCTGATATCATGCACTTCGCCCGCGAGTTTCCCGTTTTCGAAGACGCGGTAACTCGGGATATCGGTGCGGATGTCGAGGTCTTCGCCGAGCTTCGGGATATGGTAATCGCCCGGTGTCGACGCCATGCCGATAAGCGGGCAGGGTTTCGGATTGGCCTGGCAAAACTGTAGAAACTCGTTGGCGTAATCCACGGGCAGTATACAGAGATTGCCCTGCACGTAGCCGCGCGAGTATCCCGAGGTATTCGTGGTGAAGGCGCCGCTGCGGATGCTGTGGCGCAATTCCTGGGGTGAGATATCCGGATTCATGATAATTGAAATAGGTTCTTCCTCTGCTTTTACAACGCTTTGGCGCGCTCGCGCAATACATTTTTCTGGATCTTGCCGGTCGCGGTCTTGGGTAATTCTCCGAAGACGACCTTTTTGGGACGCTTGAATCGCGCCATGTTGTTCGCGCAAAAATCGATCAACTCCTGTTCGCTGGCTGCGGCGTTGGCCTTGAGTTCGACGAAGGCGCAGGGAACTTCTCCCCATTTTTCGTCGGCAAGCGCGACCACGGCGGCTTCGCCGACCGCCGGGTGCCGGTAGAGCACGCCCTCGACCTCGACCGACGAAATGTTTTCGCCGCCCGAGATAATCACGTCCTTGGCACGGTCCCTGACCTGGATATAGCCGTCTGGATGGATTACCGCGATATCGCCGCTGAAAAACCAGCCGTCGCGGAAGACCTCGGCGGTGGCTTTCGGATCTTTCAGGTAGCCTTTCATGACGGTATTGCCGCGAATCACGATTTCGCCCATGGTTTCGGCATCCCAGGGAACCGGGTCGCCGGATTCCGGATCGATGACGTCGACCGCCTCGGTCATCGCAAAACGCACGCCCTGGCGCGCCTTGAGCTCGGCCTGCTGCTCGATCGAGCGTTGGTACCAGTCGGCTTGCGGCGCAGAGTGAAGGATATGGCCATAGGTCTCGGTGAGCCCATAGACGTGCATGACCTCGAAATTGAACTGCGCCATGCTCTCCAGCACTTTGGCCGGTGGTGGCGCGCCCGCGGTCATCGCGTAAATCGTACGATCGAATTTTTTCTGCTCCCCGGCGGGTGCGTTGGCGAGCATGTTGAGCACCACCGGCGCGCCGCCGAAGTGCGTGATGCGGTGTTTTTCGGCCAGTTCGAAAAACAGTTTCGGGATGAACGCGCGGATGCAGACCACGGTTGCCGCGAGCGCGGTCATGGTCCAGGCATGGCCCCAGCCGTTGCAGTGAAACATCGGCACGGTGTAAAGATATCTCGGGTGCGGCGGTAGCGCCCATGATATGACCGTGCCCATGGTCATCAGGTAGGAACCGCGGTGGTGATAGACGACGCCCTTGGGCAGTCCGGTGGTACCCGAGGTGTAATTCAGCGTCAGCGCCTGCCATTCTTCTTCGGGCGGGCGCCACTGGAAACTGTCGTCGCCGTGCTCGACCAGGTCCTCGTAGTAACTGAACTCGATGTCTGCGGGCAGCTCCGGCTTCTCGGTCGCGTCGGCGTCGTCGATGATGACGATTTCGGGGTGCAGCTTGCAATGCTTCAGCGCTTCCTCTAGTACCGGCCACAGCTGGCGGTCGCAGATGAACAGTTTCGATTCGCCATGATCGATGATATACGCGACCGTGGCCGCGTCGAGCCGGGTATTGATCGTGTTCAGCACCGCGCCCGCCATCGGTATCGAGAAATGGCTCTCGAACATTTCCGGGGTATTGAACGCGAAAAGCGACACGGTATCATTTTTACCGATACCGCGCGCCGCGAGGCTCGATGCGATCCGAACGCAGCGATTACGGGTCTGCGCCCAGCTATAGCGACGCTGGTTGTAGATCAGCGACTCGCGCTGGGGATAAATATCGGCGGTGCGGTGCAGGAAAGAAAGCGGGGTCAGCGCCACGAAATTTGCAGCGTTTGCTTCGAGTTGATCATATTCGATAGTCATGTTGCACCTTGATCTCAGTCTGTCATAGCCTCGGAAGCGGGCTTATTAAAGGGGTTGCACCGCGCTTCACCGGATCCCGGATAGGCGCCGGGCGCTTTCCGGGATGACAGGCACGCGTTTTAAGCGTGTGCTTGTCAATTTCTAACGGGCGCACCCGCGTCCAGCATGCTGTTGATGCGTTCGCGGGTCGCAGCGGTCGCTACCAGGGTCAGGAACGAGCGGCGCTCCGCATCGTAGAAATCCTGTTCCTGCCAGATCGAGCCGGGCTCGATGTCACCGCCGGTCACGATCCTCGCCATTTCGGTGCCGACGATGACGTCATGTGGCATGAAAAGCCCCTGGTCGCGTGATTTTTCCAGCCATTTGACCATTTCCTCGAAAACGGGTCTACCCGGCAGGGTCAGCGGCGGGCGCTCGAAGGCCACCTGGCCCGCGGCATCGTCGATCGCCTGCAGCGCCTCGCCGAGGATACGATCGCGATTGATCAGGTATCGATCGTTGGCGCGTAGCATCGCCTGTTTCAGCGCGATGATCGGCGAGGTTGCGGTCCTGCCGTAGCCGAGATTCATGAAAGCCTTCCAGCAGGCCTCGGTGATATCGTCGCCGCACTGCAGCAGTTCGATCCAGCGGTACAGAGTTTCCTTGCAGCCGCCGCCGCCCGGGACTACGCCGACCAGCGACTCGACCAGCCCGGTTACCGAGTTGGCGTGGCAGATTACCTGCTTGGCGTGCAGCACGACCTCGAAGCCGCCGCCGATCGACATGCCGACCGGGGCCGCGACCACCGGAAATTCCGCGGTCTGCATGCGATGCACGGTTTGCTGAAAATCCTTCAGGAATCCGTCGAGACCGTCCATGTCTTCACGGCGGAAGAAGTCGCGCACCGCCTGCAGATTGACACCACAGGAAAAGTGCTGTGCATCGTTATGCACGACCAGACCACGCATGGACTCTTGCTCGACATGGTCGATGGCGTCCTCGAGCATGCGCATCGAATCCGCATCGAGCGCATTCGCCTTGCTGTGGAATTCGACCAGCGCGATACCGTCGAGATCGTACCAGCTGGCGACGGCGCAGCGATTGCGTGGCTGCAGGGTCTGACGTTTTTCGCTGAAACGGATGACGCCCTCGGGGCGTCGGATCGTCTCCCAGGAGCCGCCGAATCGTCGCGACTGCAACTCGCCCGCATCGACCCGGTAAAAGCTAGAAGCAGCCGCCTCGGCGAGAAACGCCGGTATCGGCATCCCGTCGGCCTCGAGCCCTGCGATGAACCGATCGACGCCGATTTGATCGATCAGCTCGAACGGACCGTCGACCCAGTTGTAACCGAGCTTCATCGCGTCGTCGATGCCGACCGGATCGTCGCCGACCTCTGGAATCAGCGACGCGGCATAGCTCAACGTGCGCGACAGGATACGCCAGGCAAAGCGGCCGTAAGGACCATCGTCGTCCAGCAGCTGGCTGACACCGAGCCGTTCGGCGCGCTCGGCAAGCGGCAGATTCAACCGTGTTGCTGGCTGGTAGCGCCCGGTTTCGAGATTCAGCACCTCGCGCCCTGATTCGGCACCGCGGTAGAAACCGTGACCCTGCTTGTTGCCGGTCTGGCCGTTAGCGATCATCTTGGTCATCAGCGGGATT